>JBEASE010000063.1:0-8611 GCA_041162625.1 Bacteroidota bacterium | reverse complement strand
CGCTACCGTAGCTGAAGCTGAGCCAGCGGATGAACCGCTTGAGCCGAAGTTGAGGTTCCATGGATTTTTGGTTCTACCGCCAAACCAATAATCGCCCATAGCCAGTGCACCCAGGGTAAATTTTGCAACCAGGACTGCTCCGGCTTCTCTTAATCTTGTATAGACATAGGCATCTTCTTCAATCCTTTGCTCTTTATAGGGTTGGGCTCCCCAGGTGGTTTTAGTCGATTTGACTGCAAACAGGTCTTTCAATCCATAGGGAATCCCTTGAAGCGGTCCCTTGTCAATGCCTTTTCTAAAATCTTCATCAGCTTTTGCTGCCTGTTCCATGGCAATGGCTTCAGTGAGGTTGACCACACATTGCAAAGTATCGCCATATTTTTTTATACGGTCGATGAAGAATTGTGTTAGCTCGACAGAAGTAATTGATTTATTTCTCAGCAGTGATCCCAATTGTTTGAGGGAATAAAATGCGAGTTCATTTTTATTGACTGGCATTAATATCTTCTTATCGTATTGCCATTTGATTTTTTCTTGTTTTTCAGCAGGAGGCGTGAGTCGTTGCGCAATACTCATACCCACATTATTATTCAAGAGGAGGCTATGCATTTTTTTGAAATCCATGATATTGTCTTTCAAATCAGCCAGCATCATTTCAATTTCTTGATCAGTAAATTGAATATCCATTAGTTTTCCCCCACTCTTTATATCTGCTTTGCTAAGTGAGTCTTGTGCATGCAATTGTGTAAGCAAGCCAAACATCAATACAGTAAAGGCATATTTAAACAGTGAAGTTTTCATATTCAATTATTTTGATAGATCTCTTTTGATATAATTACTATAATCAGGAATGGTGCAAGTATATTCATCATGCATCAGTGGAGATGTCAATAAAAAGTCAGCAGTCGCTCTATCACAAGCAAAAGGAATGTTCCAGGTAACAGCCAATCTCAGTAAAGCTTTGATGTCAGGGTCATGCGGCTGTGCTTCCATTGGATCCCAGAAAAAAATTAATGTATCTACACCACCTTCAGCGATCATTGCACCAATTTGTTGGTCGCCACCAAGTGGTCCACTTAGTAATTTTTTGATGGATCGATCAAGTGCATCTTCTAATAATTTACCTGTGGTACCTGTTGCTAAAAGTTCATGTCTTGATAATGCTGTCTTGTTGTATACAGCCCAGTCTATCAATTCTTTCTTTTTATTGTCGTGTGCAACAAGCGCAATTCTTTTTCGCGCCTCTAATTTTCTATGTTTGATCATGATGATGAATGTTAACATGAAAGTAAATAAAAAACCGCATCCCTGTTCAACAGGAATGCGGCTTCTAAACAAGCAGCCAACTGCAATTATGATGCCTGCATTTCTTTTAGTTTTTCTCTGATTTTAGATTCAATCTCATTTGCCATTTCAGGGTTATCAATCATGAGTTGTCTAACTGCATCTCTACCTTGGCCTAGTTTGTCTCCATTGTAGCTGTACCAGCTTCCACTTTTATTTACGATACCTAACTCAACGCCCATGTCGATTATCTCACCAGTCTTGGATATACCTTCTCCAAATATGATATCAAATTCAGCAGAGCGGAAAGGTGGAGCAACCTTGTTCTTGACTACTTTAACTTTAACATGATTACCAATTGCCTCATCACCATCTTTTATTTGTGCTGTTCTTCTGATATCCAATCTTACTGAAGCATAAAACTTCAATGCATTACCACCGGTAGTAGTTTCAGGATTACCAAACATTACACCAATCTTTTCACGCAACTGGTTGATGAAAATACAAATGGTATTGGTTTTGCTAATGGTTGCAGTTAGTTTTCTGAGCGCCTGACTCATCAATCTTGCATGCAAGCCCATTTTGCTATCACCCATTTCACCCTCAAGTTCACCTTTAGGGACAAGTGCAGCTACTGAGTCGATTACCACAACATCTAGTGCGCCAGATAGTATAAGGCGATCAGCAATTTCCAATGCTTGCTCACCATAATCAGGTTGAGAAATCAATAGATTGTCAACATCCACCCCAAGTTTTTTGGCATATGCACTATCGAATGCATGTTCAGCATCAATAAAGGCACACATACCACCCTTTTTTTGTGCTTCTGCAATTACATGTGTAGCGATAGTGGTTTTACCAGAACTCTCTGGACCGTATATTTCAACCACCCTTCCTTTTGGCAGACCGCCAATACCAAGAGCTGCATCTAGTCCGATTGATCCTGTAGAAATCGCTTCAATCTGCGCTTCTCCCTTTTCATTCATCATCATCACACTTCCCTTGCCATAATCCTTCTCAATCTTGTCCAGCGTGAGTTTGAGCGCTTTCAGTTTTTCATTATTTGACATACTTGTTGAATTTTAAGAGGGTAAAGGTAGGGGAATAATTATTATAAAACTAATAATTTTAGCATTTTTTCCACTAATTTTTTTAGTGTTTTTCACAAAAAACCCTGCTATTTAGACAAATAGCAGGGTAGCATGAGAAAACAAACATATTTTTCGGCAAGCTAAAGCCGACAAAAATCTGACTCAAATTATAATAAAATCTTTAAATCAACCCAAATAAATATGCACAAATTCTAACATAAACGTGTGGAGTATGAATGTTGACAAATAATCCATCCTATTATCGGTCGTTTTTTATATTTGTGCATCGATAAATCCTAAATCACTGCATAATGAAAATCAACTCTTTTCTTCTTGTTGTATGTATGGCCGGCTCATTATTTTCTTGTGTGCCTGCAAAAAAGTTTCAAGCCTTAAATGACAAATATGGCAAACTGAATAATGAATTAATTGCTTCTCAAAAAGAAACCAAAGCTTGTCGCGATGAAAAAGCTGAAGCTGATCGTCAGAGAGCAATTGCTGATGCACAGCGTGAAGCACAGTTATCAGCATTAAAAGAGCAGGTTGAATTTTTGAAGAAAAACAATAACCAAGCCTTGAAGCAATTAGAAGATCTTTCTGTTATATCTTCTTCTCAAGCGGAAAGTATTAAAAAGTCGCTTGACAACATCGGATCAAAAGATGCTTATATCCAATCTATTCAGCAAGCAGCTGCTCGCAAGGATTCATTGAATATGGCATTGGTGATGAATCTCAAAGGTGCAATAGGTGATCTAAATGATAAGGATGTAAATATTAAAGTAGATAAAGGTGTTGTATATGTAGACATCTCTGATAAGGTGTTGTTCAAGACTGGTAGTTTTGATTTGAGCGATAGAGCAAAAACTGTTCTTGGTAAAGTGGCTTTGGTGTTGAAGAATCAACCTGATATTGAATTCATGGTTGAAGGACATACAGATAATGTTGCATTGAATGGTAACAAAGAATTACAAGACAACTGGGATCTAAGTGTGAAGCGTGCAACAACAATTGTGCGTATGTTCCAAAAGCAATACGGCATGGAGCCTTCGAAGATGGTTGCAGCTGGTCGATCTGAGTATCAACCAATTGCTGACAACTCAACTGAAGATGGCCGTTCACAGAACCGTCGCACTAGAATTGTAATCCTTCCTCAGTTGGATCAGTTCTTCAAGTTGTTGGAAAAGAAGTAATAGTAAATAGCTTTAAATAACAAAAGGTGTTCAGGATTATCTTGAACACCTTTTTTATTTTCTAACTATTTTAATCTGAATAAGCGAATGATAAATTATTTATCTAATACCTCAAACTCACCAGTCGCCTTGTTCTTCATCACATTATTACCATCAAAAACTTTTCCATTCATCACTACATAAACACCGTGTGGCAGTGTTTGTACAAATGCAAGTGCACTTCCTAAATTGAACATACCATCAGAGCTTCCAAATTTATAAGGCACCATCGCGCCGGTTAAAACCACAGTCTTGTTTTTGATTTGTTCAGCTAATACTGCTGCTGTTGTTGGCATAGTATCTGTACCATGTGTGATCAAGATTTTATCTTCTTCTGCAGTAATACAAGCGTCTGCAATTTTCTTTCTATCCCCATCTGTCATATCTAAACTATCAATCATCATCAATGTGGAGATGTCTAATTCAAGTTTAGAGCGACCCCTGCTTAACATTTCGTGTAAATGAGTATCCTTGAAGAACAACTCTCCGTTGAGCTCATTGTATTCTTTATCAAAAGTTCCACCGGTTACAATGATTTTTATTGCCATATTGATGTTTCTGATTGTAAAATTAAGAATTCTTCATGTATACCTATATAAAAACCGGACACTAGGTCCGGTTGTATGTAGAGAATGGCTTATCCTATGCTTTATAGACGAGCAGGATACAAATCTAATTTTGCAAACATTAATATCATAGTTTTAGGATAAGATTCTACATCGGAAGAATTGATATTTGATATAATTTTAGTCGATATGAAAAAGCAATATTTACTCCTCCTTGTTTTTGTGCAGTTACTTTTTGTCAATCTGTTAGCGCAAAACGGACAACCTGATCTTATCATCACTAATGGAAGGATTGTAGATGGTACCGGCAACAGCTGGTTCAAAGCTGATCTTGCTATCAAAGGTGATAGAATTGTTGAAGTAAAAAAGGGGATAAAAGAAAAATACCCCGGGGTGAAAGTTATTGATGCAGCCAATAAAATTGTGGCACCTGGTTTTATAGATGTGCATGGACATATTGAAGGCAGCATATTTGAAAAACCTACTGCGGATAATTATATCTATGATGGGGTAACAACAGTTGTTACGGGGAATTGTGGGAATGGGGCAGACGATATTGGAAAATTCTTAAAAGGGATAGATAGCATCAAGACTTCCATTAACGTAGCAACGCTTACTGGACACAATACTATTAGAAGATTAGGTATGGGTTTGGAAAACAGAAAGGCCACTGCAGATGAAATGAAAAAGATGGAGGAGATTACTTTGAAGGCGATGCAAGATGGTGCGGTGGGACTTTCAACAGGTTTGATCTATTTACCAGGGATGTATGCGCCGACTGAAGAAATAGTCAATCTTGCAAAAGTAGCTGCTGCCAATGGTGGAGTTTATGCAACTCATATGCGTTATGAAGGAACAAAAGTAAATGAAGCAATTAATGAAGCATTAACTATTGGAAGAGAAGCAAATATCCCTGTACAGATTTCACATTTTAAAGTGACTGGTAAAAATAACTGGGGAAGATCAACTGAAACCTTGGGCATGGTGGAAGAGGCAAGAAGAAATGGTTTTGATGTTACCATTGATCAATATCCATACACAGCCAGCAGTACCAATCTTGCAGTGCGCTTACCTGATTGGGCATTAGAAGGAGGACTAGATTCTCTTCGTGTAAAATTAAAAAATCCAACGACCAGGAATACCATTGTTACTGAAATGAAGTCCATCTTGAAACGCGACAAACTGAAAGATTATTCTTTTGCTGTCGTTGCCAATTTTGCACCTGACAGCACTTACAATGGTAAAAGTATCAGCGAAATCAATCTCATGTTAGGAAGAAAGAAAAATATTACCAACGAAGCCAATTTGATTTTAGACATGCTTGAAAAATCAAATGCACAAATGATTTATCATACCATGAGTGAAAATGATTTGGTCCATTTTATGAAATATCCTTTCAATATGCCAGCGGCTGACGCAGGTGTTAGCAACGGTAAAGGTATGCCCCATCCAAGAGGATATGGAACCAATGCAAGAGTATTGGCCAAGTATGTTAGAGAGCAAAAAGTTATTCGACTAGAAGAGGCTTTGCGGAGGATGACTTCTTTACCCGCTACGAAATTCAATTTGCGTGACAGAGGATTACTGATGACTGGAAAATTTGCTGATATCGTCATCTTCGACGAAAATCTTATACAAGATTTATCTGTGTATGACCAACCCCATCAATTTTCTAAAGGGATTTATTATGTGTTGGTAAACGGGCAAATGGTTGTTGAAAACGAAAAACACAATGGTAACAGGACTGGTCTTGCTTTGAGAAATTAATACCATAAAAAAAGGCTGTCTATTGACAGCCTTTTTTCTAAGAAAAAACCCAATTACTGGGTGAGTGTAATTACACCCAGCTCGGTTTCTTTTCCTTTGGTTACCACGACATTGGATATTACTTTGTCAACATAAGGTGCAAGACCCTGGACAGTTACTGTATAGGTACCGGATTCTAATCCACGTAATTTGAAGTTACCTTCACGATTAGGCAATGCTACACCATTGAAACCTGCACCATTGGTGATACGCACTACAGCTTTTGCTTCAAGTGGCAGTACTTTGCCTTCTACCTCACCAAAGTTTTTGTTGTTGAATGGGCGAAGTACTGGCTTTAAGTAGAACTTTCCATCCTTCTCATAAATTGAATTCGCTACATCAAAATCTACCCAAACACTTACACTAGTACTATCAGCACTTCTTTGTCTGTGTTTGTCATACAATTTTACATAGAGGAAATTATTTGTCTCGTTTCTAAGTTCTAATGTGCTTGAAACACCGTTCTTAACTACACGGTTTTGTGTACCTAATGTAATTCTGATTTTTCTTACGGTGCCAGTCAAGATATTTGCTTCACCCAATTTTGTTTCTACACCATTTCTTAAACTCAAAACATCAATTATTGCAGGTGTAAAATTGATATTTACCCACTCACCATAATCATCTTTTCTCTTTTGGTGATCATCTCTATCATCGTCGTCTTTGCAACGATCATCATTATCTTTATAAGCAGAACTGGTATCAATTTTCACCTCTACTTTTTGGATATCTATAAAAACGGAGTCAAATTCACCAGGTCCGTCAGTCAAGTATACAGCAACTTTACCACCCGCACTTGCGTCGATACCGTTTTTTGTACAAGATGAGAAAATCAACATAAACGCAACCAGCAAGGAAGCAGCAACAAGAGAAATTTTTAAGGTTTTCATATTCATTGAATTTTTGCGGTTTGTATAAACATCACTCTTTTTCATGCCTAATAGACTCTAAAGAAATAAGTGAGTTTAACCATCATAAATGCTTAAACAAAACTTTAACATAATCGATCTATATCAGTTTAATCCTTTGAGCACAACAGCTATTTATAGTAACTTGCAAGCATGTCTAATTACTTGAATGAGCTCAACCTGCAACAGCGGGAGGCGGTGATGCATGTTGATGGTCCCTTAATGATTATAGCCGGTGCGGGAAGCGGAAAAACCAAAGTGCTTACCACCCGTATTGCCCATTTGATGGCCAACGGGGTGGATGCGTTTAGAATTTTGGCACTGACCTTCACTAATAAGGCGGCAAAGGAGATGAAGGAAAGGGTAGGAAAGATTTTAGGGACCAATGAGGTAGGTAATTTATACATCGGCACATTTCACTCTGTTTTTGCTCGAATACTTAGATCGGAAGCAACGCGCATAGGCTATCCCTCCTCTTTTACCATTTATGACACAGATGATGCAAAGAGTGTTTTGAAAACAGTCATCAATGAGTTGCATCTCGATGATAAGATGTATAAACCATCGACTGTTTACAATAGAATCTCTTCAGCAAAAAATGCTTTGGTGACTGCCGAAGATTATGCAAGTGATTATGGTTTGCAACAAGAAGATGCAAGAGCTAATCGTCCTGCTATCGCTCAAATCTACACTGCCTATGCCAAGCGCTGTTTTAAAAACGGTGCGATGGATTTCGATGATTTGTTATTGAAATTCTACATGATTCTGAAAGATCATCCTGATGCCTTACACAAATACCAACATAAGTTTAGTCACATCATGATTGATGAGTACCAGGATACCAATCCGGCTCAATATGAAATCATCAAACTTTTAGGTGCAGCTCATGAAAATGTTTGTGTGGTGGGTGATGATGCGCAATCCATTTATTCTTTCCGTGGAGCAACGATTGAAAATATTTTGTTGTTCCGAAAGGATTATATGGATGTGAAAGTGGTGAAGTTGGAACAAAACTACCGCAGTAGCAAACAGATTTTGAATGTGGCCAATCAAGTGATTGGAAACAACAAGGGCCAAATACAAAAGGAGTTGTGGACGGACAATGGTGAGGGTGAGAAAATAAAGTTGGTACGGACCATGACCGACAATGATGAGGGTAAATTTGTCGCTGATACCATTCAGGAACAAAAACTGCGCAATCATTTTTTCAACAAGGATTTTGCTATTCTCTATCGTACCAATGCACAGAGCCGTGCGTTTGAAGAATCTTTGCGCAGGATGAATATTCCTTATACCATTTTTGGTGGTATCAGTTTCTATCAGCGTAAAGAGATCAAAGATTATATTGCTTATTTACGTGTGATTGTTAATCCGCGAGACGAAGAATCACTTAAGCGGATTATCAACTATCCTGTAAGAGGTATTGGAAAAACTTCATTGGATAAATTGATATTAAATGCCAATGAAAAAGAAATTTCATTGTGGGAAGTATTGAACCGCGCACAAGAATTTGGTTTCAAAGCGGGAACCTTGGAGGCGGTTGAAAATTTTGTGTTGATGATCAAGAGCTTTGCTAGTATGTTGAAGAATAGCAATGCTTATGATGTTGCATTTCATGTAGGTAAGCAAACAGGATTGGTAAGAGAGTTGTTCAATGATAAAAGTACTGAAGGCGTTCAGCGTTATGAGAACGTACAAGAGTTATTGAACTCTATCAAAGAGTGGGT
>JBEASE010000018.1:0-31596 GCA_041162625.1 Bacteroidota bacterium | reverse complement strand
GAATAACGCTTGATCATTTCTCTTACACGTTCAAATTCTCGTTTGATTTCTTCATCTGTTCCTTTTGCTTTGGCAGGGTCTGGGAAGTTGTAATGAAATAGTTTGGCATTACTTGGGAAAAAAGGACAAACCTCTTTTGCGTGATCGCATACAGTTATCACAAAATCAAAATCAATGTCTCTGTACTCATTCACATTGTTAGAAGTGTGATTAGAGATATCAATGCCATCTTCTTGCATAGTAGCAATTGCTTTTGGGTTTACACCATGTGTTTCTACTCCAGCACTGTATATTTCTGCTTTATCTTCTGCAAACTTTTTTAGATATCCATGGGCAATCTGACTTCTGCAACTGTTACCCGTACAAAGTATCAAGACTTTTTTCATAATGATAAATTTAACAGCAACCACCTCCTGGTGTGCATTTATTTTGGTTGATTGGTTTTTGAGCAAAAACGGTTATACTAAAAATCCCTGTATCTCCAGTTTTGAATGAATGTATTTCATCCTGAGACAAGTAATTTTTTAAAATATCATCAGGAATCACAATCGCTTTTTCTTTTTGAATGATTACATTTTCAAATCCATTCGCATGAATTAGCTCAAGGTATACTTCTTTCTGGATTGCTCCTGCAACACAGCCCGCATACATTTCAGCATCTTTTCGTAAGCCATCAGGTAATGCACCTACTAGCACCACATCACTAATACTGAAATGCCCTCCTGGTTTCAAAACACGATAGATTTCTTGAAATACACCATTTTTATTGGGAACAAGATTTAATACACAATTGCTGACAATTACATCTGCTACATTTGCGCTTATGGGCATATGCTCAATATCTCCTTGCCTGAATTCTACATTGTTAAATCCTCTTGCTTCTGCATTTGCTCTTGCCTTGTTAATCATTGCAGTTGTAAAGTCAACTCCAATTACTTTACCTGTTTCGCCTACTTCATGTCTTGCAATAAAACAATCGTTTCCTGCCCCACTACCAAGATCAACAACAACATCACCTTTCTTGATTCTCGCAAATTGTGTTGGTAGTCCGCAGCCTAAACCTAAATCAGCATCAGCGTTATATCCTTCTAGTGAAGTATAGTCATCGCTCATGATGTTATACACTTCCGTAGAACAACCACCGGCTCCGCAGCAAGACTGCATATTGGTTTCCTTGTCTTGTAATGCAATTTCACTATACTTTTTTCTTACGATTTCTTTTAATTGTTCTTCAGTTGGCATAAAATTTATTTAAAGTATTATCTATTCAATTAGCAACAATTAGATTTATTTCCTTTGAACAATTCCATAAAGCTATTGATTAGTGAATTGGCTTTTTTCCATTCTTTCTCATCTATACAATAGCAAACGGATACTCCATCAATATCTCCTTTGATGAGTCCAGCTTCTTTTAGCTCCTTTAAGTGTTGTGATACTGTGCTCTGTGATAAAGGCAATTCTTCTACAATGTCACCACATATACAAGATTGCTTTTTTAGTAACAGATTTAAAATAGCAATTCTTGCTGGATGCGATAATGCCTTAGCATATTTCGCAATGCTTAATTCTTTTGTTGTGTAGTCCGCTGTTTTAGTTGCTCCCATATTAATCGTAAAATTACGATTAATATGTAGACTTATCCAAATTTTTTATTCTTGAATAAACAAACGATAGAAAGTAATCATTCTATTTAAGTCTTCTTTGCCTAAGCGTTCGTCTATTCCATGGAAGCCTTTTACGTCTTGCATGGGACTGAAATTGAGGACTGCTTCGCTAAAGGGTCTGAAATATCTTGAGTCGGTAGCACCAACAACCAAGTATGGGGAAACAAGTACATTGGGAAGAACCTTCTGTGTTAGTCCTTCTATTTTTTTAAATGTTGGATGATCTGCAGCTGTTGTAGCTGATGCCTCAAATAATGATATGGTCTGCTTTTTAACGATTACTCTTTCGTCATTAATTGCTTTCTTAACAAACTCCACAACATCATCACTTGTTTGTCCGGGTAATATTCTGCTGTTAAACGTAGCCTTTGCTATGGAAGGGATCACATTGTCTTTGATACCTGCTTTTACTATTGTAGGCACAAGTGTAGTATGCACCATGGCATTGGTTTGATTTGAAGCCTCCATTTTTTTGATGATGCTTCCTTTGAATAACCACATATTAGCCATGACCATTTTTGTAAGGAATGATTCAGCAGCTCCAGTCCTACCCAATAAATCCTGCACTGGTGGTACCATGAGTGCAGGCATTTGTTTGGCTCTAACTTTAACGATGGCTTGGTTGAGGATGTCGATTGCTGTTTCTTTAACAGGGGTTGAAGAATGTCCGCCAGGCAACTCGACAATCAAATCAATATTTGTATATCCTTTTTCGCCTGTACCAACAACAGCAACTGGACGACCAGCCTTTTTAAATCTTTCTGTGTCTACCATGCCACCTTCATCCAATACCAATGCAGGCTTGATTTTGCTAGAATCAAACCATTTTGAAAAAATTGCTGCGCCTCTTTTACCAGAAATTTCTTCATCGTGGCCAAAGCAGAGATAGATGGTTCTTGATGGTTGAATATTTTCTCTTAATGATGATTCTACTGCCTCCATGATCGCAATGGCAGATCCTTTGTCGTCTACCGCACCTCGTCCCCAAATAGTATCCTTATCTATTGTGCCACTAAATGAAGGATAACTCCATTTGCTTTCTGCGATAGCTTCAACCGGAACTACATCGGTATGCGCCATTAATACATATGGCGCAAGTGTAGTGTCTTTTCCTTTCCATTTGAACACATAACTAAATAAATTGAATGATTTTTTCTCAAGTTGTTGGTGCATCAATGGATAAGTTGTCTCCATGAAAGTCCTGAACTTGATAAACTCTGCTGTATCAATAGGAAGTGTATCTCCAAAAGAAACAGTTTTGATTTGTAGCGCTTGACTCAGATGAATAGCTGCTGAGTCATACTTATTGATTGTTATTGAATCAACCGTTCCTTGTTGAGTTGGATTGAATCTGAATGTATTTATTAATAGCACCGCAACAAGGACTAAAAAAAGAAGTCCGATTGTAATAAAAATCCGTTTGAGCATAAGCTTATAATTAACTATTTAGTTGTTGGTGTTGGAGTTGTTGTTTTTGGCAGTACTTCTATATCTACAATCTGGACCAACGTTTGTCCCACTGTTGCTTTCTCATTCATGAATACAAAATAAACAGTGTGTTTACCTCTTGCTTCTAATAGATTGATTTTTGTTTTAATCGAACCCCTAGTAGTTGTAGCAATGAAGTCTGATTTTCCAATGATTGGGCCGTCTGGTCTATCAATTCTAATTTCAACTGCTGCGCCAGCAGTTGGATTTCTAAGACTACTCATGATCTTAATATCAAATGCAGATAAGCCAGTAAGATCAAGATCTTTGTACGCCAGGTAGGATCCATTGGCATCCATGTTCAAAGACTTCACTGGGGTGATGTATTTGACAAATCCTTTTGTAATATCAGCTAATTCAGGATTCAAATTAGGATAGCGCAATACTATTATTTCTTCACCTACCAATGGTTTCATTGATGCAGTCCCTTTATCACGATAAGCAGCACGCATTACATAAGTGCCTTTCTCTTTTTGTTCTGCAGCTGGTTTGATTTCCCAATTTCCTTTGATTGGAGCTGATTTGAAAGCAGATTTCTTTTCTCCGGTTGTCATGATGTATTCTACAATTGCACGTGAATCTGCAACACTTAATTGTGGATGTGCACTCATGGCATGTTCGCCCCAAACACCAACTCCACCTTTGATTACTTTCTGTGCTAGCGACTCTACTGCACCTGCTTTGCCTTTGTAGCGTTTAGCAATTTCAAGATAGCTTGGTCCAACAGAACGCTTGTCTGTTAAGTGACAACTTTTACAGTCGCTCTTGTTCATTAATAATTGTCCCGTAGATGCCATTGCTGCCATATCTGCATTTCTCTGTGTTGCAGCAATATCAATTTGATCATAACCCAAAGGCATATAATCTAAGCTCACCGCTACTTGTGCAGGTAATATTTTACCATTTGCCAAAGAACCATCTTCTTTATCGCTCACCTTAACTGCGTATTGAATTGGTGATCCAGGGAAGTAGAATGTTTTATTTGCTTGTGCAACATCAATTGATACTGCTGGAGGTTCATTACCCGCCTTGAGTTCAACGTGGTCACTGTTCTTAGCGCCGTTGTGATCTGTTACAGTGAGTGTTGCTTTATAGTTTCCGGCTGTTGTTAGTGTGATGACAGGATCTTTTTGTTTGTAGATTTTAGTTTGTCCACTACCAACAACTTTCCATTCATATTTAAGTGAATCGCCATCATAATCCTTAGTTCCAGTCGACAATAATTGTGTTTTGAAAGGCACAGCACCACTGATTTTGCTGGCATTCACAACTACCAATGGTTTACGATTTCCAGCATTGTATTCTACTCTTACCAAATGTGCATTTTCATTGCCTTTGAACCAGGCTGATCCGTATTCAAGTACATACAAATCGCCATCCGGGCCAAAATCCATGTCAATGGCAGAACCGAAATTCATTTCAGGTGCAAATTTCTCCATGCTTTTATAATTGCCATTTTCATCCATGGTAACCGCTATAATCCAGCCTCTCATGAAATCAACAATCATCCATTTGCCTTCATAGTAATCAGGGAAGGGACGTTTTGCATTAGGAAAATCTGTTTTTCTATATACTGGTCCACCTGTTGCACTTCTGCCAGATGCTCCCATGAGTGGGAATTCATCTGAAAGGGCGTATGGATACCAAATCATTGCAGGTTCAGCAGGGGGAAGTTCATTTAGACCAGTGTTATTTCTTGACTTGTTAAGCGGCTTCTTTGGATCAAAGGGAGCACCATAACTGCTGTCTTCGTGGTGATACTCGACATAGGGCTTGTTATCGCCAATAAAATAAGGCCATCCGAAATTGCCTGCTTTTTTGGCTTGGTTGAACTCATCGTAACCACGCGGACCTCTTTTGGTGTCGTTGGAAGCATCCGGACCAACTTCGCCCCAATAAAGAAATCCTGTTTTTGAATCGATGGTTGGTCTCCATGGATTGCGGTGCCCCATGGTATAAATTTCAGGACGTGTTTTTGGTGTTCCTTTTGGAAATAAGTTTCCTTCTGGGATAGAATAACTGCCATCATCTTCAGGGTGGATACGTAAAATTTTTCCACGCAAATCGTTTGTATTTCCTGGTGCTCGCTGATCATCTTTATTTTCAAAACCCGGACGATCATCGAGGTTAGATGTTCCTGATGAAGGATTAATAGTATTGTTACCAACAGTAAGCAATAAATTTCCTTGAGGATCAAATACCATTCCACCACCAGTATGACAACACTCTTCACGTTGTGTAGGTACTTCTAGCACTACTTTTTTTGAAGAGGCAACTAATTCATCACCCTTCAATTCCCATCTTGCTAATACGTGTTTGGTATCAACTGGATCCGCATAATACATATAGATCCAATTGTTTTGCGCATATTTAGGATGAGCGATAATACCCATGAGTCCTTCTTCAGCTTCTCTGAGTTGTCCTTTATTATTCTTGTATTTTGTGTTGACAGGAATGGTTGCAAGTAACTTGACTACTCCAGTTTTGCTATCGACAGCTTTCAATCCGCCTTTCCTTTCTACGATTAATACTCTTCCATCAGGAAGAAATGTCATTTCCATTGGCTCATCCAACTTTCCTGCTTCAGTCAGTACAACTTTTGTAAAACGATTGGGATCAGGAGGAATTCCCGGATCAGAATTATGGGTATATGCTGAAATTCCAAAATACACACCAAGTACAACTGGGATGACTAAAAACCATGCTGCTTTTTTCACTGAAGGCTTATCTGCGACTGAAGTTCTGTTCATGTACATTCTGTTGAATTGACAATGTACGATTAGATGACAAAATTGGGAAATACTTTTAAGAAAATATGCAGTCTAATCAGCTGAACCATTCTTGTAAATGGCTCAATTGCAGCGTTGATTTATCAGTTTGGTTGAGATCCCTAATGACTTGCCCACCATGAAACATGAGTAGTCTATTGCCAAAATGAAGTGCATCTTTCATACTATGTGTAACCAACATGATGGTGATGCCCAATTCTTTGTTGATTTTATCCGCTAATTGCATGACTACCTGAGAAGATTTAGGATCCAACGCAGCAGTGGGTTCATCCATAAGTAAAATATCTGTTTTGTCCATCACGCCCATCAATAGGGTAAGCGCCTGTCTTTGTCCCCCTGAAAGACTTCCCATAGGCTGATCCAACTTTTTCTCTAAACCCATTCCTAAACTAGAAACTTTTTCTTCTATTGTTTTGCGAAAGCTGTTGTTGATGCCAATTTGGAGTCCCTTTTTACCTGCACGTAAAGATGCCAGCCTGAAATTTTCTAAAATACTTAAATCATGTGCAGTACCATGTGCGGGATTCTGAAAGACCATGGAGATCCATTGACTTCTTTTGAATGATGGCAGTGATGTGATATCATGGTTATTTATATTGATAGCACCTTCTGTAGGATTAATTGTTCCAAGCAGAAGATTAAGCACGGTTGATTTGCCACTTCCGTTTGTACCGATGATCACAACAAATTCACCCTTGTTGATATTCAAGTTAAGGTTTGATAAAGCGGCTACTTCATCTTCTTTCCCTTTGTTGTAAATCTTTGATATGTGCTTGAATTGAATCATGATCAGTTTTTGGCAAATGATTTACTGATTCTTGGTAAAGCGACAATGAGTAAGACAAATAAAGCAGTCACCATCTTTAACAAATTAGGATCAATGCCTATTGAAAGGGTGAAGGCTAGTACCGATTGAAATGCAATACAGCCAATCACGACAAGCATAATTTGTTTTCCAATTTTTCTGATGTTGGTCCATTTACTAATGGTGTCCGCAATTAAAACAGAACCTAATCCTGTGATCACTATTCCAATGCCCATATTGATGTCGGTGAAGCCTTGGTACTGCGCAACCAAAAATCCACTGCTAGCAGTAAGTCCATTCGACATAGCTAGTCCGATAATTTTGATGCTATCATTGTTCACGCCCATTGCTTTACTCATGATGGGGTTGTTTCCAGTAGCACGCATCGTAATGCCAAAATCAGTTCTTAATAAATATATTATGATAGCCAGTACACATCCAACAAATAAAAGTGCAATGAGCAATTGATTGTATTGTTCGTTTGATGAAAAAGGAATTTTATTGAATATCGAATCAATATCCACTAAAGGGATATTGGATCTGCCTAGTATCATCAGATTGACTGAATAAAGTGCAGTCATCACCAAGATACCTGATAGAAGCGCATCTATACCCAGTTTAGTATGAATGAAACCTGTGATTGTTCCAGCCATTGCTCCAGCGCAAATGCTGATGGGCAAAACTAGCCAGACTGGTGTATTGGATGTAAGTAGCACAGCAGTAACAGTTGCACCTAAGGTGTAGCTACCATCAGTTGTGATGTCTGGGATGTTGAAGACTTTCATAGAAATAAAAATTCCCATGGCCATCGGACCCAAACAAAGTGCCATTTGCAATGCGGTAAGGTAGAATGCGCTCATTAAAGCGGTTTATATCCTTCAGGGATAGTGATGTTGTATTTTTTTGCCATTGCAGGATTGTATACCCTGTTTCTTTTATTCACAAGACCTGGCGCAATGCCTTCTGTGGTTCCAGTTTTAAGCAGTTTTGCTGCTTCGAGTCCAGACTGGTAACCCCACTCATACATATCCGGACCAAAAGCAGCTAGTGCGCCTCTTGATACTAAACCAGCTTCGCTGGTCATGATGGGAACATTCTTTGCTTCGCAAGCTTTTAAAATAGATTCAAAAGATGCGAAGATGGTATTGTCGGGGTTGGCAAAAAACACATCAATATTTTTTGATAATAATGATTGTGTTACCAGTTGTACATCAGCTGAAGAGTTTACAGGAAGAGCAACTATCTCTATATTATTTCTACTTGCTACTTTCTTTATTTCTTCTAATGCTTGTACAGATTGTGGTTCTGATTGATTAAAGACCAGTCCCATTTTAATTTTTTCACCTTTTGGTTTGATGAGTTGAGGGATTAAACTAACTGATGTATCGATATAGGCCAATGTTTCGCCAATTCCAAACAAGTTTTTAGGATATCCATCTAGTTTACTTTTTATTTGAAGTCGCTCAACAGTTTCAGAGACCATCATGAAGATGGGAATTTCTTTGGTGTTTTGCACTGCAGTAATGGTAGCGAGTGTTGGACAGGTGGCAATCAATGTTGGCTTTTGGGAGATCATGTATTTTGCAATCTGCGTGAGCGTAGGTATATCGCCCTGTGCATTTCTATAAATTACGTTTAATGTTCCTTTTTTCTCATCAAATCCATTTTCAGCAAGTGCAGTAAAAAATCCTTCTTTGGCTTTTGCAATGGTATTATCCTGGAAAGCGTCAATAAACGCAACTGTTGGAACATCAGCTTTGTTTGATTCACAACTCAAAAAAATTGCAGAGAGCAAAAGGGGTAGGAGTATATTTTTCATGATATTTTTTTGATGAAACATTGAATTAAGGATATTGTTAAATAACCTGCCTGTAAGATACAATGAATGTTTTAAATCTTTAAAAAAGTCATCGCCGCGTCTTTAAGTGTTTTCCCAAATGCAATCAGTCCCTCTTCATGTCCGCCCATGACAATAATTCTACTTGAACCAACTTTGTCTTCATTGATTAATCTTTGGATAGCAAATGCCATTTCTGGAGTGCCGTAAGCGATTGATGGATTAGTGGTTGCTACATGATTAAGTAAGTTTTTCCATTTTTCTTTATGATGAATATGCACAACTGCATTTATTTCTTTAGAGCAAGCATAAATGGCCGCATGAGTTAAAGATTCAGAAGATGCGGTAGTCATCCCTTTACAGGTGAGTTTATTATGGGAAAGGTCAAAGTCAGTGACCAATGCGTAATGATTAACTGTTAGTTCTTTAATTCCTCCTGTTGCAGAACCTGATATCATAAATGTTTGCTCATCCAAGCGTATGCTGATATTTCCAAATCCGATGCCATTTTCATACATACCTATGTAACCTTGATCTATGAGCAAGGATCTCCATTTATTGATGTCATGGATCTGTTCAGGTTTAATTACTTGCTCTTGAATCCAATTGCACTGGTATTTGATATAACCTTCTTCCATTAACTTTTTTCTGGATAAAGTTTTAAAATGCTTTCTTCATTGGCTTCACATATTCCTCTTTCAGTGATGAGTCCAGTTACTAATCTTGCCGGTGTTACGTCAAAACCAAAGTTCTTGCTTGGTGTTGATTCAGGTGTGAGAAGTACTTTTTTGATTTCCCCTTCGCACAGTCCCTCAATGAATCTCACTTCATCCGCATCTCTCTCTTCAATTTCTATTTGTTGTAGTCCGTCTTTTATTTTCCAGTCAAATGAAGACATGGGTAGTGCAACATAAAAAGGTATATTATTGTCCTTTGCAGCTAAGGCTTTTAGATAAGTTCCAATTTTATTAGCAACATCTCCACTGCGTGTGGTTCTATCTGACCCCACAATTATGAGATCAACCATCTTGTGTTGCATTAAATGTCCGCCAACATTATCTGCAATGACGGTATGAGGCACACCATGCATATTGAGTTCCCATGCGGTTAAGCTGGCACCTTGGTTTCTTGGTCTTGTTTCATCAACCCAGACATGAATTTTTATTCCTTTTTCATATGCAGCATAAATTGGAGCAGTTGCCGATCCATGGTCCACAAATGCCAACCATCCTGCATTACAATGTGTAAGTATATTAACTGTTGCTCCATTTTTACGGCGACTAACCTCTTCAATTAGTGCTAGTCCGTGTTCACCAATTTTTCTACAATTTGCTGCATCCTCATCTGCGATTTCAATCGCCTTGTTGCGTGCAATAGATTGTAGTTCTTCTAAAGAAGTTGCTTGATTTAAAGCTTGCAGTTGTCTATTAACAGCCCATGCTAGGTTTACTGCAGTAGGTCTTGTTTTTTTTAATTTGTCGGCAGCAACAGTTAGTATTTTATTACTGTTGCTAAAGATATTTATTTCAAGTGTAGCAAGATACATGCCATAAGCTGCGGCAGCGCCAATCAAACCAGCGCCACGAAGATGCATGTCTTTGATGGCTGTTTCCATTTTTTGTAGTGAAGTAATTTCTTCTACATCGAATTGATGGGGAAGCTTTCGTTGGTCGATGATCATAACTGTGCAAGGATCATCTTGTTTTAACCAAATTGTTCTATATGGCTTGCCTTGAACATTCATTCTGCTATAAAATTAGATGATGTACTTTGCATTCATGACTGAGCATCGTTATTTTATTTTATACAAGCCCGTTGATATGGTATCTCAGTTTAAAAGTACTCATAATGTGAGATTATTGGGAGACATCAATTTTGATTTTCCTGAAGGAACACATGCGATTGGTAGATTAGACAAAGATTCGGAGGGCTTGTTGTTGTTAACGACCAATAAGAAAGTTACTCGATTGCTATTTCAAGGAAAACTGCCACACAAAAGAACGTATTTGGTGCAGGTTAAAAATGTAATGAGTGAAGAGATTGCAAATAGATTAGCTAGGGGAGTTGAAATTAGTGCCACACACGGGAATAGTTATCTAACAACACCATGTTTAGTGAAGTTGATTGAAAAGCCCTTGTTCGTGACTGATCCAACAATTCAATTACATGAGAAAGTCAAAAATTCTTGGATCAGTATTACATTGACAGAGGGAAAATTTCATCAAGTAAGAAAGATGGTAAAATCGGTTGGGCATCCCTGTGTTCGTCTAATTAGAGAATCTATCGAAGGAGTAAGTATCATTAAAATGCTTCCAGGAGATGTAATTGAAATAACAGGGGAAGAGTTTTTTGAGAAATTAAAATTATAAGTCAATTCTTCAACTTATTTATTTATTCAATAATCAAAGTTTTTTTAAAAAGTACTGTATATCTCGAATCTTTATATCCATTCCTTTTAGACTATCATTTTCGTATTTAAAATAGAAAAAGGGAAAGCTTCCTGACTTAATCGCATCTGGCACCAAACGATATTTGTTGATCATGAATACAGGGAAGGCTGCTTCATTGTTTATTTGAAACAATATTTTATCATTCTTTTTGATAAGCTTTATAGTATCTTCCTCAATGAGATAATTCCCTAAAAGTGCTCTAGTGTTTGTTGTGTCAGTAATTGTAAAATAATTTTGCTTATTAGGATTTCCATTTGGATAAAGAAGGCTGTCAAGCTTATTAAAGCAATCTTCAGCTTTTGATCTAAATTCTAAGATTACTTCAAGATGGTTGCCTAAACCTACCATATTATATTGTTGAAGATAATTTTTGTAATAGGGATGGTGAAGAAAGAAATCAATCTTTTGTTTAGTAATCGCTTTATTATTAAAATATTCTTCATATGCCCAATTGGTGTTGGCCATCCTCCATTTAAAAAACTCAAGTGTAGTTGTTGCCATTGTCTTATTTATCTCCTCAACTATCTTAGCATTTTTGAGGTACAAATATTTTAAATCACTCACAACGGTGTTATATTCTTCAGGAATATTTTCACTTTTGTTCATTAGGGTATTAAATCCTTCCATTTCAATAGATAAGTTGGTGTAGCTCATACCCACTAAGGCATAACGATCACCTAATTCACCTGTGTAATCTATTTCTTTGACCTTGCCAGACATGATGTTGTACATTAAAGTATCTACATTGATATAAAAATCAATTACTTTTTCAGCATCTTTTGCACTTGTTATTAGTTCAGACTGAATTTGTTTCAATGTTACTATAATATCTTCTTGATTCTTTTGATTTTCATTGTAGTTGTCAATCTTTACAGCTACGAGAATACTTACAATAACAAGAATTGATTCTCCTAGAGCATATCCCAAGTACCGGTAAATGCTACTTTCTTTGTTAAAGAATGTTTTGATTTGATTAAGTCCAATCGGCATTCTTAAATATACAAAATACCCATTATTTGTAGCCAAATAGAACTGGGAAAACAAAAACCACAACTGCAGCCCATATCGTGTAGAGTGGAAGGTATTTTGCTATTGCATTTTCTACAGCTATAATTTCTACTTTTTTGTTGAGGATGTTTAGTAATTGGTAGGAGATGGTGATGAGGTGAACAAACATAAGCAAATTGCTTCCAAGAATAGCAACTCTATTTGGGGTAATACCGAATTCAACTAAGCGGAAAATGATTGCGGATAATGCAATTCCGTTAACGATAATTGTTAATATTGAAAGACCAGCTAGGAAAAGCAGTTGGATTTTATTAATCATTCCCTTGGAGACTTCACTTATAGAGAAAAGTATGATGGCCATTACACCAATAAGCAATGCATTAAAAACAACAAGAAATTCTCTGTCATTGAATGGATCTTTTTTTGTTGAAAAAATTGCTCCTAGAAAAATGGCTAATGAAATAAACACAAAAGGTGTAAATATTTTAGCAATGATAGGGGATACTTTACCTACAAGATTTGGATTATTGATAACGAGTACTGTTGCAATTATAGGAATTGCAGGTAGTCCCCATGTGATGACATAGTCCACATAGAATGTTTGTATATTAATACCAATTAACTCATAAAGTCCCCATGTTATAGCTGTGAACAACGCTGAAGCAAGTAACATCACAGCACTCATAACAACCAAATCGCCATTGAACCTTAAAAAACTAATTCTTCCCGTTAAATTTTTTAAATTACTGCTTATAAAACTAAAGCCTACCAACGACCAAATTAGTATGGGTAGATGAATAGAACTAAGTATTAAGGTATCACTATTTTCATTATAAGGTAGCCAATTGATGAAAAAAGCGGAAACACCAATAATAATAGCTGGCAGTATCAATTTGGAATAAGGGACATTTTTTTTCCAGGTGAAATAGAAAAGTAGAAATGGGGGGAATATAAAACTTATGTTCTTATGGATGAATACATCATCCTCCATATTGATTAATCTTGGAATTTTCACTATGCATCCTGCAAGAAAAACTGCAATAGCAATAAAAATATAATCTTGCTTATTGAATAAACTATTTTCTGTTTTATGGTTGATTGTTTCTTGATTGGTAGTCATAATGATTTTATTATGCAGATTAATTTGAAATTTTAATTAATTTTTCTAGCGCATCTAAATGTTCAGTAAAAGCTTTTTTGCCTAGTGCTGTTACTGAATAAGAAGTGTTTGGTTTTTTTCCGATGAATTGTTTTTTTACTTCAATATATTGGTGTTTTTCTAAGGCGGTAAGATGACTTGCGATGTTACCATCTGTAACTTGAAGCATTTCTTTCAAGGTTAAAAAGTCGACGCTATCATTCACCATCAAGATTGACATGATGCCCAGCCGCACTCTGCTTTCGAAAGCTTTATTCAATTCACCAATCACGTTATTAGCTTTGGTGTTTAGTGTGAATGAACAATCCGTAACCAATGTGTAAGATGCCAAAACCTATTGCCCAGCAGAGTAAACCAAAGTCTGGCTGCCATGCAGCAAGAAGTCCCAGTATAATTTGAAGTATACCTAAGTTTCTAATCTCATCGACTGTGTATTTACTTGCATTCACCAAGGCTAATCCATAAAAAATAAGCGTTAGTGGTGCAAGCATTTCCAACTGACCTTTTTGAATAAAAATCAGGCAGAGGAACCCACCGCTAGTTAAAGGAATCATTAGGTTGATAACCAATCTTTTTGCAGCACCATCCCATGAAGGGAGATTCAGCTTTTTAGAACGGTTGATCGACATGATTGTTCCAGCAGCTAGTGATGCAATTAAAACCAAAAGTGCATCTAGCATGATAAATTGGAATGTTTCATCGCTCATGGATGGGCTAGTGGCATCTATTATTGTCTGGTATTCTTTTCTAAGTGGATGTATATCAAGTTTTAGATAGAGTGCAGCCACACCCATCAATGCAAAAACACCTATGGCAACGCCCGATAAACCGCTTAATGATAGAAACCTAGACGATCGCTCCATCAATTTGCGCATATCTTGTATGGCGTTTATTTGTTCTTGTTCTTTGCTCATAAAAAGTACTTTGAAATACAAAGTAAATACATTTTTATTAGTTTTTCAAAAAATTTACTTGAAATGGCGAAAACTAAACCTGGTGAAGGGAAATAGGGTTAATTGAAAAGAATTGTTGTCAGGTAATAAAGAACAGACGGACAAAGCAGACAGCCTAATCCAGTATAAAAGGTTGCAGTAAGTGCTCCATAAGGCACTAACTTGGTATCTACAGCTGCGAGTCCTGCAGTAACACCACTTGTAGTTCCCATCATACCTCCAAAGATCATTGCTGTTTCTGGATTGTTTAAACCTATATTTTTTGCGATGACAGGTGTTAACAGTGTGACAAGCACAGATTTAATTACACCTATTGCAATACTAATGGCTATGATATCTGAGCTTGCTCCAATTGCTGTTCCTGTAACCGGACCAACAATAAAGGTGCAAGCGCCAGCGCCTATGGTGACAATTGATTTTGCATCATGATATCCCAATGCATATGCGATTATACTCCCCAATAGGAATGCCATCAATACACCGAGTACAAGTGAAATAGTACCGATAAAGCCAGCTTTTTTTATTTGACTGATGCTGGCTCCCATAGCAGTAGAAACTACTGTGAAATCGCGCATCATATTTCCTCCTAGTAAGGCCATTCCTGAAAACAAGGGTATACTCGCAATACCTTTATTTCCTCCCATGTAAGCAAGTAGTAAGCCTAATGTGATTGCTATTGCAGCTGCAGGAATTTTATTGTTAGTTAGTTTTTTTGAAACAATAAATGAAAAAAACAGGATGATGCCTACTGTTAAAAAGGCAAAAATAAGATCATGTTTAACCAGCCATTTGGTGAGTAGTTCCATCTTTAGTTTTTTAATCTTTTAGACAGTTTGGCAATGACTGGTATAAGCGCAAAGCAACATAAAGTAGCTACGATACCAATAATTACTGCAGTCCATCCACCTGTTAAAGCAGCTTTCACATTTTGAATGGAAGACATGGCAACAACAACAGGAATATACAATCCACTCCAAAATAAAATTCCCGATTCTGATTCATTATCCAGCCACCCTCTTTTATTGATCTCATCTCCAAGTAAAATCAGCAACAGCATACCAAATCCAACACCTCCAATATTTCCATTAAATGAAAACAATAATCCGAGTGCATCACCTAAAATTTGTCCGATGAGGTAACAGGCCGCCAAAAATGCTACACCGTATATTTTCATAGTACTTAGTTGAATAGTTTTTTTACTTCTGTTTTTACTACTTTACCCATTGCATTTCTTGGTAAGTCATCTACCCAAATGTAAAGTTTAGGGCACTTGTAATTAGGTAGTTGTGTTCTTATCCACTTTGTTAATACACTATCTTCCTCAGGTTTTATTCCTACGATTGCAACAACAATTTTTTCACCCCATTCTTCATCGGGAAGAGCAACAACAGCGCAGTCCTTAACTAATTCATGTGTACGAAGTACCTCTTCAATCTCAAGTGCTGATATTTTATAGCCACCAGATTTAATAATATCTACTGAGCTTCTACCAATAATTTTATAATATTCGTTTTCTATTACACACATATCTCCTGTTTTAAACCAACCATCAAGAGTGAATGCTTTTGCTGTTTCATCTGGTTTATGCCAATAGGATTTAAACACATTGGCTCCTTTTATTAATATTTCTCCGGGTTCTTCATTGACTATATCATTGTATGTTTCGTCCACAACACGAACAGAAACACCTGGTAATGGTTTGCCTACAAAGCCTGCACGCCTTTCACCATTATAGGGATTACTGATTCCCATTCCGATTTCAGTCATTCCATATCTTTCAAGTAATATGTGTCCGCTAATCAATTTCCATTTTTCCATTATAGAAACTGGAAGTGCAGCTGAACCGCAAACCATTAACCGAAATTTTGACATTGCATTATATAATTCATCTTGTCTTTCTTTTGATAGTGTTTCCCAGAATGCAATAAGTTTAAAATAGATAGTAGGGACAGCCATAAATACATTGATCTCTCCTTTTAAAAATAGCTCAAATACTTTTTCAGCTGAAAAGTTGGGTAAAAATTCACAAATCGCTCCAATTCTATTAGCACAACCAACAACATTGACAATACCATGCACATGATGAAGTGGTAAAACACAAAGAGTATGATCTTGATTACTCCATTTCCATGCATGGATTAGTGTTTCCATTTGGGCTTTAAGATTACCGTGACTTAGAACAACCCCTTTAGGCTTATTGGTGGTGCCACTAGTATAAAGAATCATTGCAGGATCTTCATCTGATAATTCAGGCAGCGGAGAGGGAGATGACTCTATATTATGGTCAAGCACCATTAATTCAATCTGGTGTTGTTGACAATATTCTGATAAAAGAGATTCAAATTGACTAGAAATGATAATGATTTTTGCAGCTGTATCTTCAATTACATATTGTAAGGAAGGTAGGGGATGACTTAAGCAAAGTGGGACTGCTATTGCGCCTGAAAGCCAGATTGCTTTTTGAACACTAACATAGTCAAATCCAGGATCTACCATGTATGCAATGCAATTACCTTGAACTTGATTGTTAATTTGGAGTATTGTAAAACAAATCTCTTTAGAAGATTCATCCAATTGGTTGAAGGTCCATTTGTTTTCACCTTCTATGACAGCTATCTTTTCTCTGTTTATCATTATACTATAAATATACATGCTTTGAATAATGACAGACTATGTTTTAAAAAATATTGTAAATTGTTTTGATGGAAATACAGCTTAGATTGGTAAGTGTTAAAGAGGTTGCCGAGCTTAAGGCACTTGCGAGAACAGCATTTGCACAAACATTTACCAAGCATAATCAACCTGAAAACGTAGAAAAATATTTAGATCAAAGTTTTACGATTGAAAAACTTACTGAGGAATTGAAAAACGAAAACTCACAGTTTTATTTTGCTTTAATTGATGAAGTGCCCGTTGGTTTTTTAAAAGTAAATGTACATGAAGCGCAAACTGAATTGAAAGAAGGTGGAGGGATGGAGTTACAACGCATCTATGTTTTGCAAGACTACCATGGTAAGTCGGTTGGACAAGCACTTTTCGAGAAAGCTAAATCTTTGGCTATTGAAGGGGGTTATTCATATTTGTGGTTAGGTGTTTGGGAAGAGAATCACCGTGCCTTAAACTTCTATCGTAAAAATGGATTTATTCCATTTGATAAACATATTTTCAAAATGGGTGATGAAAAGCAGACTGATTGGATGATGAAGTTGGAGTTCAAATAAAACAATCAGTACACGTGTTTAGAATTTATGAACGAGGTAGATTTTTCTTTTTCTAAAAAGAATTATAGTTTAACTCCAACTGTAAAGAAAAAATTTCTTGGTTCAGCAGTTAATAAGCCTGGACCAGGATAACCGCTTGATCTTCTGGTAAAATATTTTTCATTTAAGAGGTTATTGATTCCCCCTTTCACAAAAAATTGTGTGCTGAAATTGTAGGTTCCACTTAAATCAATCACTTGATAGGAGGGGATGAGTCCATTTACACCATTTGCAGTTGGTGTAATTGAGTTATTTGCGTCACTGAATGCTTCAGATACATAGCTGTACTGTGCAGTAAGAGTAAGTTTCTTCTTGCTGTAGGCAAGTCCAGTTCTGTAGATATTTTTAGGAGCATTCTCAACTCTATTGTTTTTAAAGTTGCTCTCTACAAGACTGTTACCTTGTCGTGTAATCACTTTGATGTCGGCATACCTTGCATCAATTAATGCTACAGAAGCGAATGCCGTAATATTTCCCCATTTTGAATTAGGCGCCCATGCTTTAATGGGATTAAATTCTATTAATGCTTCAATACCCTTGCTCTTGCTGTTTCCCACGTTGGTACGTAGGTTATAAAAACTGCCATCTGTATTTTGTTGTGCAATCAAACCAATACGATTGTTGTACTGTAAAACAAAGCTACTCATATCAAAGAATAGATAGTCTTTGATTCTTCCACGATAACCAAGATCTATATTATAGCCTTTGGCATCTTTTAGGTTTTGATCAATAACATCAGTAGTTGGATTTCCTGATAAATCGCTGAACAAAACAGGTCTGTATGCTTGTGAATAGTTAACATAAATCTCAGTTTGTCCGATGTGGTATTCAGCGCCAATCCCAGCTAATAGAAATTGACGAGTCTTTTTTTGATTAGTAATTTTAACTTCTGAGTTATCAGTCAGGTTTACTCTTCCATCAGCAGTATTGCGAATATTTTCAATTCTAAATCCAGGGATAATTGCAAGATATTTGCCTAATCTGAAAATATTTTCAGCAAAAAATGCAGTATTGGTTGTTTGAAAATCAAGATCGGTAGGATAAGGATTGATGCTGTTTAAATTAAATTCGTTACCAGTATCTCCTTTACCATTTTGTAAACGGGAAGTATTACCTCTGAAATAACGAAGTCCTGTCGAGAAAGAGTTTTTTATTTTACCAATAGCATAGTCAGTAATATATCTTGCTTCAGCGCCGAAATTGCGGTATTGATCAACATCCACTCTGCGGTTGTAGAGCTGTGAAGTAGTTATATTTAAGGTATCAGCTAGATCGGGTGTTTGCATAAAGCCAATGCTGTTGCGTGCTCCAGTCATGGCAAATATTTTCAGATTAAACCTACTCTTTTCGTTGATATTATAATCAAGGTTGATGGCAGCAATATTCCAGTCGACCTCAAACCAGTTACGTTTACGCAGACTTTGGTAAGGATCTTTTTCAAATTGAGCATCTGTTAGTCCGCCAGCCTGCTGACTCAAATAATTGAAATGAGTTATTTCAAGTCCAATTTTAAGTTTAGTATTTACTTTCCATGAAATAGAGCCATATCCTGTATTCACTTTGAAATCACTATTTGCTCTGAAGCCATCTCCACGTCTATGATCCCAAAATGCATAATAATGTGTTTTACCTGTTTCTCCTCCAATCGCATTATAAGAATTGAACAGGCCGAAACTACCAGCCGTTTGTTGTGATTCGTATTGGAATGGTTTATTGATTTCGCTACCGTCTTTCATGATGAAATTCACCATACCACCAAATTGCGGTCCGTATTGTAAACTCGCTGCTCCACGCAAGATCTGAATGCGTTGAACGGAGTTGAGTTGTGGAGTATAATAAGCTTCCGGATATCCAAAAGGATCGCTGCTGATGTCGTATCCATTTTGACGGGTATTGAATTCCCAGCTGCGGTTAGGGCTTAGTCCCCTTGCTGCAATCCCAATTTGAATTCCACTTGGATCACTTTCCCATATCTGAATTCCAGGTACTTTGGCCATTACCTGACGCATGGTATTCGTGACAACATTGCCTTGCACATTGTCCATCATAATCAGTGCATTTTTCTTGCCAGCGTTGATGGTAGTTCCTATTATTTCAGGTAGAAAATGAATATCTGCTTTGGTGTTGCGGCCCACCAATTTTATATCAGGAAGGTATTGTGGGTGTAAAAGTCCACTGTCTATAGTTGCCTGGCCTTTTGTTTCTTGGGATTTAAGATAAAGTCCTGATAAACAAATAAAAACCAATAGAATCGTCCGCTTCATAATCATCATTCATTTCCGGTGCGAAATTGAAATGTTTTGATTCTTTGGGATTACGAAATCGGAAAAAGTGATTATCGAAATGCGGAAAAATAGATGTCTTCGCTATATAATTACTTTTAGCGCCTTGGTTTGTATTGAGATGAATATATCATCTTTATAGGTTTTCAGGCTCTCTCCATCAATATGAAAGAGTTGATTTGCTCTCATTTTGACAGTTGCCATGTCCATTTTGGTTATTTCTACATCAGACGACTGGTGTATATTTTTTAAGAATAGCCTCAAGGCAATAAAGGCTAATTTAGGTTTACTTACGTACTTGATTTTTATAATTTCAAACTGACCATCTTGGATATCAGCATTTGGGGAAATAAATGCGTTGTTTCCATATTGGTTGGCATTTGAAATGGTCAGCAAGAAAAGTTTCTCAGAAGGTTCATCATTGATGCTTATCTCAATTGGCTTGTATCGCACCAAGGAAATAAAGACAGCAATAATATAGTTGAGTAGTCCTCTTTTTTTTCTTTTATCGAATATATCTGCAACAAAAGCATCAAATCCAAAACCTGCTGTACAAACAAATGATTTTTCATCAACACGGCAAACATCTATTTTAATTGTATTGCTACTAATTGATTTTTTAAATGCTGCTCTTGTATTTAGTGGAATCTTTAAATGATGTGCAAGTCCATTACCTGATCCCATAGGGATTATTCCCAAAGGAATATCAGTACCATTCAAAATAGATGCCACCTTGTTAATTGTACCATCTCCGCCGATTGCGATAACTCTTTTTGCTCCGAGTGAAATAGCTTTTTGGGTTAATGTTATTTCATCATCTTTCTGAATTGTTTCGAATACAATATTTTCAGGATCCTCTTGAATTAAATTGAGTAATCGCCTCTTTTTTTCTTGACCGTAACTGCCTGAAATTGGATTGAAAATAAAGTAATTCATTAGTTGCAAAGTTATCTGATTGGCGGTTAAATTTTCTCCTTTATAAAAAACTATTATCCTAAGTTTATATTTTAAGCTATCTTAACTTTACAATCAAACCAATAGTTAATAAAGTTTTTTTAAGAATAAACAAATTGCTTGTGTCGGTTAAAAATTTTATTTATTTCTTTTTTGGGCTTCTTTTGATTTGGTTATTTGTTTTTTTTGTTGACCGGGTAATTACACTTGGATATTTTTTTGAAAAGCTACCATCACCTTCCATAAGTAGTATTTTGGAGTTGTTTTTAAATGCTTTTCGCCTCGATTTATCAACTGCCTCCTATCTAATTGCATTTCCACTTCTGCTATTAACATTATTATCCTTTTTTAATAAGCAGGATTATTTACCAAAGGTTCTACACTTTTATCAGCCAATTTTTATTTTTTTATACCTCCTTGTAGGGTGGTCAAATTTAAATTTATATAGGGAGTGGGGAGTTAAATTGAACTTCAAAGCACTAATGATTTTATTTCAATTCCCTTACGAAGTAGCTATATCAGGAATTACATCAAGTCTTTTAATTCCCACTTTGTTATATCTATTTGCTTTGTTTATTGTAATCAAATTCAATAAACGAATGCTGAGCAAAATCAGGTATGATCGTTATGATGGGAATTTTGTATTAAAATCAGTGCTTGGTATATTGATGTTAGGTATAAATTTTTTGTGTATTCGTGGTGGTTGGCAATTGACACCCATTAATTTGAGTATGGCGCAGTATTCAAATATGCCAATCTATAATCATCTTTCCTCAAATACGCTTTGGGGATTTACACAAAATACTTTATTTGAATTACAGCCTGCAAAATCGGCCTTTAATTATTTCTCTAAACCCCAAGTAGATTCAATACTTAGTCATTCTAATGAACTAGATTCATCAATAAAAATATTTAAGCCAACCGTAAAAAATCCCAATGTTGTTTTAGTCATTTTAGAAAGTTTTACTGCTGATGTAATTGAAAGCATGGGAGGAGAAAAAGGGGTAACCCCCAATATTGAAAGTATTATTAAAGAAGGCATTTTATTTACCAATGTTTATGCTTCTGGAGAAAGAACAGATAAGGGAGTGGTGGCAATTCTGAGTTCTTTCCCAGCGCAAGCAACAAAAAGCATTATCAAGGAAAATGAAAAGCAAGGAAAACTTCCTTCTTTGTCGCAGCAGTTCAAGAAACACAATTATCAAACATCATTTTATTACGGAGGTGAGAGTGAATTTTTTGGCTTGAAATCTTTTCTTTTATCACATGCTTATGATCAAATAATCGACAAAAATAATTTTGAACAGAAAGACTTTAATTCTAAATGGGGAGCACATGATGGAGTTTTATTCAAAAAGCATATTGAGGATATGAAACTGAGTAAAGCACCCTTTTTCTCAACTATACTTACACTTTCTAATCATGAGCCTTTTGAAACACCAATTGCTCCCAAGTATAAAGGAAGCAGCATGGCTGATAAATTTAGGAATACGGCTTACTATACTGATTTATCAATAGGGGAGTATTTTAAACAAGTAAAGCAACAGGAATGGTTTTCCAATACATTATTTATTCTGGTTGCCGATCATGGACATCGTTTACCAAGAAACACATTTGAAATATGGGATCCTAGACGATATCGAATTCCCATGATTTTATATGGTGATGTTTTGCAAGATGAATACAAAGGATATAAAGCAGTAACCTATGGTAGTCAGACCGACTTGTCAACAACTTTATATTCTCAATTAAATTTTAATTTCGAAAAATCAATCTGGAGTAAAAATTTATTACCCCTTAATGGAAGGGATGGCTATGCTTTTTTCAATTGGGACAATGGCTTTGGACTAGTCGGTAAGAATTTTTCTTTAAGCTACAGTGAAGATGTAAAAAAGATAATCAGATTTGATACATCAATACCTAATATTGATAAAGAATCCAAGTTGGATTTTGCAAAAGCCTATATGCAAAAAGTGTTTAGTGATTATTTAAGTTTCTGATATTAACTTAGATTCGTTTTCTTTTGATTCGAATAGAAAGACATGTTAGAACACTTGAATAAAAATTTAGCATTTTGACGAAAATAGCAATAAGGAAATATTGTTATTATTTTTTTAAAGATTGAGCCTAATCAATAGTTACTAAACATTGTAACAATCATTTCCATTGATATTTTTAAATGTTCATTTAGATCAAAAAATTAGCTCTAATTTGCCATGTTGTTTTAGGGCAGCATTAAATTGAAAACGATGATTGAAATTGCTAAAAAACTCTCTGCTACATCTCGTATCTCATCTGTCAATTTTGCTAATCCTGAATTTGGTAAGGATTGTTCAGATCATATGTTTACCTCGGTTTATCGAAATGGGGGATGGAAAAATGCAGAGATTGTGCCATTTGGAGAAATTACATTTTCCCCTGCAATGTTAGCATTGCATTATGGTCAGTCTGTTTTCGAGGGTATGAAAGCTTTTCGCATGCATGATGGCCGAATTTCTATTTTCAGGCCACACAGTAATCTTGAAAGGTTCAATCGCTCTTTAGATCGTATGTGTATGCCATCAATTCCAGAAGACTTTTTTTTTGCTGCTCTGATTGAATTGTTGAAAGTTGATCAGGATTGGGTTCCCTCTGCACCAGGCACATCACTCTATATAAGACCTTTTTGTTTTGCATCAGAACCAAGGTTGAAAATCAAAATAGCGGATCAATATCAGTTTATGATATTGATGAGTCCAGCAGGTAAATATTTTGGGAATCCATACCGACTTAAAGTAGAGACGGAGTATACCCGTACAGCTGAGGGCGGTACAGGCTACGCAAAATGTGCAGGAAATTATGGTAGCAGTTTTTATCCTGTTAAAAAGGCTCTTGAAGAGGGATTTGACCAAGTGCTTTGGACTGATGCAAAGGAGCATCGATATATCGACGAAGCTGGAATGATGAACATTATGTTTATGGTTGATGGGAAACTTATCACACCCGCTTTAAATTCTGCAATTCTTGAAGGAATTACACGAGATTCTGTATTGACAATTGCACGTGATAAGGGAATTGAGGTGGAAGAGAGGAAGATAGCTGTTGATGAACTTGAAGTCTTTCTGCGGGAGGGAAGAGTAAGTGAAGTCTTCGGGACAGGCACTGCAGCAGTTGTAGCTCCTGTAAAACTCATTAGAATTGGAGAGGTTGATTACGAAATACAAACACCTGATGAAAATTCATTTCAAAATAAAGCCTATACTTTATTGAATGATATAAGATTAGGACTTGTACCGGATACACATGGTTGGAATTTTATCATTTAAATAAAATTACAATGAAAGCCTTTCAGGATTTCAATAACGAACAAGTTAAACGATTACCTGAACATCTTAGAAAATATATCGTTGATCAGGAGTATGAGCACTATACGCCTGTAGATCATGCTCTATGGCGCTATGTAATGCGTCAAAATTATAGCTTCTTAAAAGATGCTGCTTATTATCCATATATCCCCGGATTAAAAAAAGCGGGTCTCACCATAGAAAAAATACCATCACTTCAAGAAATCAATGACGCACTAGCAAAAATTGGTTGGGGTGCTGTAACAGTGGATGGGTTTATTCCACCTGCAGCTTTCATGGAGTACCAAGCCTGGCGTGTACTTGTAGTTGCTGCAGATATTCGAACGCTCGATCATATTGAATACACTCCTGCTCCTGATATTATACATGAATCAGCTGGGCATGCTCCTATTATTAGTGATGTTCATTACAATGGTTTTTTAAGTCACCTTGGTGCTGTTGGTGCTAAGGCAATGTTTTCCAAACAAGATCATGAATTGTACGAAGCCATTCGTGCGTTATCAATTTTAAAAGAAACACATGGTGTTGACCCTGTAAAGGTGAAGGCAGCTGAAGAATTACTATTTCATTGTCAGCAAAATATGGGAGAGCCATCTGAAATGGCTTTGTTGAGCAGATTGCAATGGTGGACGGTTGAATACGGGCTTATTGGCTCACTAGAAAATCCTAAGATTTATGGTGCTGGATTGCTTTCATCTATTGGTGAAAGTTCATCTTGTATGAGAGCTGAGGTAAAGAAAATTCCTTATACAATTGATGCTGTTAATTATGCTTATGATATCACCAAGCCTCAACCTCAATTGTTTGTAACGCCTACTTTCGAAAATTTACTTGATGTGTTGCATCAATTTGAATCTGGAATGGCAATGTCAGTTGGCGGTACTAGTGGATTGAAAAAGGCAATTGCTTCTGAACAGATTTGCACAGTTGTACTAGATAATCAATTGCAAATAAGTGGCTTGTTCAAATCATTTATTGAAGATGAGGAGTTTGGTGTTTGTTGGGTGACATCATCTGGATCTTCAGCCTTGTGTAGAAATGATAAAGCTTTGAACGACTTTGGCACTGATCAATTCCCAAATGGATGTAACATTTTAATTGGAAAAATTAAAGGTACAAGAGCTGGAATGAGTCTGCTTACAAGCTCAGCGCTTTCTGATTTGGGTATAGTAACTGGAGCACCATGTTCTTTTGTGCTTTCAAACGGAATATCAGTTGTTGGTTACTTAGATCGATTGATATTAAACGAACAAATGCTCGAACAAATGCATTTTAGTGAAGTTGAAATCAAACACCCTAATGGAACTATATTGTATTCAAGAGAATTTGGCAACCTTAAATTGCTTATAGGTACGAGTATACCTTCTGTTTTCAGTGGCGCAGCAGATAAGATGTTGTTTGATGATGGATTGCATTTATCTGGTAAAAAAACAGACCGTGCAGTATATACTGCTCAAGATTTACAATACCACAATTTATTTGCACAAATCAGAGCAATAAGAGAAGGAAAGGAGTCAATTGATAAGTTGATTGCAATTTGGAAGGAACTAAAAATGAATTTTAGAGAAGATTGGTTAGGTGCTATGGAAGTTGCTGAGATGACTGCTACAGATGAAACATTAGTTGATCTGTACAATGAGGTCAGGTCCTATCTTGAAAAAAGAGCTAAGACAAGTCAAGAGCATAAAAAACTCATCAATGATGGTCTTTCAATTATTGATCGTAAAATGATTTTTATCTAATATCAGGTCAGTTGAAGCGCCAAGCACCAGGCATTTAGGCTATCACCTTTGTTTAAAAGCGCTTTGATTATAGATTGAATTTCCTCGTTTGATTTTCTTACTGATAATTTTTCAACGAGATCAGCACTAAGAAGTTTCAATGCTTCTTCTTTTTCTGGGGGGTTGTTGAGATTGGCCAATCTTGCCTTCTCATTGTTGTTGAGCCACTCAGCTTTTACAATAACTTCTGGTAGTTGGTCGAAGCCCATCCCAATTTTTTCATTCGGTTTTTCCAATTGAAACAAAGCGTCTTTATTGATTCGCGCATACCAATTGCCTCCTAGTCGTGCTACCAAATCCAATGCTGTTTGATCAATATTTCCTTTATCGTCTAAAATATTTTCTGATAAATGAATGCGCAGGATTTCTGCTATTACTAAATTTCCTGCACCAGCTTTTTCTCCAAGTGAAACTACTTGTTGAATGCGGCATTCAAGTTGCACGGGAGATTCAGCAACACGAGGCGGTTGAATTACTTCTGATGGAAGCATTGTAAAACCTGCTTTGACAAACTCGTTTACGCCTTGTGGGTATTCGCAACTGGCTAATGATGTTTGAGCAACCATTTCATAACTTACAATATTGATTACACACTCTGCAACCTCATTGATATTATCTAGTGTATGTTTCGTAGAGTTATCACGAAGTCTTCGTGAAGGGGAAAAAATACAGATGGGTGGTTGTACGCTGAAGAGATTGAAATAACTGAATGGACTTAAATTGACTTCCCCTTTTTTATTAATTGTGGATGCAAAGCATATAGGTCTGGGCGCAATTACATATTGTAAAATATTTTGCAGTTGTACGCCTGTTAATGTTGATGCATCTTTCGTAATCATTACTTTTTTCTATTTAGAATTGACCAATCTGATTTTTCAGCTTTGATAGTATTGGTGAGTTCACCAAGTCCCTCAACCTTTAGTGTAACTATATCGCCATCATTGAGCCACTGTGGTACAAAATCTGGGTTATTCAATTTGCCCGTGCCATTCAATTCTAAAAAACATCCGGTACCCACCGTTCCTGATCCAATCACATCGCCTGGATATAAGTCAACACCGTACGAAGCACGCTCAATAATTTCCGCAAAAGTCCAATCCATCTGATTCATGTTGCCACTAGAAACTTGAATACCATTGATGGTGCAAGTCATTGGCATATTGTATTGCGCGCCTGTATGATTTTCTTTTGTAGTTGTGCGATAGGCTTCTAGTTCATCTAATGTAACCAACCATGGTCCGATGGTAGTCGCGAAGTCTTTGCCTTTAGCCGGACCAAGATTCAATAACATTTCTTCCATTTGTAAAGTTCTAGCACTAAGATCATTCATGATGGTGTATCCTGCTATGTATTGATCAGCCTCTTCTGCTTTGATGTTGCGGCCCCTTTTGCCAATGACAATAGCTACTTCCAACTCGAAATCCAATTGACGGAAATGATCTGGCATGAGTGAAATTTCGCCCGGACCATAAACTGCGTTGTGGTTGGTAAAATAAAAGATTGGGTATTGGTCGAATTCCGGAATCATTCCCAGTCCTCTATTTCTCCTGGCGGTAGCCACATGTTGACGAAAAGCATAGCCGTCTCTGCAAGAAGTAGGTTTTGGTACTGGAGCGAGCAATTGATAATCTTCAATGGATTGAATAGATTCTGGATTTTCTATCAAGGTTTTCTCACAAGACTTTAATAAAGTCATTGCTTTTTCTCCTTGTTCAAGAAAAATTAAAATATCGTTTGGAAGGTTAGGATGCAAAGAGCTGACTTGGTATAATTTTTGGTTTACAAAAATTCCAAGATGCGCTTCGCTATTGTGTTTGAAGGTGGATAATTTCATGTTGCAACGTCGTTGAAAGTCAGCAAACTTAGGAATTTATTCACGAACTTTGTGCTGAACGTTTATTGAAAAAATACGTTTATCCATAAACGATTTCTTATGCCAATCTATCATTCACTCGGACAAATTCCACAAAAGCGACATACAGCTTTTAGAAAACCAGATGGAACATTGTATGCTGAAGAATTAGTTTCAACACATGGTTTCTCTAGTTTGTACTCATTGGTTTATCATTGCCACCCACCCACCATTGTTAAAACACTTGGTGAGCCTTATTCGGTTGAACCAAAAATTGCAAGAGAAAAACATTTAAGGCATACAAGCTTATTGGGGTTTAATGTTAAGCCAGAAGATGATTTTTTGAAAAGCAGGAAACCAATTTTGGTTAACAGTGATCTTCAAATTTCATTAGCCGCTCCTCGACAATCCATGACTGATTATTTTTACAAAAACAGCCAGGCTGATGAAATTATTTTCATACATGAAGGATCAGGCGAATTACGTTCTGGTTTTGGCACAATAAAATTTGGCTATGGTGATTATGTTGTTGTACCAAGGGGTACCATATATCAAATCGTATTTGATACTTCAGATAATAGATTGTTTATTGTTGAAAGCTATACGCCCATTCGTTTTCCAAAGCGTTATTTGAATGAAGTCGGGCAACTAATGGAGCATGCACCATTCTGTGAAAGAGATATTCGCAGACCGCAGGAACTTAAAACATATGATGAAGAAGGTGATTACAAGATTTTAATCAAGAAGCAAGGATTGATTTATCCTTATGTATATGGCACTCACCCATTTGATTTTATTGGATGGGATGGGTATCATTATCCATGGGCTTTTTCTATTCATAATTTCGAACCCATCACAGGACGCATCCATCAGCCACCACCAGTACACCAAACTTTTGAAGCAGGCAATTTTGTTGTTTGTTCTTTTGTGCCGCGTAAATACGATTATCATCCATTAGCAATTCCTGCACCCTATAACCATAGTAATGTAGATAGTGATGAAGTGTTGTATTATGTGGATGGTGATTTCATGAGTAGGAAGTCGGTTGTAAAAGGACAAATTACACTTCACCCAGGTGGTATACCACATGGTCCACACCCTGGAAGTGTTGAAAAAAGTATAGGCAAAGAGAAGACAGATGAATTAGCTGTGATGATTGATCCTTTCAGGCCGCTTATGCTGACTGAGCACGCCTTAGAGATTGAAGACGAATCATACCATAAAAGCTGGCAATTTAATATCGAATAATATGAGCACAGAAGTTTCAAATAATACAGTACAGTCTGCAGCCACAGATTTTCTTCCATTGCTAGGTACTGATTTTGTTGAGTTCTATGTAGGAAATGCAAAGCAAGCAGCACATTATTATAAAACTGCATTTGGTTATCAGGGCTTAGCTTATGCTGGTCCAGAGACAGGTGACCGTGAAAAAGTTTCTTATGTATTAAAGCAAGATAAAGTACGTTTAATTCTTACTACAGCTTTACATCCAGATCACCCCATTGCGCAGCATACAACTTTTCATGGAGATGGTGTAAAGTCGATTGCCTTATCGGTTGATGATGCCCGAGATGCTTTTTTTCAGACAACATCACGCGGCGCAAAGGCTTATATGGAGCCTAAGGAAATAACCGATGATAATGGAACAGTAGTGATGAGTGGAATTCATATCTATGGAGATACTGTTCATTTATTTGTAGAACGAAAAAATTATAGTGGTACATTTTTACCTGGATACAGAGAATGGAAAACAGAGTATAATCCAGAGCCTGTAGGTCTAATGTGGGTTGGAATGAAATGAATCCTTGGGTAAAGTTTTATGAGGATGTGATGGGTTTCAGAAATATTCTCACATTCGATGACAAGCAAATTTCAACTGAATATTCAGCCTTGATGAGTAAGGTGATGAGTAATGGTAATGGATTTGTTAAGTTTCCTATCAACGAACCAGCAAAAGGAAAGAAAAAATCTCAGGTAGAAGAGTATTTAGATTTCTATGGTGGTCCGGGTGTTCAGCATATTGGGTCCGGGTGTTCAGCATATTGCAATCGCCACAGATAACATCATGGAAACGGTTATCAAGTTGCGTTCAAGAGGTGTTGAGTTTCTTCAAGTGCCAGGTACTTATTATGATGATTTGGCAAAACGCGTTGGTCCAATTGAAGAGGATATTGAAAAACTTCGTCCATTGGGTATTTTAGTTGATCGAGATGATGAGGGCTATCTGCTTCAAATCTTTACCAAGCCTGTTGAAGATCGCCCAACATTGTTTTATGAAATCATACAACGCAGAGGAGCAAAATCTTTTGGTGCTGGTAATTTCAAAGCATTATTTGAAGCATTGGAAAGAGAGCAGGGATTAAGAGGAAACCTATAGTTGGCAATGACAGCAGATATTTTATGGGAAGCTAGTGAGCAGCAAAAAACTGCTTCTCAACTACATAATTTTATGCAGTGGTTGAGAAGAGAAAAACATCTCGTATTTTCTGATTATGCATCCCTTCATCAATGGAGTATTGCTGATATAGACAGTTTTTGGCGATACTTTATCGAGTATACTGGTCTATTTGTATTTCCAAGTAATCAGCCTGTAGTAACTCTTCGGGGAAATGATTTTATTGAAGCCCAATGGTTTCAAGGTGTAAAAATCAATTATGCAGAAGTTATTTTCAACAATGCAAGAAAAGATTTTCCTGCTTTGGTGTTCGCAGAAGAATCAACCAATCACTCCTTACACATTTCTTGGGATGAATTATATACGCGTGTAGCAAGTGTTGCAACATGGTTGCGTGATAAAGGAGTGAAAAAAGGGGATAGGGTTGTATCCATTTTACCCAATATTCCTGAAGCTGTTATTGGCTTTTTGGCTACACAATCAATTGGTGCTGTATGGAGCAGCTGTTCACCAGATTTTGGTAATGAAGCAATAGTACAAAGATTTGCACAGGTGGAGCCAGTTGTCTTAATGGCGACTAACCAGACCGTTTATAATGGAAAGACTTATGATAAACGAGAGCAAGTAGCATATTTGCGCAATGTACTTCCAACATTGCAGCATATTTTGCTACTTGACAAAATAGCTACTGGTTCTACAGATGAAAAAACTGTCATCTGGAATGATATTTTAAAAATAGATGGTGGGGTTTTGCAATTTGAGCCATTGCCATTTGATCATCCACTCTGGATCTTGTATTCTTCAGGAACAACTGGAATACCTAAAGCTATTACACATGGCGTAGGAGGGAATTTGATTGAGCACATGAAAGTATTGCTTTTACATTGGGATATTAAATCAGGAGAGAAGTTTTTTTGGTATTCAACAACAGGTTGGATGATGTGGAATTTTTCTGTTGCTTCGTTGTTGGTAGGAGCAACCTTAGTTATCTACGATGGGGCTCCTTCTTTTCCAACAATAGATCGACTTTGGCAATTAGCAGCCAAAGAAAGTATACACCATATGGGATTAGGTGCAGCATATTTGATTCATTGTCAGAAAGCTGGATTACATTTTAATTCTCAACATTTCTCTTCTTTAAAAACGATAGGGTCAACTGGATCACCATTGACTCCTGATGCATATTCATGGGTGTATGAGCATGTAAAACCTGATGTATGGTTGATTTCTTTTAGTGGGGGCACAGATATTTGTAGTGGGTTTGTTGGTGGCAGCATTACGTTGCCTGTTGTGAAAGGTGAGATTCAATGTAGTTTGTTAGGGTGTGATTTGGATGCGATAGATGAAGAGGGTAGAAGTATACAAGATGAATTAGGGGAGATGGTAATCAAAAAGCCCATGCCTAGTATGCCGATCTATTTTTGGAATGATGAAGGCAATAAAAAATACCGAGCAAGTTATTTTCAAAAATACAGTGGAGTTTGGTGGCATGGAGATTTTATCACTGTCACTTCAAGGGGTACAATTATAATATCTGGTCGATCTGATGCTACCCTCAACAGAGATGGTGTACGG
>JBEASE010000017.1:0-30185 GCA_041162625.1 Bacteroidota bacterium | reverse complement strand
TGCATCATCCATTCTTCCTGCAGCATTGATTCTCGGGCCAATCATAAATGCTAGACTGGAAACAGTCAGCGATTGTTGAACTTTGCTTAAATCAATTAGCGCTTTAATACCGGTCGATGGATTTTCATTAGCTTGTTTAATGCCAAGAAATGCCATGATTCTATTCTCTCCTGTAATGGGCACAATATCAGCTGCTATTGCTGTTGCTACTAATTCTAAGTAGGGGAGGTAATGTGTTTCATCAATTGACAAGGTTATGGACAAGGCCTGTATTAGTTTGAAACCTACACCACAAGCGCAGAGATCTTTATACGGATAGGTACAGTCAAGTTGTTTCGCATTTAGAATGGCTATTGCAGGGGGCAGTATTGATCCTGGTAAGTGGTGGTCGCAAACAATTGCATCAATATTGTTTTGGTTTGCAATATCAATTAGGTCGACTGATTTAATGCCGCAGTCGAGTGTAATCAATAATTTGAATTCATGTTCTATTGCATAATTGATGCCCATTTGCGATAGCCCATAACCCTCCTTGTATCGATTCGGTATGTAGTAATCTAACTTCTGTTTATCGTAAATGGTGCATAAGAAGTCATATACGATTGCAACAGATGTTGTACCATCAACATCATAATCGCCATAGATTAAAATTTTCTCCTGTGATTCAATTGCTTTGATGATGCGATCTACAGCCAATTTCATGCCCTTCATGAGAAAAGGGTCATGCAGTTGAGATAATGCAGGCCTGAAATATTCTTTTGCTTGCTCAAAGTCCTCTATTCCACGATTAACCAGTATACCACATAGTGCTGGATGGATCTTCAAAGCTTGTTGAAGCGCCGCTGTTTTTTCAACATGCGTATGATTGACTTTCCACCTGCGTGCTATTGCCATGTTTATTTTTTTCTTTCTGTAGTAAACGTAACAAGATCGGCCAATGCATTTTTTTCTGGGGATGAAGGAAATTTTTCGAGCACTTCCAAAGCCTTTTGTTTGTATTCTTCCATTTTAGCTGTTGCATATTGGATGCCACCTGCTTTACTTACTTCGTCAATCACAGCTTTTATACTTGCTTGATCTTTATTTTTATTTTTTATCGTGTAAATTAAAGATCGTCTTTTTTCTTTTGAGCAATTCTTGAGTGTGAAAATAAGCGGTAGAGTAAGTTTTTTTTCGCGAATATCATTTCCAGTAGGCTTACCAACATCATCTGTACCATAATCGAATAAATCATCCTTGATCTGAAATGCTATTCCTGTATACTCTCCAAAATTCCGCAACAATTCAACTTGCAGTTCATCATGGTTAGCAGTATATGCACCCGATGAGCAGGCAGAAGCTAAAAGCGAAGCGGTTTTATTAGATATAATGGTAAAATAATCTTCTTCAGTAATATTCAGTAAGCGTGATTTTTGCAGTTGTAAAAGTTCGCCCTCGCTCATTCTTCTTACTGCGTCTGATAATAATTCTAAAACACGAAAATCTTTATTCTCTAAGGAAAGCAGCAACCCTTTGGCTAGTAGATAGTCACCTGACAAAACTGAGGCTTTTGTCTTCCAAAGCGTAGGAATAGATAAAAAGCCCCTTCTTTCATGTGCTTCATCTACAACATCATCGTGTACAAGCGTTGCAGTATGGAGTAATTCAACCAATGCTGCTGCTCGATAAGTACTTTGGTTGATGCCTCCACAAAGTTTGGCTGATAAGAGAACGAAAAGAGGCCTCAACTGTTTGCCCTTGGTTTTTACAATGTACTGCATGATCCTATTGAGCATAGGAGTATCGCTCTTCAAGGTATTTTTGAATATAACTTCAAATTCCTTCAGTTCTGCTTCAACAATATTGTATCCAGGATTCATGTGGGAACGCGAACTTACGCAATATTTTGCCATCTGATTTAACTTGTTCTAAAGTAAAACCTCAATGTACTTTTACTTGAAAATGAAGTGATTATAAAAAAAAGAAGTGCTTTGCGAAAAGGCAAAAAATCAGTATATTTATTTGAAAATTAAAACTTTAGGTTTATATTTGCCACACAAGGCAGGTCCTGTGTTAAATCATTAAAAAACAAACATCTTATGGCAATCAAAAAGTACACTCTTTTTCTTGGCTTAATGGTAGCAGCTTTGACTACCCAAGCACAAGTAGCTGAATGGGCGGATTCATCATTGATTCCACCATCTCGACTAGCACAACACAATGAATTTGTCAACAATCAGTACATATTCCCTGCCAAACCAAGAAGCCAGTGGGAGTTGGGCATTAAATTTGGAACACCATCTATTGGCAGTGATGTAGATGCGCTTAATCCAAACTTTGGTGTTGGTGTTCACGTTAGAAAATCATTGGGTTACTTAGTTTCTCTAAGAGGTGAGATTTTCACAGGTACAGCAAAAGGATTGAGCACTCAAGAGAATTATAACTACATTTTTAACAAAGCCTGGAACAATAAGTATACTCTACCGACTGATAAGGTTTATTATAACTACAAAACACAGTTGACCGATGTAAGCGCTCAAATGTTGTTCAGTTTTTCAAATATGCTTTTTCATAGGGCCGAACCTAAAATTCAACTTTATGCAATTGCGGGTATTGGTATGACTTTGTATGACGTAAATGTTGATGCGTTAAATGCAGGAGGAGCAAAATATAATTTTAACTCAATTAGTTCAAATCTATCTGCTTCTGAAACCAGGTCTGCTTTAAAAGCTTTACTTGATGGAACTTATGAGACAGCAGCTGATAAAAAGGGAAGTGGAACTGGACGTACTTCAGTTGTAAGTACTACTTTTGGATTTGGAGCAGCTTTCAAAATCTCAAAGAAAATCAATTTGGCTATTGAGGATAGATTCTCAATTGTTCAGGATGATTTGTTAGACGGACAAAAATGGGGACCTGCCTATATTCAAAATAATAATATCCCTGCATTGTCGCCTAACAACGATACGTACAATTTCTTGTCTATCGGTTTGAACATCAATATCCTTTAATTCTATAATTGCCTAAATACTAGCGATATGAAGCTGAATAAATTATTTTCGATCCTTTTTCTTGTGACCTTCCTTTTGGCGGGTTTAGACACATTTGCTCAGAAAAAGACTAAATCGGTTGAGCCTCTATATTGGAAAAATCCATTAGAGTTTGTTTACAGTGAATTGAATTCTCCTAAGAGAATGAAAATGCCAAAGGTTGTTTTGGCTGATGCTGATGGCGACGGTGTTACTGATCAGCTTGATAGAGAACCAAATACACCAGCTGGTGCACCTGTTGATGCTCATGGTGTTAGTAGGGATACTGATGGTGATGGAGTTCCTGATTTTAAAGACAAGCAATTGATAACACCTACAGAGTGTCAACCTGTTGATGCAAATGGCGTAGGCAAATGTCCAGAGCCAGCATGTTGCAAAATTGTGCCTCCTCCACCTTCATGCAATATGGGAAGTATTCCAAGTATCACTTTCGCAAAAGGATCTGCAAAGCTTTCTGCTGGTGCTGAATCTTTATTGGCTGCAGTTGCAGATCGTTTAAAGAACAATCCTGCTTGTAAAGTATTTATTACCGGATATGCCGAAGCTTCCAAAGTAAGTCAGCAAATGAGCTGGGACCGTGTTAATGCAATCATTTCTTATCTCACTGAAAAGCAAGGTATTGCTGCAGAAAGATTGATTAATAAATATGGACAGGCAGAGGGTGACATGAATGTTATTGATTTGAGTGCTACTGGAGAAAATATTGAAGGTCCAAATACTGTTCCTGCACCACACCCAAATTTGCGTACTAAGAACTAATTGATAAATAAACAGTTATAAGCCCTCCAAAGTGGAGGGCTTATTTTTTTATGATGAGGTTAACCATACAGCTAATTCAAACTTGCTATCTTAGTATCATCTGTATTGCTTAAATTTGCAGCCGCTTATGAAGGTTAGATATCTTTTGTTTGTCGTTTTAGTTATTGCTTTTGCTTCTTGTTCTAAGTTCAACAAGGTGTTAAAGAGTAATGACTATGAATACAAACTTAAAATGGCAAATGAGTACTACGATAAAAAGATGTATCGTCAGTCTCAAGTGTTGTTTGAAGAACTTTTTCCAGTATTTAAAGGCACTCCTCAGTTTGATGACCTTTACTATAAATATGCCTATGCGCATTATTATATGAAAGATTTCACTACTGCCGAAAACTTATATAGAGGCTATTTAGAGGTGTTTCCCAATAGTAATAGGGCTGAAGAAGTTGAGTTTATGCAGGCCTATTGTTATTATAAACAATCGCCAAAAGCGGAGTTGGAACAGGCCAATACGTTGAAGGCAATTGGTATGTTTCAGGTTTTTTTGAATACACACGCAGAATCCCCAAAGCGCAAAGAAGCCGAAGAAATCATCGCTCAATGTCAAGTTAAATTGGAAAAAAAGGAATATTTGTCAGCACAATTATATTTTAACCTCGGACAATTCAGGGCGGCAGCGCTTACCTATACCACCTTAATGAACAATTATCCTGATTCACAAAAAGGGGATGAATATAAGCTAATGGCTATCAAAGCTTATTTTAAATACGCTGAAATGAGTGTAAAAGAGAAGCAAGAAGAGCGTTACGCTAGGGTGGTAAAGGAGGTAGAAGACTTCCAAGATAGATTTCCCGAAAGTAAATTATTGAAAGAAGCCGAACGTTACTTAACTTTGTCCCAAAATAATCTTAAATCACTGAATAATGAGCAAACTTCGCAGGCAGTTGGGAAATAACCTTACCAATGTAGTTGAGACCAAAGACCTCAATGAAATCAAGAGCAAAACTGGTAATGTTTATGAGTCAATCTCCATCATTGCCAAAAGAGCAGGTCAAATTAATATTGCCCTTAAAGAAGAGCTTCACAATAAATTGGAGGAGTTCGCAAGTCACACAGATAGCCTAGAAGAAATTCATGAGAACAAGGAGCAAATTGAAATTTCAAAGGCCTACGAGAAAATGCCTAATCCTGCCTTGTTGGCTTCACAAGAATTCATGGATGATAAGGTTTATTTCCGCAAAAATGAAGAAGACCTATTCCGCTAATAGCTGATTATATTTTTTAAAGGCGATGGTAAACACCATCGCCTTTTTTGTCTCTGGTTTTTGATTTCAAGATTAGTTAACTTCGATTACCGATTAAATCAGGTAAATGCAACAACCGACTTATAAAATACTATTTGCCTTTGTTATCAGTTGCTGTTTATCAACTATCAGTTCTTCTCAAGAACTCAATGCAAAAGTAACTGTTGTTTCAGCACAAATAGGAAATACTGTCGATAAAAGAGTCTTTCAGAATCTCCAAACTTCTTTGGTTGCTTTTCTGAATAAGAGAAAATGGACGAATGATGTTTTCGAAACAAATGAAAAAATAGAGTGTAGCTTTCTTATCAATTTACAGTCAATTGTAGAACCAAATGTATATAAAGGAACACTGACCGTGCAGGCAGGACGGCCTGTTTATAATGCATCCTATCTTTCGCCATTGATCAATTTCATTGATAATGAAGTAACCTTTAGGTTTGTTGAATTTCAACCCATTGAGTTCAATGAAAACCGGATTTCAGGTAATGAACCTTTGGCGGCAAATCTATCGGCCCTGATGGCCTATTATGTTAATATCATTTTGGGTTTAGATTATGATTCTTATTCGCCTAGAGGCGGAGATCCCTATTTTCAAAAAGCGAATCTCATTGTTAGTGCTGCACCAGAAGGTAGATCAATCGCAGGCTGGAAGCCTTTCGATGGACAAAGAAATCGTTATTGGCTTGCAGAAAATCTTCAAAATGCAAGGTATGCTTTAGTCCATGATGCCATATATACTTATTATCGTCAGGGTATGGATAAGCTTATAGAAAATGAAGCTGTAGCAAGAGAACAAATGCTTAATGGTATCAGCATGCTCAATACGCTAAATATTGAAACGCCAAATCTCATGATTATGCCTTTTTTCTTTCAAGGAAAGTCAGATGAGATAATCAATATTTATAAAAAGGGGACAGCTCAAGAAAAATCTAGAATTCTTGATTTGTGTTCTAGATTGGATATTGCAAATGCATCTAAATACCGACAGGAACTGAAATGAATTTGAAATTAACACTTGCTTCTTGGACATTAACTATAATTATTTCTTGCACTGAAAGCAAAGAGCATAAACAAGAAATACTCGACCAAGACAAAATGGCTAATGTGATGTATGATGTGCTTCTTGCTGAAAGTTTTGTTGAGTCCTATCTCATGAAAGATACAACTCTAGATAAGGATTCTCTTCTCAAAGTCGAAATGGATAAAGTACTAAAGGTATATGGAATAACTTCAAAAATATTTTCTGAAAGTTACTTGTATTACAAAGCGCATCCTGTACAATTGGAGACCGTTATGGATTCAGCTCATGAAAGAGCAGTAAGGGGAAGAACCGATATATTCATTAGAAGAACCCCAAATAGAAGATGATATGTTTCTCACAAAAAATGATTTGAAACTGTCTTATGGTGTAGAGCTAACAATTGGTAAAGCCTATGTAGATAGGGCCGTACCGAAAGATAATCTTTATTGGAAAGGTAGAACTATCTATGTGCCTGGTGCATCTGGTTATATTTTTATGCCTATTTATGCCGATTTACTTAGAAGGTCTGGTGCAACAGTTTCCAACTTATTGAGTGAAGTCTATTTTTCAATAAACGAATCTATTCTGCATAGCGCTGCATTATTGGAGCATAAACAAATAGATTGGTCTACGCATATTCAAGAATGTATTTCTGTGGTTATCCCACATGTTAGAAGAGTTGATTTTTTTGAAGAATTAAAGCAATATTTGCTTGCGCAAAAGCCCATCAAATCAGCTACCACAAGATTGGGTACAGATTTCCCATCACTAAATAGGGCAGATAGTTATTTGCTTTCGCTTGCCTGTATCCCTGATGAAGCATTTGATGAGCAAAAAGCACTTGATGGTTGGTATGCTATGATAACCTATTTCTTATTGATGGATGATTTGGCAGATATTCGTGATGATCTTTTGAGCGGAGAAGAGAATGCAATTGTGGATGCAGGATTGAATCGAGATGGAATAGATAAAATTGAAAATATGATGAATGCGGGCATTGATAAATTAAATTTGATCAATCCTGTATTGTCAAATAGAATTGAGCACAAAAAAAGCCTGATCGATATACCTCAATTGGTTGAATCGATCAGGCGTTCTCTCTAAACTCATTTCATTTTAGAATGGCAGATTATCGTTATCGTCTGGCGAAGCTATTTGATCTGCATTACCCTCTTGTCCTCCTTCACCCCTAGCACCTCCTAAGAGCTGCACACTTGAAATTCTCATGCTTAGCGAACTTGCAGCTGTGCCATCTGATTTTTGATAGGCACGCGCCTCTGGATTTCCTTCAACATATACCAATTGTCCCTTTTTCAAATATGGAGCAATTGCAGTTCTATCAGTCCAATAGGCACATTCTACCCAAGTTGTTTTTTCCTTTTGGGTGCCAGTTGCATCTTTGTATCGCTCACTATGGGCGACGCTAAAATTGATAACGTTTTTTCCATTCACAACATTTGTAGTACAATCTTTACCTAAATGTCCAATTACTTGTAGTTTTATCATGATCTTAAATTTATACCTCGAAGATGGATCAAAGTAAAGTTAATTCAGCGTGGTTAACTACAATTATTGCAGAGAGTTTTCCACCAAATATGAGTTGTTTTCATCTACCCCTTCACACCACTTCCTTCAATTCAAGTATATTGCAGGAAGTAATTTTATATGGAAAAGTTAGTTTCTTATCAACAACTAATTGAAATCACCACCAACGTATTTCTAGCTATTGGATGCAGTGAAGCGCATGCAGCATCTGCAGCTGAAGTTTTGGTGTCTGCAGATTTAAGGGGTATAGATTCTCATGGAGTGGCAAGATTATCTGGATATGTCCGTTTATGGGAAGCGAAGCGAGTAAATGCAAAACCAAATGTTCAAATAGTACATGAAACCCCTTCTACTGCTGTGGTGGATGGAGATCAGGGACTAGGATTGGTTGTTGCACCTATCGCAATGAAGGTGGCAATTGAAAAGGCAAGGCAAGTGGGTACTGGCTGGGTAAGTGTTTGCAACAGTAATCATTTTGGTATTGCAGCCTATCATGCCATGATGGCCTTAGAAGAAGATATGATAGGTATGGTGATGACTAACGCAAGTGCATTGGTTGCGCCTACACATGCGAAAGAAAGAATGTTGGGTACCAATCCAATTTGTGTTGCAATACCTGCTGGAAATGAGCCAGCATTTGTTGCTGATATGGCAACCACAACTGCTGCTAATGGGAAATTAGAAATTCTACAGCGCAAAGGTCTTGATACACCAATGGGATGGGTTCAAGACAAAGATGGTTTGCAGGTGACTGATGCGCATGCTTTGAAATCTGGAGGTGCTTTGCTGCCTTTAGGAAGTGATCGCGACCATGGCAGTCACAAAGGATACGCTTTGGGTGCAATAGTCGATATTTTTTCAGCTGTCCTCAGTGGTGCCAATTATGGTCCATGGGTTCCTCCATTTCCCGCATACGTCCCCATGCCAGAAAATCAGCCAGGGAAAGGCATTGGTCATTTTTTAGGTGCTATGCGTATAGATGCCTTTAGAAAAAAAGAAGACTTCAAAAAAAATATGGATCAATGGATCCGAAGGTTTAGGGCTGCTACCCCAATAGATGACAACCTAAAAGTACTTATACCTGGTGATCCAGAACGTGAAATGGAACAAATTAGGCGTAAAATGGGAATTCCTCTACTGGCAGTAGTTTGGGAAGATATTGGCTCAGTTGCTGATAAATTAAATATCAAGATTTAACTTTGCGCCAAATTAGAAAAGTATATGAAGATCATGAAGTTTGGCGGCACCTCTGTAGGGAAACCAGAGAGAATGTTTCAGGTAAGAGATCTTATCACAAAAGACAATGAGCCCAAGATAGTTGTATTAAGTGCATTGAGCGGAACAACCAATACACTTGTATCAATTGGAGATGCCATGTCTGCAGGTGATAAAGAGAAGGCAACTTCAATCATTGGTCAACTGCATGAGCATTACAAAAACTTCATCAATGAATTACTATCTGATGATCAAGTCAAGGTCAAAGCACAAAAATTGATCAATGAGCATTTTGATTTTCTAAACATCATTACTAAGATTTCTTTTAATGATGCATTAAATAAAGATATCCTCGCACAAGGTGAATTGATGAGTACCAAACTTTTTTCTTGTTACTTGGAGCAAGAGAAACAAGAACATCTGTTATTGCCTGCCCTTGATTTTATGGCGATAGATGAGAATGATGAACCACAGGTGCTTGACATAAGAGCAAAGCTTACCAAAATATTAGATCAGCATACTCACATGAACATGTTCATTACCCAAGGCTATATCTGTAAAAATGCAAGGGGAGAGGTGGATAATTTGAAGCGCGGCGGAAGTGATTATTCAGCGTCGCTCATTGCTGCTGCTGTAAATGCTAGTGTTTGTGAAATATGGACAGATATTGATGGTATGCACAACAATGATCCTAGGGTGGTTAAATCAACAAGACCCGTAGAACATTTGAGTTTTGATGAAGCAGCTGAGCTCGCTTATTTTGGTGCCAAGATTTTGCATCCCGCTTCTATATGGCCAGCGCAACAATTCAATATTCCTGTAAAGTTGTTGAATACGATGCAGCCAGATGCAAAAGGGACTGTCATCTTAGAAGAAGCGGATGCCGATGGGGTAAAAGCAGTTGCTGCAAAAGATGGCATCGTGATGGTAAAGATTAAGAGTAGTCGCATGTTACTTGCTTATGGCTTTCTAAGAAAGATTTTTGAAGTTTTCGAAAAATACAAGACATCCATCGATATGATTACCACGTCCGAAGTGGCGGTGTCTGTTACAATCGATAATACTACTCATCTTGATCAAATCACAAAAGAGCTTGCTCCACTTGGTGACTTGGAGGTATTGAATGGGCAAACCATAATTGCAGTAGTAGGCAACAAATTGACCAATGAAAAATCTCTATTGACTAATCTTTTTAATTCACTCAATCACTTATCCATAAATATGGTAAGCTTTGGAGGTAGCTTGCATAACGTATCTATTCTCATTCCTACAGAACAAAAAAATGAGTGTCTTAAGTCGCTAAACAAAGGTTTGTTCGGACTAGATTAACAAATGAATGAATTATCAGATTAGATAATCAGCATTGCATCTCCGTAACTAAAGAAGCGGTATTTGTCTTTGATTGCCTTCTTGTATGCTTCCATGGTTAATTCATAACCCGCAAAAGCGCAGGCCATGATCAACAATGATGTTTTAGGGAGGTGAAAGTTGGTAATCAGTGAATCACAAATCGCGAATTCATGCGGTGGATGAATAAAGATATTTGTCCAGCCTTCCGAAGGTTTTAAAAGTTTGTCGGCTGTAAAAGTACTTTCGAGTCCACGCAGTGTTGTAGTACCAACAGAACAAATCCTGTGTCCCTCTGATTTGGCCTTGTTCACTATTCTGCAAGCAGTCTCATCTACTTTGTAATACTCCGCCTCCATTTTGTGCTTGCTCAAATCCTCTACTTCGATTGTCCTGAAGGTTCCTAGTCCTGTATGCAAAGTCATTTCAGCAAATCTGATTCCTTGAATTTCAAGACGCTTAATCAATTCTACAGAAAAATGTAATCCAGCAGTGGGGGCAGCCACAGCACCCTCATGCTTAGCATATACTGTTTGATAACGCTCTCTATCCAAATCATCTGGCTTGCGCTTGATGTATTTTGGTAGGGGAGTCTCACCCATTGTATTTAAAATCTCTTTGAACTCTGCATCAGAGCCATCGAATAAAAACCTGATTGTTCTTCCTCTTGAGGTGGTATTGTCAATTACCTCTGCAACCAATTCATCAGCATCACCAAAATATAACTTGTTCCCTACGCGAATCTTTCTTGCGGGATCAACTATCACATCCCAAAGGCGGTTTTGCTTGTTCAATTCCCTGAGTAGGAAAACTTCAATTTTTGCACCAGTCTTTTCTTTCCTACCATACATTCTTGCAGGGAAAACCTTGGTGTTGTTCACTACAAATACATCCTTTTCTTCAAAATAGTTAAGAATATCTTTGAAGGTTTTATTTTCAATCAAGCCGGTATCCTTGTGGACAACCATAAGCCTTGCATCTTCTCTTTGTTTTGTTGGAGTCTGCGCTATAAGATTAAGAGGGAAATCAAACCTAAACTGGGATAGTTTCATGCTGAATAAATTTATTGCCTGAAACAAACCCTGGTGCCCATAAAATGGGAATCCACTATAGCAAACCTGATCTTACGGCATCAGATTTGTTTTGGCATTTTTGTAGGATGCAAAATTAATGAATTATTGTGGTTTTCTAGATTGTGATTTTTCTCATCTTTCCCACAAAATTGGGCATAACTTAAAACTTTAGATGACGGACTGTAAGTCCATTGTTAATCAATTGCTTAAGAGATTCTATTCCTATTTTTAGATGAGTTTCCACAAATCTAGCTGTAACTTTTTTATCACTTTCCTCTGTTTTGATTCCTTCAGGAATCATGGGTGAGTCACTGACCAAGAGAAGTGCACCTGTGGGGATCTTATTGAAAAAGCCTACTGAAAAAATGGTAGCAGTTTCCATATCGATTGCGTAAGCTCTGATTTTTTGGAGATAGGTCTTGAAGTCTTCATCATGTTCCCAAACTCTTCTGTTGGTAGTGTAAACAGTTCCAGTCCAGTAATCCAACTCGTTGTCTCTGATGGTAGTTGAAATGGCTTTTTGGAGAGCGAACGCAGGAAGTGCTGGGACCTCATTTGGGAAATAGTCATTGGAAGTTCCTTCTCCTCTTATTGCTGCAATTGGAAGAATCAGGTCGCCAATCTTATTTCTTTTTTTAAGTCCACCACATTTACCAAGAAATAGGACAGCATTGGGTTTGATGGCAGTCAGCAAATCCATGATGGTAGCTGCAGTTGGACTACCCATTCCGAAGTTGATGATGGTGATTCCATTTGCAGTAGCTGACTGCATTGGTTTATCCATTCCAACTACTTCAACACCGTTCCAAGTTGCAAATAGCTCCACATATTTACTGAAGTTGGTAAGTAAGATGTATTGACCAAATTCTGATAAAGCCATCCCTGTATACCTGGGAAGCCAATTGTTGACGATTTCTTCTTTGCTGTTCATGATTCAGGCTTTTCAGTTCAAAATTACTGATTACTTTGCATGCATGGTTGAAATGGTTTTTCCCGAGCCCGATTTTAAGATTAGGGAGCACAATGGAAGACCTGAATTATTTGACGTGATTCGGTCGAAATGGGTTGTATTAGGTCCCGAGGAGTGGGTACGACAAAACTTTATTCAATGGATGGTAAAAACGAATAAGTTTCCTTTATCGGCTATAGCTGTAGAAAAGCAGTTGAAATTAGGGCAGGAGAGCAGACGTTTTGATGTATTGGTATATGATGCTCAAGTTCAACCATGGATGATGGTGGAATGTAAATCGATGGATGTGAAACTAGACGAATCTGTTTTGATGCAGCTCTTATCTTATCATGTTGCTATACCTGTAGATTATCTGGTGATCACCAATGGGGTTACTTGCCATGTTGCTGAAAAAAAGAATGGAACCGCTCAGTGGGTTCCATTCTTTCCAAAATATCTGCATTCCTGATTAAGGGAAGATTCCTAATTCAGAGTAACTGGTTCCCACCTTGTTAATGGCTACTACAAATGCAGCTGTTCTCATATCCTTGATTTCTGGATTTTGTTTCCAGCATTCCAAGATTTCATTGGTGGCTTTAATCATTGTGTCTTCTAATCCACTTCTTACCAAATCTATTTCATCGGGACCATGAACAAGAAGATCTTTTTGAATCTCAGTTACTTTTTTGCCAGTCATTTCTTCAATATGTGATACCAAGTTTGCATTTTGGTTTTCCATGAATCTTTTTTCAACTCTACCATAGCGAACATGGCTTAGGTTTTTAACCCATTCAAAATAAGATACAGTTACACCACCGGCATTCAAATACATGTCTGGAACAACTAGTACGCCTTTTTTGATGAGTATTTCATCTGCTGCAGGAGTAAGTGGACCGTTTGCAGCTTCACCAATGATTTTTGCTTGTATCCTTGAAGCATTATCACCATTGATTACATTCTCTAAAGCAGCTGGAATCAAAATATCACATGGTGCTTCGAGTGCGTCTGTGTTTTTGTTGAAATTTGTTGCACCAGGAAAATTAAGTATAGAGCCACTCGATTTTCTATGTTGAAACACTGCTTCTACATCAAGACCGGTTTCATTGTATATAGATCCTTCATACTCTGCTAGGCCTACAACCAAAGCTCCATTTTCCTGGAAGAATTTAGCAGCATGGTAGCCCACATTTCCTAATCCCTGAACAATAACTTTTTTTCCTTCAATGCCTAAGCTGAGACCTAGTTTAGACATTACATCCTCATTGTTACAAACTTCTCTGATACCAAAGAAAACACCAAGTCCTGTTGCTTCTCTTCTTCCTCTAACTCCACCTTGACTCACTGGCTTACCGGTAACGCAGGCAAGAGAATCGATTTCACCTGGATGCATAGCAATATAGGTATCTAGGATCCAGGCCATTTCTCTTTCTCCTGTACCATAATCGGGTGCAGGCACATCTTCGCCAGGACCAATAAATTTCTTCTTAATTAATTCACTGGTGTATCGTCTTGTAATTTTTTCAAGATCGTATGCTGAATATTTTTTAGGGTCAATTGAAATACCACCTTTTGCTCCACCAAAGGGGACATCTACAATGGCACATTTGTACGTCATCAGTGCGGCAAGTGCCATTACCTCGTCAAGGTTCACCATTTCGCTAAAACGAATACCACCTTTACATGGTTGTTTGTGGTGGGAGTGTTGAACTCGATAGGCTTTGATTACCTCTACTTTATCACCAATTTTTACAGGAAAGTGCATTCTCAATACACTGTTACATTGTTTGATTTGCTCTAAAATACCTTGATCAAACTTGGTGAATTTAGATGCCTTGTCAAAACTTTTACAAACAGCATCAAAAAAACTATACTCTGGGTTCATGGCAATTGATTTCGTTGAAAAAAGTGATAATTGAACTAAAGAGGATTAAGCCTCTTTTTCCAATTTTGAGATTTTTCTATCAAGTCTAATTACATAAGCAATTAAACCAAATAGAATGGTTAAAACAACGGCGACAACTACATAAATTTTGCCATTGCTTCTCATTACGCTTGCAGTAGTTTCATTTGTGCTGGCAGCTTCCTGTGCTTGTGCACCCAAAGCAAATAATAAAGCCAAAATAGAAGTCAATTTATTTTTCATTATTGGTCCATTTTTTTTCTGTGAGTAATTTATATCTGATTACAATAGTGGTAATCCAAATGCCCATGAAAGTCCATCCAAGAACAGCAGGATAAAATACCATACGCATTCTTGCATCGATATCATTGAAATTTAATGCAGGATTACCTTCTTGACCGGGATGCAGGCTAGGCAATAATCTTGGTATAATCCATATTGATGGAAATAGCATAGCATAAGAAAAAATGTTGTAAACGGCACTCACTCTTGCTCGTTGATCGAGATCAGCTATAGAACTTCTTAAAATGAAATACGCACCATATATCAATAGGGCTGTTGCAGCACCAATTAGTTTTGGTTCTCTCATGATTGAACCAAAGGAAGCATATGCTGGATTGTTTGGATCTGCCCAAGTGTAGCTTGCCCAAATTGCTCCTGTTGCATATCCCAATAATCCCATGTAAGTTCCAGTGCCGGCATAGGAAACAGCCTTGATGTCGTGTTCAATTTTTCCATTTCGCAAGTATTTAATACTGTGAATGATGGAAATGGTATACAATATCATCATTGCAAACCACATGCAAACATGGTAATACAAATTGCGAATAGTTTCGCCTAATTGTGAGAGCTCAGGAACAGGTAAAAGGAGTCCGCCTACTATTGCATAAACCAGTAAGACAATAGCGCTGATTTTCAACCAATTGAATTGCATAAAATTAGTTTCAGTTTTCAAAATTAGGTGCTTCGGTTAATCTTTCCATAAAAATGGGTACAAAATAACCGCCATAAAAATAATTAACACATCCAAGGCGAAAAGCAAAAGTACCAACTGGGTTGGAACACCTTGGTTAAATATTTCTGAAAAAGCCGTTTTGGATAACCTGACCAATAAAAGGAGCTGGGGGATTATTATTGGAAATCCAAGAATAGCCATTAGTGAAGCTTGTTGCATTGCTTTTGAAGCTATTGCTGCGAGCATTGTAAATACTAAACTTAATCCAACCGCACCTACTAAACTGATTAAAAAGAATTGTACAAAAGAAGTGGTTAAGTCGCCCATGAAAGCCGAAAACAGGACAAGGTTGATCATGCTCATCAGTAGCATTAAGATCACATTGTAAGTTAGTTTTGAGAGTATGAATACAACAGGAGAAGTAATTGAATAGTAGTAGAGCATTCGGCCTCTTGCTTCTTGCAAAAAACTTTTGGCAACTGCGTTGATACAAATAAACAATTGAGTTATCCAAAACAAAGCATTCCAGGTTTCAGCATCAGGAGCATCTATTGTTAAGTATAAAACAAATACAGTAGATGCTATATAGAGCATTACGCCATATAAAGTATGCTGCTGTCTTGTTTCAAGCAGTAATTCTTTCTTTAGAAGAGAACTATATTGATTAAATGTATTCAATGCTGCATATTTATTGGTGGAAACAGTTCCTGCACCTCGCCTCATAATGCTCTTTTTCTCCCAGTACTACTTGATCTTTGTTCTGTGTTGTTCTATAAGAATAACTAGCAATACCCCCGCATTGCATACAAATTGCATGAAGTTTGGTCACATAGTTGGCAATTGAGAGCAATTGGGGTATTGGTCCGAATGGCTTTCCAGTATAATCCATATCTAAACCAGCTATAATAACCCTTTTGCCTTGGTTGGCCAAAGTTTCACATACCTCAACGATTTTTTCATCAAAAAATTGTGCTTCATCGATGCCAACCACATTAAAAGAATTGGCTAAATCCAGTAGTTGTATTGAAGAAGTAACAGGTAGGGCATTTGCCTTATTTTCATTGTGAGAGACAATTTTGCCGGCATCGTATCTCACATCTATTTCAGGTTTAAAAATTCCAATACGCATGTTGGCTATTTTTGCCCTATTCAGCCTTCTAATCAGCTCTTCAGTTTTACCAGAGAACATTGATCCGCAAACAACCTCAATCCAACCTGTCTTGCTATTAATATTGGGTTCTATAAACATGGAATGATTTTTTTCGATGTATTATGTTGGTAAAAATACCAAAAGCATGGTAAACAAAAATGTTGAACTATTTTAATCAAGCAGTTGGTGTTTTTCTATAAGTGCTAAAACTTTTTTTGTCGCTCCTATATGCTCTTCAACGAATTGTATGGCAGTTAGATTTTTTTGATCCAATTGTTGTGGATTGTTGAAAAGTGTATCTACAATATGTATAAGTTCATCTTTGGTTGAAAATGTATAAGCAAGCGTGCGTTCAATCATCTCTTTGGCTTCATTTGATTTGGAAAAATTTGATCCAAACAAAACTACATTTCCATAAACAGCAGCTTCGAGAATATTATGAATACCTGCTTTGTTAAATCCGCCTCCAACAAAAGCAATGGTTGCATATCTATAGAGCTTGGATAATAGTCCAATACTATCAATGATCAATACAGTGGATTGTTCCGGATTTTCTATCTTATCCAATTCAGAGAATAAAATTGAGTTTAAAAACAAATCTTTTAGTACCGAAATGTTTTTGGTGGATGTTTCGTGGGGTGCAATAATCAGCTTGAGTGTAGGCTGATTGAGTTGTAAAGCAGATAACATTTTCTCATCATCATACCATGTGCTTCCAGCTACCAAAACTTTTTCGTTGTTTATAAAGCACTCAATACCGTTGTGCTGAAATGGTGCCTCTGAAAGTGTTTTCACGCGATCGTATCTGGTATCTCCACCAAGACTGTATTCTGTCTCAATTTGGTGTGCTCTGAGCATATCCAATGCATCATCACTTTGGGCAAAAATATGGGTGAAAAGTGCAAGTGTTTTTTTCATGAAACTCGACCATGGCGAAAAGCTGAATTGGTGAGGATATACAACAGCAGATACCAATAAACTTGGAACTCCTTTGCTCTTTAATGCTGATAAAAAATTATACCATGTTTCATATTTGATAAAGATGGCCAATTGAGGTGCCGTTATTTCAAGAAATAAACTGGCATTGCGTTTGGTGTCCATTGGCAGGTAAAAAACCATGTCAGCACCGGCATAATTCTTCCTTATTTCATAACCAGATGGAGAAAAAAAGGTCAGTAGGATACGGTACCCGGGATACCGCAGTCTGACTTCTTCTATTACGGGCCTGCCTTGTTCGAATTCTCCTAACGAGGCCGTATGGAACCAAATAATGGGTTTTGAGCTTTGTCCCACTGCCCATCGCAAACGTTCAAATTGGTCTTTTCGCCCTTTTACCCATAGCGCCGCTTTGGGGTTCCAAATGGATGCAACCCTTATGAAAAAAGGAAAAAGATGGACAAACAAATTATAAAAAAACTTCATTGTCGGGTATCGTCTGCAAAGCTACGCCCTTCTGTAGGAATGGCTTCAATTTTCTTACCTTTGCCGCAAACTAAAAAACGAATGGTTCCTATTCAAATGGTTGACCTAAAAAGGCAATATCTGAAGATAAAGCCGGAGGTTGATGCAGCTATGGCAAATGTGCTGGACAATACTGCTTTTATCAACGGAAAAGCAGTCGCTGATTTTACACAACACCTACAAGAATACCTCGATGTAAAGCACGTTATACCATGTGCAAATGGCACAGATGCTTTGCAGATTGCAATGATGGCTTTGGGATTAGAGCCTGGTGATGAAGTGATAACACCATCTTTCACTTATATCGCTACAACGGAGGTGATTGCGTTACTCCGACTCAAACCTATATTTGTTGACGTAGATCCAGAAACATTTTGTATTGATGTTAGTAAAATAAGAGCTGCCATTACAACTAAAACCAAAGCTATTGTTCCTGTACATCTTTATGGCCAATCCTGCAATATGGAAGAAATCATGAAAATTGCAGAAGAATATCAACTTTTTGTTGTTGAAGACAATGCACAAGCTATAGGAGCAACCATCACTTTTTCTGATGGCTCTATCCACAAAACAGGTACCATTGGTCATATTGGTTGTACTTCATTTTTCCCTTCAAAAAATTTAGGTTGTTATGGAGATGGCGGTGCCATGATGACCAACAATGAATTACTTGCAGAACGCATCAAAATGATTGCCAATCATGGACAGAGTAAAAGGTACTACCATGATGTAGTTGGATGTAATTCTCGTTTAGATACATTGCAAGCTGCTGTTTTGGATATTAAGCTTCGTCGCCTTGATCAATACAATGATGCAAGAAGAGCCGTAGCGGCCTACTATCATGATGCATTCAAAAACAATCCAAAAATTACCACACCTGTAACTGCAGAAGGCAATACACATGTGTTTCATCAGTATACTTTAAAGCTAGAAGGGATTGATCGTAATGCATTGCAAGATAGTCTTGCTGCTGTAGGTGTTCCTGCCATGATTTATTATCCTGTTCCTGCTCATCGTCAGAAAATGTTTTCGTTTTTGAGCCTTCCTGAAGTTGATTTACCTGTAACAGATTGGTTAACCCATAGGGTAATTTCATTGCCCATTCATACTGAAATGGATCAGGAGCAATTGGATCATATTGTTAAACATGTAAATAACCTTGTGAAATAAATAAATACCATGAAAATTGCAGTAATTGGAACTGGATATGTTGGACTTGTTACAGGCACTTGCTTCGCGGAGACTGGTAATGAAGTGACTTGTGTAGATATTGATCAACGCAAAGTGGATATGCTCAACAATGGTCAGATTACCATCTATGAACCTGGACTAGAAAAAATATTTTTAAGAAACCTTAAAGAAGACCGACTCAAATTTACTTCTGATTTACAATCAGGAATAGAAGGAGCTGAAATTCTATTTCTCGCACTGCCTACACCTCCCGGTGAAGATGGCTCTGCTGATTTGAAATATGTTTTGGGCGTTGCAAAATCATTGGGCAAACTCATCAAAGATTATGTTGTGGTGGTTGATAAAAGCACAGTGCCTGTTGGGACTGCTGAAAAGGTGACAGCTGCCATTGCAGAAAATGCAACAGTGGAATTTGATGTTGTTTCTAATCCTGAATTTTTGAGAGAAGGGGTGGCAGTAGAAGATTTCATGAAGCCTGATCGTGTAGTGATTGGTTGTGGCACTGAAAGGTCAAAGAAATTGATGACTGAATTGTATGCTCCATTTGTACGTTCTGGAAATCCTTTGATTTTCATGGATGTTCGTTCTGCAGAGTTAACCAAGTATGCTGCTAATGCTTTCTTGGCTACAAAAATCACTTTCATGAATGAGATCGCACAATTGTGTGAACGATTGGATGCTGATGTGGATATGGTTCGTCTTGGCATTGGAAGTGATGCTAGAATTGGAAAAAGATTTTTATTTCCAGGCATCGGATACGGTGGAAGCTGTTTCCCTAAAGACGTTCAAGCATTGGTAAAAAGTTCTAATGAAGTTGATTACGATTTTCAAATTCTCAATGCGGTAATGGATGTGAATGAAAAACAGAAATTACACTTGATGCCGAAAATCAAAGCTTATTTCAAGGGAAATTTACAAGGCAAGCATTTTGCTTTATGGGGATTGGCCTTCAAGCCCAATACAGATGATATTCGCGAAGCACCTGCTTTGTACATGATTGATGCTTTGTTAGCAGAAGGTGCTACAATAACTGCATTTGATCCAGAGGCAATGGCGAATGTTAAACAAGTTGTTGGTGATAAAATTCATTTTGCAGAAACGCAGTATGAAGCACTTCAAAAAGCAGATGCGTTATTGATTGCAACGGAGTGGAATGAATTTAGAACACCTGATTTCAATAAAATCGGACAGCTGCTGAATAGTAAAGTCATCTTCGATGGTCGTAATCTGTTTGATATTGCTACCATGGAGAAACTAGGCTATCATTATGAAAGCATCGGTAGAAAATCTATCAACTAAAACAACATGGCAAACAAAAGAGTACTGATAACAGGCGCTGCTGGATTTTTAGGTTCACATCTTTGTGATCGTTTTATCAAAGAGGGGTATGATGTGGTCGGTATGGATAACCTGATTACAGGGGACTTAAGAAATATCGAACACTTGTTCAAGTTGAAAGAGTTTGAGTTTTATCACCATGATGTAACCAAGTTTATTCATGTTCCTGGTAACCTTGATTATATTCTTCACTTTGCATCACCTGCTAGTCCCATTGATTATCTAAAAATTCCCATTCAAACTTTAAAAGTTGGTGCAATGGGAACACACAATTGCCTTGGCTTAGCAAAGGCTAAGGGTGCTAGAATGTTGGTGGCCTCAACCTCTGAAGTATATGGTGATCCACTAGTACATCCTCAAACAGAAGAATACTGGGGTAATGTAAACCCTGTTGGTCCGCGTGGTGTATACGACGAAGCCAAGCGCTATATGGAATCTATCACCATGGCCTATCATACTTTCCACCAAGTGGAAACCCGTATTGTTAGAATTTTCAATACTTACGGACCAAGAATGCGACTGAATGATGGTAGAGCACTTCCAGCATTTATTGGACAAGCATTGAGAGGTGAAGATCTGACTGTTTTTGGTGACGGTTCTCAAACCAGATCTTTCTGTTATGTAGATGATTTGGTGGATGGTATTTACAAATTGTTGATGAGTGATTATGTCTATCCTGTGAACATTGGTAATCCAATTGAAATTTCCTTGTTGGATTTTGCTGAAGAAATTCTAAAGCTTACTGGTGCTTCAACAAAGATTGTTTTCAAGCCCTTACCAGTTGATGATCCTAAACAAAGAAAACCTGAAATTACCAAAGCAAAGCAATTGTTGGGATGGGAGCCAAAAGTAGATAGGGCAGTGGGTTTACAATTGACCTATGATTATTTTAAATCTTTGCCTAAAGAGGAACTGTTTAAACAACCGAAAGAATTTAATAGTAAAGGATGAAAAAAATACTGATTACAGGCGGTGCTGGTTTCATTGGCTGCCATGTTGTAAAATTATTTGTAACGAAATATCCAGATTATAAGATCTTTAATTTAGATGCATTAACCTACGCAGGGAACCTAGAGAACTTGAAAGACGTAGAAGATGCGACTAATTATCAGTTTGTAAAAGGTGATATCACTGATGAGCATTTCATCAATGATTTGTTTAGTGAACATGAATTTGATGCTGTAATTCATCTTGCTGCAGAGAGTCATGTTGATCGTTCAATTTTAGATCCACTATCATTTGTAAAGACGAATGTGCTTGGGACTGCGGTATTGTTGAATGCAGCTAAAAGCAACTGGACAGGTAAAGCTGGTAAGCTTTTTTATCATGTATCAACTGACGAAGTTTATGGTTCTCTTGGAGAGAGTGGCTTCTTTACTGAAGAGACACCATATGATCCACGTTCACCCTATTCTGCATCTAAAGCTTCTTCCGACCATTTGGTGAGTGCTTATCATCATACTTATAATTTGCCAGTAGTCATTTCCAATTGCTCAAATAATTATGGCTCTTATCAGTTTCCTGAAAAGTTGTTGCCATTGATGATTAATAATATTGTTCACTCAAAACCTTTGCCAGTTTATGGTAAGGGTGATAATGTTCGTGATTGGTTATGGGTGGATGATCATGCACGTGCAATCGATGTAATCTTTCACAAAGGAAAATTAGGGGAGACCTATAATATTGGTGGATTCAATGAGTGGAAAAATCTAGATATCGTTCATTTGTTGTGTGAGATCATGGACGAGAAGTTAGGAAGAGAAAAAGGTGAGAGTGCCAAGTTAATCACTTTTGTAAAAGACAGGGCAGGTCATGATAAAAGATATGCTATTGATGCTACCAAGTTGAACAAAGAGTTGGGCTGGGAGCCATCCTTACAGTTTAAAGAGGGATTGGAAAAGACAATCGACTGGTATTTGTCGAACAGCGAATGGATTGCCAATGTAACTTCTGGTAGTTATAAGCAGTATTACAATGAACAATATGTAAACCGATAAGATGAAAGTTGTAGAAACAGGATTTGAAGGTTTGTTTGTATTGGAGCCACGTGTGTTTGCTGATGAGCGCGGATATTTTTTTGAAAGCTTTAATAGCCAGACATTCAAAAATAATGGCTTAGATTTTCTATGGGTGCAAGACAACCAATCTAAATCAAAGTATGGTGTAGTAAGGGGTTTGCATTTTCAAAAGCCGCCCTTTGCACAAACTAAGTTGATCAGGGTTTTAAAGGGTGAAATATTAGATGTTGTTGTTGACTTAAGGCATGATAAAACTACCTATGGTAAGTCTTTTTCAGTTGTTTTGTCAAGTCAGAACCATTTACAATTGCTCATCCCTAAAGGGTTTGCACATGGGTTTTCAGTATTGAGTGAAGAGGCAGATGTGATGTATAAATGTGATGCTTTATACAATAAAGAAAGCGAGTTGGGAATTATGTTCAATGATCCACAGTTGGGAATCGATTGGAAAGTGGAACAAGATAAAATGGTTATATCTGATAAGGATCTTGTATTACCAGCCTTTGATCCAGCGCAAATTATTTTTTAATTGAGGTATGAAGAAAATACTCGTAACAGGGGCTAACGGACAACTGGGTAAAGAGTTACGGGTTGTAGCAAAAGAATTTCCAGCTTTTGAATTCCTGTTCTTATCGCGCGAGGACTTGCCTATCCATCATTTTGAATTGGTCAGAAATACTTTTGCAGCATTTAAGCCAGACTATTGTATCAATTGTGCTGCCTATACTGCTGTAGACAAAGCAGAATCAGAAAAAGAATTAGCTTTTATTGTAAATGCTGAATCGGTGGGAATTCTTGCAGCAGTTTCTCACACTATGCATTGTAAGTTTATACATGTGTCAACAGATTATGTTTATAATGGCGATAAACAAGGAGAGCATCATGAGTCAGATAATCCCCAACCCGTTTCTGTTTATGGTCAGTCGAAATTAGCAGGCGAGCAAGCTGCATTTGATAATAATCCTGATACGATAATTATTCGAACTTCATGGGTATACTCTCAATACGGGCATAATTTTGTGAAGACCATGATGAGGTTAATGAAAGAAAAGCCATCTATTTCTGTTGTAAACGACCAACACGGTTCACCAACCTGGTCAGCTGATTTAGCAAGATTTATTATGCAGGTTATTTTACACAAAGAATGGTCTCCTGGTATTTATAATTTTTCCAATGAAGGAAATATTACTTGGTTTGAATTTGCAGAGGAAATCAAAAAAATAATCCAAAGTAATTGTGAGGTAAATTCCATACCGACCACTTCTTATCCTACACCAGCAAAGCGACCTGCTAATTCTTTGATGAGCAAAAGCAAAATCAGTTCTGTATTTGGTTATACCCCAATCGATTGGCGTAAAAGTCTCGCTGCTTGTATCAAGCAGTTGGAAGGCCAATAAGTCCTCCTTCTGGCCTATATTTGCATTAAATTTTCTCATATGGCATTACTTACAGCTGCCCTTACGGATGGTGATTTTGGAATAGATATAACTGATGCGGATGGGCATACTCTTCGCATGGATATTCCAGTATCCCAGGGGGGTAATGCTTCTGGATTTAGGCCGATGCAAACTTTATTGGCTGCATTATGTGGATGCAGTTCAGTTGATGTGGTTATGATTTTAAAAAAACAGAAGCAAAATCTTGAAGGATTAGAGATAGAGGTTGATGGAGAAAGAGAGGAAGGTAAAGAACCATCTTTATGGAAACAAGTGGATGTTAGGTTTCATCTTAAAGGTGAAATAGAACCTTCAAAAGGATTTAGGGCAGTAGATCTATCCATGAAAAAATATTGTTCAGTTGCCGAAACGCTCAGAGTGGCTGGAGCTGAAATAACTTATCAGGTATTTGTAAATGGTCAAAAAGTTGACGCCTAAAAAATAATTGATGCGCCCTGAAACTTTAGCAATTAGAACACAAACAGAAAGGACTGCTCAAAAAGAGCATGCTACACCTTTGTTCCTTACTAGCAGTTTCGTTTATGATTCTGCTGAAGATATGGCTGCAGCATTTGCAGATGATAGTCTTGATGTAAATATTTATTCCAGGTTTTCCAATCCATCAGTTGATGAGTTTATTCAGAAGGTCTGCTTGTTAGAAGGTGCTGAAGATGGCATTGCGACTGCCACAGGAATGGCTGCGGTATCAGCCTGCTTCATGACATTTTTATCAGCAGGTGATCATATCATTTCAGCATCAGCAGTATTTGGTTCTACGCATACTATCCTAACAAAGTATTTGCCTAAGTGGGGAATCGAATACAGTTATTTCGACATGAATACCCCAGAAGTAATCGAGTCACTTATAAAGCCAAATACTAAAGTCTTGTATGTAGAAACCCCATCCAATCCGGGTTTGGATATCATTGACTTGGAGTATGTTTCTGCCCTTTGCAAAAAACACAACATTATTTTCATAGTTGATAATTGTTTTGCCACGCCGGCAGTCCAGCAACCTATTCAATTTGGTGCAGATTTGGTTTTGCATTCCGCAACCAAGTTCATGGATGGACAGGGTAGGGTTTTGGGTGGTGTTGTTGTAGGTAAAAAAGAGTTGATCAAGCAATTGTATCTGTATATCAGAAATACTGGACCATCATTAAGTCCCTTTAATGCATGGGTTTTATCAAAGAGCTTGGAAACTCTTTTTGTGAGGATGGAAAAACATGCTGGAAATGCGTTGTATATCGCGCAAAAATTAGAAGGACACCCTGCTTTGAATTGGGTGAAATATCCTTTTCTTTCATCCCATCCTAGATTTTCAATTGCAAAGAAGCAAATGAAAAATGGTGGGGGAATCCTGACATTCCAATTAAAAGCAGGTATAGAAGGCGGAAGAAAATTCTTGAACAGTTTGCAGTGGTTGTCGATGACCAATAATTTGGGAGACAGCAGAACCATTGCCTCCCATCCAGCCAGCACCACACATTCCAAGCTAACTGAAGAAGAGAGAAAAGCTGTAGGCATCACACCAGGATTGATTAGATTGTCCGTTGGATTGGAACACCCAGATGATATAGTGGAAGAAATTTTAAATGCTTTATCTAAATAACCATCACCTAAATTTTCACCAATGATTTCAATTGGTAATTTTTTCTTTAAGTACAGAAACCAACTTTTCGTCTTCTTATATGCACTCTTATTAGTGCCTTCTCCTGAATTGGTTACCGAAAAAGTATTTGGTCCGGGTTACTGGCAAATTGCTCTTTGGGTTGGTTTGTTTATTACGACACTAGGAGTTGTAATAAGAGGAATTACAATCGGACTTACATTCATTGAAAGAGGAGGAAATAAGGAATTGAGAATCCATGCCGAGGCATTGATTACAAAAGGTTTGTTTACCCATTGCCGGAATCCACTTTATGTAGGAAACAATTTGATGTTATTGGGTTTGGGAATTTTATCTAATTCCTTGATTTATGTGCTTATAGTTGTACCCATCTTTCTCTTTATCTATCAATGCATTATCTATGCTGAGGAAGACTTTTTAACCAAAAAATTCGGACAACCCTATCTTGACTACTGTGCAAGCGTAAACCGCTGGTTACCCAACTTGAAGGGTATTGGGAAAACTTTTTCCAGTATGAAGTTCAACTGGGCTAAGTGCATGCTCACTGAAAATAATACCCAAATTTTTTGGGCTACGGGTGTTTTTTTGACGCTCATATTCAAATATTCTTTTATTTTTGGGGAGAATCCTTGGATAAGGCATTATTTCATGATCACCGTTTTGCCACTTTTTGTGGTTTATTATTTGGTTTTGAGGTGGTTGAGAAAATCTGGCCGTATTTCTATTGATTAATTTACATCCTCTCATTCTTCCTGAAAGACGCTATTTTAAGAAAGTAAGTTTACCCTAAACCATTTGAAATGAACTTGAAAACAATTCAGCAGTATTTGAAGTTTTTCACACTGTCCTTGATTTTAGCTGCATGTGCCAAGCAAGAGAATTTAGAAATCGCAAAGAAGAACTTTACACTTTCCGAAGACCAGTTGGCGCCAGTTTATAAGAAGAATAATGTTCCGCCTGATTTACAAGACAGTTACATTGTTGTTTTCAACGATGATGTACCTGAGTCTGAAATTGATGGTGAATCAGAAAAAATGTGCGGTAGTTCAAATTCAAAAAAAGAAAGAACATTTAAGCATGCCATTAAAGGATTTACTGGTAGATTAACGGCAGCTGCTATAGAAGAATTCAGAAGAAATCCAAGGGTTAAATACATTGAGCAAAATCAAGTGGTTAAAATTGTGGCTACACAGAACGGACCGACTTGGGGTATTGATAGAATAGATCAAGCCAATCTTCCTCTTTCAACAACCTATACATACAATACCAATGGTTCAACCGTTGATGCTTATATCTTTGACACTGGCGTTCGTTCTGATCACACTGAATTTGGTGGTCGAGTTGTAGGAGGCTTTAGTGCGGTATCAACTGAACCTACTCCAGAAGATGGAAACGGTCATGGTACCCACGTTGCTGGAACAGTTGGAGGTACAGTTTATGGAGTTGCTAAAGGAGTGACTATCATTCCTGTAAAAGTTTTAGCTGCAAACGGTTCTGGAACCAATACAGGTGTAATTGCAGGCTTAGATTGGGCTGTAGCTCATCATAATTCAAGACCAGCAGTTGGTAACATGTCATTGGGTGGTGGCATCTCAACTGCATTGGATGATGCAGTAAGAAGATGTGTTACAGATGGAATAGTAATGGCAGTCGCAGCAGGTAACTCCAATCTTGATGCCAGTACAGCTTCTCCTGCAAGAGTACAACAAGCAATCACTGTTGGATCTACAACAAATACTGATGCAAAATCCAGTTTCTCAAATTATGGATCAATAGTTGATATTCATGCTCCAGGTAGCTTGATTACTTCTTCATGGTATACTTCAAGCACAGCCTTGAATACGATATCCGGAACATCAATGGCTACTCCTCACGTTGCAGGAGCTGCAGCACTTTATTTGGAGTATGCACCTGGATCTACACCTGCACAAGTTGAATCTGCTTTGAAGCAATTCTCTGCAGTAGGAAGAATTACAGGATTACCTTCAGGAACTGTAAACAATTTGTTGCAAATCAATTTTGGAACTGTTCCACCATTGCCTCTTCCAAGTGTACCTACACTTTCTTCACCAGCTAATGCAGCAACGAACGTTTCTACTTCACCAACTTTAAGTTGGGTAGCTGCGACTGCTGCAACAACGTATAATTTGCAGGTCTCAACATCAAATGCATTTACGACAAATATTGTAGATTTAACTGGTTTAACAACTACTTCTAGAGCTATCTCTGGATTGGCCAACAGCACAACCTATTATTGGAGAGTGAGTTCAACAAATTCGACTGGAACTAGTGCTTGGTCAGCCACTAGGAGTTTCACGACAGCCGCACCATTGGCAATACCAGTTGCACCTACTTTGAGTTCACCTGCAAATCTTGCAACAAATGTTTCACGCACACCAACCATGTCATGGAATGCAGTAACAGGAGCAGCAACATACGAGATACAAATATCAACGGTGAATACCTTTGCGACTGTAATTTTTGGAAGAACTGGCTTGACTAACAGATCAATTAGAGTGTCTCCTCAATTGGGGTCACGCACTGTCTATTATTGGAAAGTAAGAGCTGTAAATGCAGCTGGAACTGGGCCATGGTCGGTGGTCAGGAGTTTTACAACTAGGCAGTAAATGATCTTATCATATACTATTTCAAGGCCCTACAAATTGTGGGGTCTTTTTTTATACTTTAAATTGGCACAATAAAAAACCCACTAAATATTTAGTGGGTTTTGTTGCCCGACCTGGATTCGAACCAAGACAAACAGAACCAAAATCTGTCGTACTACCATTATACTATCGGGCAATCCTAATGGGACGCAAAAATAGGATTTTTCAAGTTTGATCCCAAAAAAATGAATCAAATTGGTGGCTATCCTTTTGTTAGTTTGTTTTAACCAAGAAATGGTTCTTTTTGCCTTTCTGGACTACTATAAGATTACCTGCAAGAAGATGTTTTTGGGTGATCATCATATTCGGATCTGAAACTTTTTCCTTGTTCACACTGATGCCTCCTCCTTGAATCATTTTTCTTGCTTCGCCCTTGGAAGGGAAAATGGCTGTTTCAACCAAAAAGCTCACTGCATCTATACCATCGACAATTTTAGTATGTTCAATTGCTTGCACAGGCACGCCACCCATAGCTTCCAAGAGCTCTTTTTCTGAAAGTGTAGTCAAATCAAGATCGTCTTTCTTTCCAAATAATTGTTCTGTTGTCTGAATTGCAATTGCACATTCTTCTTTTCCATGAACAAAACTGGTTATACTTTCTGCTAATTTCTTTTGTAAAATTCTTGCTTCAGGTACTTTGCTATGTTCTTCAATAAGTTGTTCAATTTCTTCTTTTGGTAATAGCGTAAAAATCTTTATCCATTTGATGGCATCTGCATCCGCTGCATTCAACCAAAACTGATAAAACTGAAATGGGGTAGTCTTCTCAGGATCAAGCCATACGTTTCCTTTTTCCGTTTTTCCGAATTTACCTCCATCTGATTTGGTGATTAAGGGACAAGTGAAAGCAAATCCTTCGCCCCCAGCTTTTCTTCTAATTAATTCAGTACCAGTTGTAATATTTCCCCATTGATCGCTTCCGCCCATCTGGAGTTTGCAATTCTTATTGGTATATAACCAATAAAAATCATATCCCTGCATCAACTGGTAAGCAAATTCGGTATAACTGATGCCTGTTTCACCTTCAATTCTTTTTCTTACACTATCCTTTGCCATCATATAGTTGACGGTAATGTACTTACCCACATCTCTCAGAAAATCAATAAATCCTAATTCCTTGAACCAGTCGTAGTTGTTGACAATCTCAGCTGCATTTGGCCTGTTAGGGTTAAAATCAAGGTATTTTTCGAGCTGATTCCTCACGCCATTGATGTTTTTTTGCAGGGTTTCCTCATCAAGCAGGTTCCTTTCTTCACTTTTTCCACTAGGGTCACCTACCATACCAGTTGCACCTCCTACTAAAGCAAGGGGCTTGTGTCCTGCTTGCTGTAAATGGTATAGCAATAAAATTGGTACTAAACTCCCAATATGAAGACTATCGGCAGTCGGGTCAAACCCAATATAGACGGTAGTCGACTCCTTATTCAGCTGCTCTTCGGTACCCGGCATGATGTCTTGCAACATCCCTCTCCATTTCAAATCTGCTATCAGGCTCATTTAAATTAATTTGAGCAAAAGTAATAAGGTTTACCATTACTCGCAAAAGGGCAATATTTTTGCATCTAAAACGTTATTAAATGTACACTACTAACACGCTTAATTTGACCAAAGGGCTAATACTCCTCTTGATTGGCTTTTGTGTTAGTACTACCCAAGCTCAATTCAGAAAATATTCCAACGAATTTCTCAATATTGGCGCAGGTGCTAAAGGCCTCGCAATGGGAGGAACACAGGTGGCTACAGTGGCAGATGCAACTGCAGGGTATTGGAACCCTGCCGGACTAGCACAAATCAAAAACAGTTCTTTCTCGTTGATGCATGCTGAATATTTCGCAGGTATCGGTAAATACGATTATGCCTCTTTTGCAATGCCCTTGGGTGATCCTGATTTCAGTAACAGGTCTTTGGGTTTTTCCCTTCTTCGTTTTGCGGTAGATGATATACCCAATACTTTGTTTTTGGTAGAGCCAGATGGTTCAATCAATTACAATAACATTCGATCGTTTTCATCAGCTGATTATGCTTTTTTGGTATCCTACGGACAAAAACTGTTGGATGATGAAGACCGATCACTTTCGTTTGGCTTTAATGCAAAAGTGATACACCGCAGTGTGGGTAGCTTTGCAAAAGCATGGGGGTTTGGTTTAGATGCAGGTTTGCAATATCGATTGAAGGGATTACGAATTGGAGTTATGGCGAAA
>JBEASE010000006.1:0-52777 GCA_041162625.1 Bacteroidota bacterium | reverse complement strand
ATGCATCGTTTAAAGCCTGTTCTGCTTTTATTATTCATTTTCTCTTTCCTTTTTTCAAAAGGAGAGCAGACTATTGAGTGGTATAGTCAAGATAATTTGCTGAAAAACGGTGTATTCAAAAATTACGGTTTTGTAACTGAGCCAAAAAGCTTTGGAGTTGTATTCAAGAATAATTCTAATCAAACACTCAATTACTATCTTAAAATCAACAACCCACATATAAACCGACTCTTTGTGGTGAACACAAAGAACGATACGCTATTTGTAACGGGCGATAGATATCAATTTAATACTCGACCAATATATTTTTGGGAATTTATTTTCCCTATACAGGTCAAACCAAAAACCGTTGATTCATTAAGGTTTATACTATATAAGAAAGGGGAAAACCTTTCTTTTCATTCCGTACTCATTTCAGATAAAAACTATAATAAAATACATGATGGGCAGCTGTATTTTTATAGCTCATTCGTATCTATTTCGTTGTTCCTACTTTTGGGATTCATATTTTTGGGCTTTTATAAAAAAGAATTCAAGCATTTTATTTTTGCGGCATTTATCTTTACAAGCGCAGGCTGGGCTTTAAATGAAAGAGGTATATTTTTTCAATACATTTGGCCCAATAATATTAATTTACAACAAAGATTAGACACATTTTTTGCCACACCTTCACTTGGACTTGTTCTATTTATCCTATTTTTTAATGCTACCTACAAAGATTTAATTGGAAAGAAGCTAAAGGCGGTTTTACTATTTTTTCTTGCCTTTTTAACAGTAAGAACCATACTTGTATTTTTCTACCCTGCATTAAGCGAAAATGCAAGCTTGAAGCAAAACATGCTGACCATAAGCAACAGCATTGTTATTTTCATGATTCTCTTCTTCCTTGTAAACCTTATTCGATTTGGAACTAGACGAATTTTATTTCTAGATACAATAGGATTTATTGTTTATTTCATCTACCTCCTAAAGCTAGCGTTAAAACAAAACAATTTAGATATTGTCTTAACAGAAAGATTACATGGATTTGCCTACCCCTTGATGCAAACCATCACTATAGCAATATTTAGTATTTCAAATTATATGAAGCACAGAAGTGATAGAAAAAATAAATTAGAACACGAAAATTTTCTTGAGCTTCAGAGAGAAAAGGAATTAATTGAAAAAGTTGTAACAGCACAAGAAAATGAAAGAGAGACAATAGGTAGGAATATTCATGATCAAGTAGGGGGGTTGTTAGCAGCAGCAAAAATCAAACTTGAAACCCTGAAATTAAAAAAGGATGACCCCAAAATCAATGAAGAAGTTGAACAGATTATTTCAATCATGGATAGATCATCAACAGAAATTTATCAAATTATAGATGAACTCGTGCCGCCCATAATGAATGGGGAAAGTCTTTTATCAATTATACAGTCCCGTGTAGACATTATAAAACAAACAACTGACATTCATTTTAAAGTAGAAATTGAATCAGTTTTTTTGGAGGAAAAATTCGTACTAAAATTATATCGCATTATAGCTGAATTGATAACAAACTCAATGAAACATGCTAAATGTAAAAACATAAGTATTCAATTCTCACAAAATGTCAATGGTTATACATTAGATTATATTGATGATGGAATTGGTTTTGATAAACAAGTAAAACGAAGTCATGGTATAAATAATATTGAAAGCAGGGTAAAATTTTTAGACGGCTCTATCGACTTTTTTAGCACCCCAGGTAAAACACATTATTCTATTCACATTCCACATCAAAAAAATGAAGAATAAATACACCATTTATATTTGTGATGATCACAAACTTTTTTTAGAAAGCTTTGAGGTTTTTATTGGATTACAACCTGGATACGAGTGTATTGGACACGCAGAAGATCCTGTTTTCGCATTGGGAGAAATCAAAGCATTAAACCCGGATGTGGTATTGATTGACTACCATTTTCAACAAACGAATGGTTTAGATCTGTTGTCAAAAGTACGAGCATCTAATCCAAATGCTGCTTGCTTCATTTTGACAATGCGTAGAGATGCAGCAATCAGAAACAGTGCAAGAGATTTAGGTGCTAGAGGATATTTACTAAAGTCAGTGGGAGCAGAAGAAATGATGACCATCTTTGAATTAGTGCTATCCGATTCCATTCATTTTTTTGATGCGCTTGAAAAGGATATGATCCAAAAAAATAAAAAGATTGAGGGTCCAGTATTATCAAAAAGGGAACTCGAAATTGCTAAAATGGTTTGTAAAGAACAAACCAGTGAAGCCATTGCTAAAACATTAGGGCTTAGCTTACACACTATAAATACGCACAGAAAGAATATTTTGAGAAAAATTGACGGTAAAAACCCAATCGACCTTATCAATCATTTAAAGTCAATTGGAGAACGGTTAGATTAATTACATACCATATTCACTCAAAAATTTGATGCGCATTATTTTGAGTTGTTCCCATTCTAGATCAAGATCGGATAGCTCTTCTCTTGCTACATCCAAGCTGCTGGTTTCACAGCTTTTAAAATATTCCATGATCTCATCCTGATCATCTTCGTCTACCATCTGATCGATAGCATAATTTAAATTCAACTTGGTTCCACTTGCTACAATCGTCTCCATAGCCTCTAATAATTCTTCCATCTTCATGTCGCGGTTCTTAGCTATGGTATCAAGTGTTACTTTTTTGTCTACTTGTTGAATAATAAAAACTTTATTTCCACTTTTATTTACAACACTTCTCATGACAAAATCATCTGGCTTTACCACATCATTTTCTTCAACATATTTAGTAATCAAATCCACAAACCTTTGACCATATCTCGTGGCCTTCCCCTTGCTGACACCACTAATTTTTTCCAACTCTTCAAGTGATGTTGGAAACTGAGTGGCCATGTCTTCTAAAGAAGATTCAAGGAAGATTACAAAAGGAGGAAGTTGTTTTTCTTTTGCAACCTGCTTACGCAAATCCTTCAACATCTCAAATAGCCTGTTATCAGCAGCCGCTGTCCCCCCATTGTCTTCTACCCCATCTTCATCATCTTCGTTAGCATCTTCATAAAAATTCCCCATCACCATCTTAAACGGTGTTGGCTTTTTTATGAAAGCCAATCCTGTTTTTGATATTTTTAAAATACCATGTTCAGTAATATCCTTTTTCAGCAAACCCTCAAGCAGCATCTGTCTAATGAGTGATGTCCAGTAATAATCGGGCTCATCATTACCAGATGCAAATACATCTAGTTCATCATGTCTATACATTTTTATCTGTGGAATCAAGCGCCCAATGATAATGTTAACCACATAGTCAGCTGCAAAACACTCATCCAATGCTTTGATTGTTTTCAATAATTTCTGAGCATTCCCTTTTGCTTCTATTCTTTCTTTAGGATGTACACAATTGTCGCATTTACCACAATTCTCATCACTGTACTTCTCGCCGAAATAATTCATCAATACTTTTCTCCTGCACTGTCCACTTTCAGAGAAAGCAACCATTTCATCAATCAACTGCATTCCTACTTCTCTTTCACTCAATTGTTTATCACGCAAAAAATGTTCTAGCTTAGAAACATCTTTATGTGAATAGTAAAGAATACATTTCCCTTCATACCCATCTCTACCTGCCCTGCCTGTCTCTTGATAATAGTTTTCTAAACTCTTCGGTATATTATAATGTATAACAAATCGAATATCTGGTTTATCGATACCCATGCCAAATGCAATGGTGGCTACAATTACCTGAATATCTTCATTTAAAAATTGATCCTGACGTTCAGCCCTCAACTTGCTATCAAGCCCGGCATGATAAGCACCAGCTTTGATACCATTTACATTAAGTAACTCCGCTAGCTCTTCTGTTGTTTTGCGATTAAGGGTGTAGATAATTCCACTCTTGCCTTTGTTATCATGGATATATTTAACAACACCCTTAATGGTTTGCTCCTTTTTGATTTTCGGTCTGATCTCGTATTCCAGATTAGGTCTGTTGAAGGAAGAGATAAATATATCTGGATTGCGTAATCCAAGGTTGTGTACAATGTCTTCTTGCACTTTTGGCGTAGCGGTGGCAGTTAAGGCAATTACCGGGACCTTCTCATCTATTTGGTCCATCATTTCTCTCAACCTTCTGTATTCAGGTCTAAAATCATGTCCCCACTCTGAAATACAATGTGCTTCATCTACTGCAAAAAAGGAAATCTTTAAATCACTGAAGAAATCCAGGTTATCCTGACGCGTAAGCGTTTCTGGTGCCACATACAACATTTTGGTCATGCCAGACCTCAAATCATCATGTACCTCTTTTATCTCTTTTTTGGTAAGCGTTGAGTTTAAAAAATGGGCTACATTATCCTGACTGCTATACCCTCTCACTAAATCCACCTGATTTTTCATCAAGGCAATCAAGGGCGATACCACAATAGCACATCCCTCACTAATCAAGGCAGGCAATTGATAACAAAGACTCTTACCACCTCCTGTTGGTTTGATTACAAAAGTATCCTTGCCGTTTAAAACATTATGAATGATTGCTTCCTGATTTCCCCTAAATGCCTCAAAACCAAAGTATTGCCTCAAGGGAGATATTAAATCAATCCCGTTATTTTGAGAAGTGGCAGCTTTTTTAGTGGTTTTGGTCGTTTTTTTGGTGCTTGTAGGAGGCATGGGAATGGAGCTGGGAGCTATTTTGTTTTATATTATCAAAGGATATATAACGAAAAAATAAACATTTGGTTTCAAATGCCCCCTAAAATAAGAGGGGATAACAAATTTAACCTATTTGAGAGACAAAACCACGAGATCAAGGACTTTGAACATGTTTAAATTATGGTACTTTTGTCCCGTTGCTTCAACAACAACCATAACTTCCACTGATGCAGAAAACTTCCCTACAGGAAATAGCCAAAAACACCCTAACACTGGAAGCAAATTCCATTCTCGAGTTACGCGAATTCATCAATGATGAATTTGAAAAAGTAGTTCACCTGATTTTACAGTCAAAAGGTCGTTTGGTCATCAGTGGAATTGGGAAAAGTGCCATTATCGGACAAAAAATTGTAGCCACTCTTAACAGTACCGGCACGCCTTCTATTTTCATGCATGCCGCTGATGCTATACATGGTGATTTGGGAATGATTCGCGAAGAAGATGTGGTGATGATCATTTCTAAAAGCGGGGAAAGTCCGGAAATAAGAGTACTCGTTACCTTGATTCAAAATTTAGGCAACCCCCTCATTGCGATGGTTGGAAAAATTCCTTCTGCTCTTGCAGAAGGCGCATCGATTATATTAAATACAACGGTTTCACAAGAAGCTTGTCCCAATAACCTAGCACCAACCTCCAGCACAACCGCTCAAATGGCAATGGGCGATGCACTTGCAGTTTGCCTAATGGAGGCCAAAGGATTCACATCAACGGACTTTGCAAAATTTCATCCTGGCGGTGCATTGGGTAAAAAACTTTATTTAAGAGTAAATGATTTGAGTAAGCTCAATGAGCAGCCTTCAGTTAAAGAAACAAGCACCTTAAAAGAAGTAATTGTTGAGATTACAAAAAAGAGATTAGGACTTACAGCAGTTATCAATGACAAGAACGAGCTGAGTGGTGTAATAACGGATGGTGATTTAAGAAGAATGTTAGAAAAAGGAGTCGACCTTGAAAAAACAATTGCAAAAGACATCATGAGTGCCTCACCAAAAACAATTGTTCAGGATGCACTTGCTGTTCATGCCTTAGATATCATGCGCAAACACAATATCACGCAATTACTTGTTGCAGAAGATAAAAAATATGTCGGTGTTATTCACCTGCACGATTTAATTCGTGAAGGCTTAATCTAACCTATACTCAATGCAAAACAAAAATCACTATGTTGCAATAATGGCAGGCGGTATTGGAAGCCGTTTTTGGCCAATGAGTCGCACCAGCTATCCAAAACAATTTCTGGATATACTCAATACAGGTAGAACACTTATTCAATCTACTTACGACAGGTTTAAAAAATTTATTCCTGAAGAAAATATTTTCATCGTCACTTCAGAAGAGTATGTAGAAATTGTAAAAGAACAACTGCCTGAATTAAAAATTGCAAACATTGTTGCTGAGCCTTCTAGAAAAAACACAGCCCCTTGTGTTGCTTATATCTCCTACAAACTAAGAAACATCAATCCAAAAGGCGCATTGATTTGTGCTCCAGCTGATCACCTGATTTTTGATGAAACAGCATTTACAAAGGTGTGTCTCGAGGCACTCAGCTTTACTTCGCAACACAAAGCATTGATAACGCTCGGTATAAAACCTACACATCCTAATACAGGATATGGCTATATACAATATGAACAACATCCAGTAAGTGATAATGTATACAAAGTGAAAACTTTCACTGAAAAACCAACGCTGGATATTGCGAAAACATTTTTGGCTAGTGGCGACTTCCTTTGGAACGCAGGTATATTTGTGTGGCAAGTAGGGAACATTATTACTGCCTTTGAACAACATCTTCCAGAAATTGCTGAAGTGTTTGAAGCAGCAGCCCCAGCCTTCAATACTAAAAACGAAAAAAAGGCGATAGAAAAAGTCTACCCTCAATGTACCAATATTTCTATCGATTATGGTATCATGGAAAGAGCATCCAATGTATACATTATCCCTTCAGCATTTGGTTGGAGTGATTTAGGCACATGGAATTCTGCTCATGAGAATATGGAAAAAGATTATCTCGGTAATGCAGTAGCTGGAAGTGATGTAATGGTGATTGATGCCAAAGATAATATGGTACATGTACCCAACAACAAACTTGTTCTATTACAAGGATTGAACGACTACATCATTGTTGATACAGAAGATGTATTGATGATCTGCAAAAAAGAAAAAGAACAAGAGATCAAACAGTATGTTGCAGAAATAAAAAGAAACAAAGGAGATAAATATCTTTAATGCCATCCATCAATTCTAAACTTCCTACAGTAGGAACCAGTCTCTTTACAATAATGAGCGCTCTGGCAACAGAGTATAAGGCAATTAATTTGGGACAAGGCTTTCCGGATTTTCAAATGGATGAAACATTGGCAGACCTTGCTAGAAAGGCTATTGCAGACGGACATAACCAATATGCACCAATGGCAGGATATATGCCTTTGAGGGAGGCCATTAGTGAAAAAGTTGAAAAACTTTACCAAAATAAAATTTCAGCCAGCGATAACATAACCGTTACACCGGGCGGTGGCTATGCTATTTGTACTGCTTTCACTACCATACTTGATCCTGGTGATGAGGTAATTGTTTTTGAACCAGCATTTGACAGCTATATACCCAATATAGTTTCTTGTGGCGCAAAGCCTGTAATTCTTCAATTGGAATATCCAAATTATAGAATTGATTGGGATAAACTAAGATCTGCCATCACTCCAAAAACAAAAGCCATCATCATCAATTCACCACATAACCCTACAGGAACAGTTATGTCGGATGAAGAAATGTTACAGTTGCAAGAGATCTTGCGCAACACCAATATATTTTTAATTTCAGATGAGGTCTATGAACACATGACCTACGATGGTTTACAACACAACAGTGCATTAAAATATCCTGAACTCTATGCAAGAAGTTTTGTCTGCTTTTCTTTGGGAAAAGTATACAACTGTACAGGATGGAAATTGGGTTACTGTATTGCACCAAAAGAATTCATGATTGAATTCCGAAAAATTCATCAATACAATGCTTTTTGTTGTTTTACACCAACACAAGTTGCGCTAGCAGAACATTTAAAAAGTCCTCAATCGTATTTGCAACTGAAAGATTTCATGCAAAAGAAAAGAGACCTGTTTGTTGGCTTGATGAAAAACGCTGGTTTTGATTTACTGCCTGCAGATGGAGGATATTTTATTACTGCTAGTTATGAAAGAATATCTACGATGGGTGGTTTAGATCTTGCTATGCACCTTACTAAAACTATTGGAGTGGCAACCATCCCCTATTGTACATTTTACAGCAATGGAGAAGACCACAAAATACTCAGGTTCTGTTTTGCTAAAAAAGAGGAAACCTTAGTAGAGGCAGCGCGTAGATTAAATCAAATCTAAGTCAACTAGTGTCCTGCCTTTAAATACGACCACCCTTCCGATTGCTTTTTAATAAGCTCTACTACAGCACTCGGAACTATCGTGGTCTCAGACATAAGCTCAGATGGATTAATATTCAATCTTTTTAAAGAATTATTGCATACAGCCACAGTCACCCCCCTCTCTTTTACTGCCTTTACTCTAGCTTCAAATGTTTTATCTACCAACAACAATGACCTTACTGCTTGTCCATGAAATACTACTTCGATTTCTAGGTTAGGCTCTAGTGCTCGTGCATTATTAATTTGTCTAAATACTGCAGCTTGAACCAAAGTGTCTGCACTAGATAGATCCCAAACTACACTAAGTTTTTTTTGCTGTGCAAATAGTGAAGAAGAAAATAGAAGTAGGAATAGGGGTAAAAATAATTTGCTCATTGCTATTGATTTGACTCAAAAGTTAGACATTTATGTGTTTGGGTAGAGGATATCAGCTAAAAAAATATACTGGTTGGGGAAACGTGACATTCATCACAAACAATTACCGAAAGAAAAATGATTTTTGCTCTATCAAAATAAGCACATGGTAATAATCGGATATTTGGCGTCATTGTTAATCGGACTTTCACTGGGACTCATAGGTGGAGGGGGATCAATCTTGACTGTACCGGTGCTTGTCTATCTTTTTGGTGTTGATCCGGTATTGGCAACAGCATACTCTTTATTCATTGTAGGCTCTACTAGCTTGGTGGGTGCTTTTCCAAAATACAAAAACAACGAAATCAACTTAAAGACGGCCATTATATTTGGTATTCCCTCAATAATTGCCGTTTACGCAACTAGGGCTTTTATTGTCCCTGCTATACCTTCAGAAGTATTTACCATCGGTTCCTTTGTGGTAACAAAAGCCGTCTTGATGATGATGATTTTTGCAGTATTGATGGTATTTGCCTCTATTTCCATGATCAAAGACAACAAAAAGCAGGTAGAAGAAGCGGGTGTACAAGTGTTCAATTATCCCATGATCTTGCTAGAAGGGTCCGTCGTTGGAATATTGACGGGGCTGGTAGGTGCAGGTGGTGGTTTTCTTATTATTCCTGCCTTGGTTATCTTCAGCAAACTTCCCATGAAGCAAGCTGTAGGCACCTCATTGTTGATTATTGCGGTTAAATCTTTATTTGGTTTCACCGGAGATCTTGGTAAACAAACCATGGATTGGCAATTGTTGCTATCTGTAACCGCACTTGCAATTGTTGGTATTTTTGTAGGGAACGCGTTGGGTAAAAAAGTATCTGCCAATAGCCTGAAAAAAGGATTCGGTTGGTTTGTACTTGTAATGGGTATCTATATCATCATCAAAGAACTTTTTATAAAATAAATTGCTTACTATTTAAAATTCAAGATTATGTTTTTTCAACACATTTACGACAAAACACTTGCACAGGCTAGCTATTTTATTGGTTGCCAAAAAGCAGGTGTTGCAGCGGTTATCGATCCGAAGAGAGATGTGGATACCTATTTAGAAGTTGCGAAGCAAAACAACATGAAGATTACGCATGTGCTTGAAACGCATATTCACGCCGACTTCCTCACGGGTTCTCGTGAGTTAAAAGCATTGACCGGCGCTGAGCTTTATTTATCAGATGAAGGTGGTCCGGGTTGGGAATATGAATTCGATCACGTTGGACTCAAAGATGGTTCTAGCTTTATGGTTGGTAACCTAAGAATTGATGTTCTACACACTCCAGGTCACACACCAGAAAGCATCAGCTTCTTGTTAACAGATACACCAGCAAGTCCAGAACCAGTAATGTTCTTTACAGGCGACTTCGTATTTGTTGGTGATATTGGTCGTCCTGATCTTCTTGAAAAAGCTGCAGGAATCTCAGGTACAATGGATGCAGGTGCACATGAAATGTACAAGTCCATCAAAAAATTCAGTGACCTTCCAGATTATATTCAAGTATGGCCAGGCCATGGTGCAGGCTCTGCCTGTGGTAAAGCACTAGGCGCTGTTCCAAGTACAACCGTAGGTTATGAGAAAGTCCGCAACTGGGCCTTCCGTTTCGCAAACGATGAAAAAGGATTTGTAAACTACTTACTAGAAGACCAACCAGAACCACCAAAATACTTCGCCATGATGAAGAAGTTGAACAAGGTGGATCGTCCTTTACTTACATCAGTTCCAAAACTTAAACAGCTCAGCAATGCCGAAATGACTGAAGCCATGAGCAAAGGTGTTAAACTCATCGACGCGAGAGTAAAAACTGAATTTGCAAAAGGATACATTCCTGGCAGCATCAATATCCAAGGAAATAACTCCTTTGCAACATGGGCTGGATGGTTCTTGGGCTACGATGAACCATTCATGTTACTTGCAGATGAATCTCAGCTAGATGACCTTACACGCAAATTGATGCGTATTGGTCTAGATAACATCATGGGATATGTAGCATCAACAGATGCTTATGTTCAAGCTGGTGGAAAATTAGATGTTGCAAATGTAATTGATATCGATACTTTCAAAAAAGTATTGACCGAGCCAAACGTTCAGGTTGTCGATTTAAGAGGTGCTACTGAATTTAAATCAGGTCATGTTAAAAATGCAGACCATGTATTTATTGGCACACTATTAAAAAACTTAGACAAAGTAAGTAAAGACAAGAAAGTTGTTATTCACTGTCAAGGTGGTGATCGTTCTACTATTGGTTATTCATTGCTTGCAAGAGAAGGGTATAACAATGTACTCAACTACTCAGCCAGCATGAATGAATGGATTGCCTTAGGAAATCCTGTAGAATATTAACTTATTAGCACTTCTTGTAACTCGCATGAAATGTGCTCAACAACCAAATTTAATTGGATACCTATTTACGAATCATTCAATGCTAAGGAAGTCCCATTTATTATTATTGGCTTTACTGTGTATTGGTTTAACCGTAAGTGCACAACACCAGGAAATAGACGAGGATCCTGAGATTTGGAAAGCTAGAGAAAAAGCAGGAGTTGATAGCAACTCTTTTCTTCACGCTTTCAAACATGGTGCTGTAAGCGGACATTTACGTTATTTTTTCATGGCTACCGATAACGATAAAGGATTATCAGATTATTTTGCAAATGCCGCAGGTGGAGGATTAAAATTTGAAACTGCCAAGTTTAAAGGTTTTCAAATGGCTATCAGCGGCTTCTTTACATTTAATGTAGGATCCTCTGATTTTTTAAAGCAAGATCCGAAAACAGGTCAGATGAATCGATACGAAATTGGGCTATTCGACCTAGAAGACCCTTTGAACAAGACAGACATCGACCGTCTAGAAGAACTCTACTTAAAATATAATTTTCATCGCTCATCAATAACACTCGGAAAGCAATTGATCAATACACCTTTTATCAATTTGCAAGATGGAAGAATGAGACCAACAGAAGTAAACGGACTTTGGTTGGATCATAAAATGAAGAAAACGAGAATTGAAGGCGGACTGCTTTACCAGATATCACCACGTGGTACCGTAAAATGGTATGACGTAGGAAAATCAATTGGCGTTTATTCGACTGGCGTCAATGCAGACGGATCAAATGCTGAATATGAAAACAATACCCACACCAAAGGATTAGCAATGTTGGGTATTACTCATAAGCCAAATAAAAACCTTGCTTTTCAATTGTGGAATATCTACACAGAAAATATTTTCCAAGCAAGCTTTTTACAAGTAGAATTGGATAAAGAAGTTGGTAACAAACAAAAATGGATAGCAGGTATTCAATTATTTCAACAAAAAAGAATTGGCGAAGGCGGAAATGAAGAGCTTGAAAAAAAATATATGCAAGATAAATCTTCATTTGTGTTGAGTACAAAATTGGGATGGGAATTCAACAATTGGAAAACATCTTTCAATTTCACGCGCATAACTAATCAAGGTAGATACACCATGCCAAGAGAATGGGGAAGAGACCCTTTTTATACTTTTATGCCTAGAGAAAGAAACGAGGGACTTGCAAACGTCTATGCTTATGTTATAAAAGCAGGAAAAAGTTTCCCTAAACAGAGGGTTTCGGCTAATCTAGCTATTGGGCATTTTAACCTTCCTTCAGTTTATGATTTTTCCTCTAATAAATATGGCCTCCCTTCTTATAACCAACTAAATCTTGATCTGCGCTATACTTTTAATGGAATTTTAACAGGATTAGAATCTCAACTCTTATTCGTTTATAAAGGAAAAGCCACCAATGAAACAATTGATGATAAATACATCATCAATAAGGTGAATATGAGCCTTTGGAATATTGTACTGAACTACAATTTTTAGTCCCCCCGTAAGTACTAAATACTTTGTGATATAAATCACACTGAGTAAAGGGTATTTAATTTATATTTATTCTTCACAATTGCTCATATGCAAAAACAAAACTGGATCATCATTCTTATTGTGAGTGGATTATTCCTACTCATTTTTAGTGAAATCATGGATGCAGTAAATGCACCTAAGAAACAAATTCCTGAACTCAAACAAGATGCATGGGTAGCCCCATCATTATTTCTGGATAGAGAACTAAAAGGTGAAGAGCGTGAGCTTATTATTTATGGAGAAGATCTGATTGCAAATACAGCAAAATACTTAGGTCCAAACGGTTCTGTTGCTGCCATCACAAATGGTATGAATTGTCAGAACTGTCACCTGAATGCAGGCAGAAAATCCTGGGGCAATAATTATGGTGCTGTTGCAGCCAATTATCCAAAGTTTCGCGACAGAAGTGGAACAATTGAAACAGTGTATAAAAGAGTGAGTGATTGCATGGAGAGAAGTTTGAATGGAAAAAGTCTTGATAGCAATTCAAGAGAAATGCAGGCCATGATGGCTTATATCAAATGGGTGGGACATACAGTTGTAAAAGACAGTACACCCAAAGGTGCAGGCATTCAACCACCTTCTTATCTTGATAGGGCAGCAAGTCCCGAAAATGGTAGTATAGTCTACACCGCAAAATGTCAATCTTGTCATGGTGCCAATGGAGAAGGATTAATGGCAGCTGATGGCAAATCTTATACTTATCCTCCTTTATGGGGACCGAACAGTTATAACTCGGGGGCGGGTTTGTTCCGTCTCTCTAGATTTGCAGGATACGTTCGTGATAATATGCCATTGAATCAAGCAACACATAATGCACCTGCATTAAGTGATGAAGAAGCGTGGGATGTTGCCGCTTTCGTCAATTCAAGACCTAGGCCTAGTAAAGATTTAAGTGCTGATTGGCCAAATATTGCAAAGAAGCCTATTGATCATCCTTTCGGTCCTTATACTGATGGATTTTCAGAAACCCAACACAAATTCGGCCCTTTTAAACCGATCATCGAAGCAAGAAAAAAACAAAAAGAAGAAAAAGAAAAGGGTAAAAAAATTTAAATTCCATTATGCCATCTAACCACATCAACAATTGCACTTGCTCGGGTTGTCATGCAGAAACACTTAGCAAAGCTGAGAAAGAAATGCATATTCAACTTTCAGAAAACAGCAGAAGAGATTTTCTAAAACGTTCGAGCCGACTTGGAATGGGATTGGGAATAGGTGGCGGACTCATCAGCTCTCCTATAGCAGCATCCGCACTTAACAATGATGATGCTAGTTACAAGGCGGCTTATATGAACAAAAATAAAGCAGTTCGTGATGGTAAAGCAACAAAAGTTACACTTCTGCACACAGCAGATATCCATTCACAACTCCACATCCATGATGAGTTCTTTGTAGAAAATGGAAAAAACGTTTTTAAAAAACGTGGTGGCTTTGCTACACTAAAAACAATGATCAATACTATTCGTGATCAAAATAAAGCAAATACCCTTGTAATGGATGGTGGTGATTGTTTTCAAGGAGGTGGAGTTGCAGCAATGAGTGAAGGAAAAGCCATTGTTCCGCTGATGAATAACATCGGCTATGATATTATGCTTCCAGGAAACTGGGAAGTAGTATATGGAAAGGAGATGATGATGAAAGATATGTTTGGCTATGATGGTGTAAAGGTTTGTGCAAACATGTACCACAACACTAAAGATGAATTCAATGGAGACCTTATTTTCCCTCCCTATTTTGTAAAATACATTGGTGGAATAAAAATTGGTTTTATTGGATATAATGATCCGCTTACACCAAAACGTCAATCACCAGCATACAGTGATGGTATTAAGTTTACTACACCCGAATTGAATGTAGCCAAGTATGTCAAAATTCTTCGTGAGTATGAAAAATGTGATATGGTTTTCTTACTCACACATATGGGTCTCGCGCAACAAGTTGGCTTAGCAAATCTTCCAGAAGTAAAAGGTGTTGATTATATTCTAGGTGCTGATACACACGAGCGTGTTCGAACACCAATAGAAGGTGTTCATACAAAAGTAACTGAACCAGGAGCATTTGCTTCATTCATTGCTCAAATGGATATTGTAATTGAAAATGGTGAAGTAAAAGAACACAGCTATCAATTGCTAGATGTTGATCCTGGAAAATACAAAGAGGATGAAGAAATGAAGAGGCTGGTTGAAAAAGCGAGAGAGCCTTACAAAAAAGAACTCAATCGTGTCATTGGTAAAACCAAAACGCCTTTGATGCGCTATTATGTAATTGAAACACCGATGGATAATTTTATCACCGATGCCATCATGTGGAAATTTAAACCAGATATAGCACTCAGTAATGGTTTCCGTTTTTGTCCGCCTCTAGTACCAGATACAAAAACAGGTGAAGCTGAAATTACAGTCGACTACCTCTGGAGCATGTTGCCAGTTGATAGTGAAGCAAAGACAGGAAAAATCACAGGTAAGCAATTATTGGGTTGGATGGAAAAAGAATTGCATAATGCATTTGCCAAAGACCCAAGTAAAAGATTTGGTGGATGGGTAGTGCGCTTCAAAGGAATGGAAGTAAATTTTACCATAGGTAATGAAGCGGGCAAAAGAGTAAACTGGATCAAGGTTGGAGATAAGCCTCTTGATCTTGAAAAAACTTACAATTTCGTTGCCTGTGAAAGAGAAGGGGACCCAGACACAACTATTTGTCGCGTTGAAAATGTAAGCGAACCCAAACGTCTTGGTTTTACGCTTCACGCCGTAATTGAAGAATATTTAAAAACTCACTCGCCTATATCACCTAAGCTGGAAGGCAGATGCACCGCTACGGATGCGCCCAATACCTTACTCACTCAGTTAATGGGATTTGGCTATGAATTCCGTTAAAGTAATACTGTTTATTAGTCAACTACAACTCTTAAGAAAAACCTAATAAAGAAAAGCCCTTATGAAATTCATAAGGGCTTTTTGTTTGTTTACTCATTGAATATTTAATGTGGAATTTTTTCGCGTACTTTTCCATAAACCCATGTTCCAGCAATAGCCATTAAAATAGTCACTGAAATTGCTGTTGCGCCATAACCAAGTTGTGCAAACAAGGGGCCCGGACAAGCACCTGTCATTGCCCAGCCAAAACCAAATAACAAACCTCCATAGATTTGCCCTTTGTTAAATGTTTTATTAGGAAGTAAAATCTCTTCACCATTAATAGTCTTGATCTTAAACTTCTTGATGATAAAAACAGAAATTGCTCCAACCACCACAGCAGATCCAATCACACCAAACATGTGGAAGCTCTGCAGCCTAAACATTTCTTGTATTCTATACCAAGACACCACTTCAGACTTGATCAATACAATCCCAAAAAGCAATCCAAAAAACATGTATTTTAAATTGTGCCAAGCTGGAGTTTGAGCCTGCTCATCATTTACGCACATCGCATCAAGCGACCTTACTTCAAAATCTGTATTCGTATCTTTTATATTGTTTTGCATATTCTATGTTTAAAGCGATAAAATAAATGGAAGAATCAAGTTAGCCATTATGAAACCACCAGCCATAAATGAAATAGTTGCAATCAAGGATGGTAATTGAAGATTAGATAAGCCCATAATGGCATGTCCGGATGTACATCCACCAGCATAGCGTGTTCCAAAACCAACAAAAAATCCGCCAACAACCATCATGATAATGCCTCTTACTGTACCCAATGAGCCCCAACCAAACAACTGCTCGGGGACTAAACCATTGATTTCAGTTATGCCATATCCTGATAATTCATTAACCAAGTTTGGATCAACAACAATTGGTTGTTCTGTTTTTAAATACAACGCAGTAACAATACCTCCTATAAAAACGCCAAAAACAAAAAATAAATTCCAAATCTCTTTCTTCCAATCATATTGAAAGAAAGGAACCTTTGCTGGTATACATGCTGCACATACATGGCGTAATGAAGAAGAAATTCCAAATGTCTTGTTGCCAAAGATGAGTAGAGTAGGAACCATCAAGCCAATGATTGGTCCAGCTACATACCATGGCCAGGGCTGTTTAATCAATTCAATTAATGACATGTTTAAATTTTATGTTTATAATTCTGTAGGGAAGTACAAAAATGAGTGTTTCCAAAGACTCCAAGTGTGATATTTGTCACACGCAATTATAGGATATAGAATCCTACCCCTTCCACTTAATATTGTTGCGTTCTACTTCAACAGTTCCGTTACTTTCTAGTTTCTTCAATAGTCTTGATACTACTTCTCTAGATGAATTAATATCACTAGCTATTTGCTGATGAGTAAGATTTAAATTCGGCCCCATTACATCAGCCTGTCTTTTTAAATACCACTCTAAACGTTGATCCATATTCTTAAATGCAATTTGGTCAACTACATTCAATACTTCTTCAAACCTAGATCTATATGTTTCAATTACAAAATGATACCAAGAAGGATAATTTTTCATCAAGTTATCCATGTGCTGTATGGGTATCATCACCACTTCTGTTTCTTCTACAGCTACTGCCATTATTGAGCTCGACTGACTCCTAGCCATACACAACATACTCAAAGCACAAGCATTTCCTGGTTCTAAATAATACATGAAAAACTCTTCTCCTTCATCACCTTCTCTATACAATTTTACTCTTCCTCTAACAACTAGCATTGCATATTTAAAGAACTGACCAGGGCGCATCAACACATCACCTTGATTAAATATCTTGGTCTCTGCTTCTTCACTAATAAATGAAGCAAGCTCTTGATCAAATAAAGGAAATTGTTTGATTAGCTCTTTGGGTTCTAAAGAAAACATAATGCATTAACTATTTACAACAAGATAAATCATCTGCCCATGTAAACCATGAGTATTTGCACATCACTTGGATTAATTCCTGATATACGCGAAGCCTGTCCCAATGTGCGTGGTTGTATTTTTTTTAATTTTTCTTTTGCTTCATTCCCGATTGCCTGAACACGATCAAAATCAAAGGTTACAGGAATTTCTAAATCTTCCATTTGTGTCATACGCTCCACCATCTCTTTCTCCTTTTCTATATACACATCATATTTCATTTGAATCTCAGCCTGCTCTATTACAAGGTCATTATACAATTCAAATTCTTTTTTCAATTCAGGATGATGTTCAATCATTTGCTTTGCGCCTACTCCTGGTCTCAATACCAACTGTGAAAGTTTTTGTTTCTGTTGCATCGGTGATGAACCAATCGATTCAAACAATCCGTTCATAGATGTTGGCTCAATAGAAATCTCATTGAATTTTTTAATCACCTCAATAACCTGATCACTTTTTTGCATCATCTTTTCATAACGCTCAGTTGATGCTAAACCTAATTCATATCCAATTCTAGTTAATCTCAAATCAGCATTATCTTGACGCAATAAAGTCCTGAACTCCGCCCTAGAAGTAAACATCCTATACGGTTCTTCTGTACCCTTGGTAATTAAATCATCAATCAATACTCCTATATACGCTTCACTCCTTTTCAAAATCAATGGCTCCTTATCGTGCGCCTGGTTGTGAGCATTTATTCCCGCCATCAATCCTTGACAGGCTGCTTCCTCATACCCCGTAGTTCCATTAATTTGTCCCGCAAAAAATAACCCACCTAAATGTTTGGTTTCCAATGAGTAATGTAATTGATGCGGCGGAAAATAATCGTATTCGATAGCATAGCCTGGTCTGAACATTCTGACGTTCTCAAAGCCAGGAATTTTTATAAGTGCTTGATACTGAACATCTTCTGGAAGAGATGTTGAAAAACCATTCAAATAAATCTCTACTGTGTTCCATCCTTCGGGCTCTACAAAGAGCTGGTGGCGTTCACGATCAGCAAATCGGTTGATTTTATCCTCAATACTGGGACAATACCTTGGTCCCGTTCCCTCAATTCTGCCGGCAAACATAGGACTCCTATCGAATCCAGTCTTTAATGTATCGTGAACCTCCTGGCTGGTATAAGCAATCCAGCAACTTCTCTGCTGTTCAGGCTTGATCTTGTCCAAATCCATATAACTGAAGCCCGTCATCTCTTCATCTCCCTTCTGTTCCTCCATTTTGCTGTAATCTAAACTCCTGCCATCTATTCTAGGTGGCGTTCCGGTCTTCAACCTATCGCTCTCAAAGCCTAGCTCTACTAATTGCTCGGTAATACCATGTGCAGAACGCTCAGCCATCCTTCCTCCACCAAATGTCTTCTCTCCCACATGTATTACTCCATTCAAGAAGGTTCCATTGGTCAGTACAACAGCCTTTGCCTCAATTTCATTCCCCATGCCAGTAACAACCCCTTTAACTCGGCCATCCTTAACCAACAATCCATGCACCATATCCTGGTAAAAATCCAGGTTAGGCGTATTCTCCAACATCTCTCTCCACTTAGAAGAGAACAACATCCTGTCGCTTTGGGCACGCGGACTCCACATTGCTGGTCCCTTCGACCTGTTCAGCATTCTGAACTGGATCATAGATAGGTCGGTAACAATACCAGAATACCCTCCCATGGCATCAATTTCTCGTACAATCTGCCCTTTTGCTATTCCTCCCATGGCAGGATTACAGCTCATCTGGGCTATTGTCTGCATGTTCATGGTGACTAATAACACGCGACTACCCATATTTGCTGCGGCAGCAGCTGCCTCACAGCCAGCATGACCTGCTCCTACCACTATAACATCGTACTTGGGAAACATGGCGCAAAGATATAGAAAGAAGAAGAGGGCGACAAGCTTGGGGTAGCCTATACTATGAAATCAAGCATGGTAGATAATGTTCCACGTGGAACATTACGGATACTAGTTACAGCCAAATACCTGGACCAGTATTATGCCTTCAGCATCTTTTCGGGGCCTAATTGATACCCCCATATTAACCAGATTGGGGTTGAGGATGTTCTTTCTATGTCCGGCCGACTCCAACCCTATATCCAACAACAGCATTATTAGAGCCAATAAACCATCATTCTTTCCTGTATAGATGTTCTCAGCCGCGCATTTTGTAACACCTCCCATCTTCATCCGCTGGGGAAATGTCCTTCCCTTCGAATCTACATGGCTAATTTGATTGGCGTACTCAGATAAATCAGAGGCATGGTCAAGAGAGAGATCTGCTAGCTGGATGGAAAACCTGTATCTAGGCAGTGAAGAAAGAGATGAGAGTTCCCTTTTTAAAGACTCCGACTCCTTTCCCTTTGCTTCTGGAAATGAAGAAAGAAAGGAGCCGATTATTTCTGAAGAAAAACGTTTAGGATATAGTCGAAGGTAGTTAGACCAATAAAAGAACTGCGTTTCCTGTTCGGTTAAACCTCTTCCCTTGGTTTGAAGGTTAACGTACTCTAGTAGCTGTTGGTCTAGCTCGACTGTGGGAGTGAATTTCTTGTCCTGTAAACTAAACTGTGATTGTCCCGCTACCAAAAGCGGTAACACAAACAACAATAAAAGAAAGTGTTTCACGTGGAACATTTAACGAAAATACTTTACTAGAAGCTTATCTTCCATCTTCCTCATCAGCATTTTGTCTTTTGTTGACTTGTCCTTGTACCCCAAAAGATGCAAGAGTCCGTGGAAAACAACCCTGTGTAATTCTTTGGTTGTGACTGTTTTCATTTGACGGGCATTATCCTTGACCCGATCATAGCTTATATAGAGCTCAGCGGTAACCGGCCCCTTCTTTGACTCAGACAGGTCGAAGGTGATGATATCGGTATAGAAATCATGATTCAGGAACTGCTTGTTGATGTTAAGCAGGTAGACGTCAGAACAAAAGATGATATTTAAAGATGAAATAGGTCTTCCTTCCTTTTGGGCTGTCTTTTGGAGAAATGACTTAAGTTTATTTCTTTGTTTGAGGACTGAAACCGGTTGTAGAAAAAAGAATTGAACCTCATTCATATTGGGAATAAAATTACAAGAAATCCGATGAACCGAAGTAGCTTTGTGGTTCTTATATCAACGTATGCGAAAGAAGCTTTCTGAATTAGCGCCGGGGAAAAAAGCAGTCATTGTTGCCTTAGAAGATCAGGAGTTGGTTTTGAAACTGATGGAGATGGGTTTTCTTGAGGGTGAAGATATAATGGTAGAACAAATTGCTCCACTTGGCGATCCTATTTCAGTAATGGTGGCTGGATATCAAGTAAGTCTTAGAATAAACGAGGCTGCATCGATTTTGGTTGATGAAAATTAATACTAATTAACTGGTTTTCAATACTTTATGAAAATTGGTCTTTACTTTGGCTCATTTAATCCCATTCACAACGGACATTTAATTATCGCCAACTATGTGTTGCACAACACAGAAATAGAGGCGGTATGGTTTGTGGTGTCACCACAAAACCCATTTAAACAGAATCATAGTTTATTGAATGAATACCATCGTTTGCATTTGGTGCAGGTAGCAATTGAGGGTGAGACAAAAATGATGGCAGTTGATATAGAATTTAAACTTCCCAAGCCATCTTATACAATTGAAACGCTCACTTATCTTGATGAAAAATATCCAGACCACGACTTCAGTCTAATTATGGGATCGGATAGTTTAGAAAATATCGAGAAATGGAAAAATGGTGATGTTATACTGAAGCGATACAAGATTTGTGTTTATGAGCGTTTGAATTATCCAGTAAAGCAAATTCCGGGTGCAAACATTATTTCACTAAAAGCACCATTAATTGAAATTTCAGCATCGTTGATTAGAAAATTAATCAAAGATGGAAAATCCATTCGCTACTTAGTGCCTGATAGTGTGATGAATGAAATAATGCAATCAGGATATTATAAGTAATGCTTAATGCTATAAGACTGAAATAATTCCAAGCAACAGACAACCAGCTGCAATTATTGGAGCTTTAACTTTGGTATAGGTCAGTAAAAAATAGGTGGCAGACATTACAGAAAAAAACATCAATGCATTTGATAATGGTAATTGTTGCAAAGGAACAATCGTGTCTTTTGTAAGATAGATGATACTGGCCAACATGATGCCCACAACAGTAGCGTTTAGTCCAATCATTAATCTTTGTAAAACTTTATAGCGGTGTAAATTTTCCCACAAGGGAAAAAGAAAAACACCAATTAAAAAACTGGGAAGAAAAATTCCGATGGTAGCAATTATAGCTCCCATTATTTGAGAAGCATATCCTTTAGATTGTAATGCAGTAGCGCCTATAAAAGAAGAGATGGAGAAAGCGGGACCAGGAATTGCTCTAACCATTCCGGCTCCTGTTAAAAATTCTTCACGATCAATTTTTATTACATTTTGATTGGTGGATTGAATGCGCTTGGTAGCGGGACGAACTACATATTGTTCATACATTACAGGTATCAATACATCAGCACCGCCAAAAACAAAACTTCCAAAACGATACATGTTTTCAAATAGGTTATAGGGTGTTCTATTCGACCAATTTTCTTTTCTTGCTGTTTCTGATAAAGACGCTGCTGTTATAAAAAATCCAAGAAACAATACGAAGAGCATCCAGTTCAGTTGTCTCTTTTTGTGTTTCACCTCAACTTCTTCATCGCTTTTAATTAATAATCCGCTCAAGGAACCCAAAATGATGGCAGCTGGAAATATCCATGGTGATTTAAAAAAAAGAAACGTCAATAATCCAAAAACGATAGCGACGATTTTTGCAAAATTGGTCTTGATGATTTTGGTTGTTTTAAATGCAGCAAAAGCAAGGAAACCCAATGCCATCGGTTGCATGAAACGAAATACTTTCAATACTTCAGTATTATTACCGGCTATAATTATTGAAAGAGCTGTCATCAAGATAACTGCAGGAATCATCCAAATGAGCAGTGTAAGTAATGCCAATGAAGTGCCACCACGCTTATAACCAATTAGGGTTAAGGTTTGTGTTGATGTTGCTCCAGGCAGAAGTTGACAAAAAGCATAAATGTCCATCAACTCTTTTTCCGAAACATCTTTCCGTTTGTTAGCAAAAGTTGACAACATCATACCCAGGTGTCCCTGTGGTCCACCAAAGGCAGAAATACTGTAAAAAAATACAGTCTTTAAAAAGGGTATGTGTCTGATCAGGGTCAAGACTATTTTTTTAAACCTATTTCCCTCAATCTCTCATCCAAGTATTGCCCAGCTGTATAATCTTCATAAAGTTTAGGATATGCAGCGCTTATACAAGAGTCTAAACAAGCAAGAGACATTTTACTCTTTGGATGTAGGAAAAATGGAATAGAGTATCTCGATGTATGCCAAAGCTCTCTAGGTGGATTAACAACACGATGGGTAGTGCTTTTTAACCTGTCGTTGGTTAGTCTTTGTAACATATCTCCAACATTCACAACAATTTCGCCCGGACCGGCCTTCACTGCAAGCCATTCATTGTCTTTGCTTAATATTTCAAGTCCATCTGCAGATGCACCCACTAGTAATGTGATGAGGTTAATATCTTCGTGTTGTTCTGCCCTAATAGCAGATTTTGGTTCATGAAGAATTGGAGGATAATGAATAGCCCTGAGAATACTATTACCTTGTTCAATATGTTCCATGAAATAATCTGCTCCTAGTCCCAGGTGAATAGCTATCGCACTCAATAAAGCTCCACCAGATTTTTCAAAAGCCCTATAGGCCTCAAGAAATTTTTCATTGAAACTTACTACCTCTTCAACCTGAACATTATCTGGATACTCTTCTTCAGCAACAACACCAGCAGCTATAGTTTGTCCAAATTGAAAAAATTCTTTCAAATCTGGAGCATCACTTCCTTTTGCATGTTCTTTACCAAAAGAGGTATAGCCTCTTTGTCCAGCTAAACCCGGAACCTCGTATTTCCTTTTGATTGTTTCGGGCTGGCTAAAAAAAGTTTGAACGTTTTGGTAAAGCGTGTCAATTAGTGTTTGATCGATCCCGTGGTTTCGGACTGATACAAAACCGACCTCTTCGAAGGCCTTTCCTAAATCGGCGGCAAACTGAACTTTTTGTTCCGGTGTGCCGTTTATAAACAAATTAAGGTCTACTACAGGAATATTCATGATAAAAGATTGTTGAGTAAAAATAACAAACATAATTTTGAAAAATGAACAGAAGTCGAAACTTACACTCTTGCATATTACTCCTTTGTCTCTTATTGTTTATTCTTTCTTGCAGCAAAAAGATGACTGCATATAGTGGTAGCGATGCGTTTAAAAGTGAGAATGGGATTCCAAATTACAGTGAATTACGATTTTGGGCAGCTCATCCCGATAAATGGGATCCTTCCGATACCATACCCACACCCTTAATTACAGAACCCAAAGAAAAGGTGGCAGACGTGTTCTTTCTGCATCCAACAACACTCACGGGTGTAAGAGAGAATGGAATAACCAATGCGAGTATCGATGATTCTGTAATCAATTATAAAACAGATTACAGTCCTATACTTTATCAAGCATCTGCCTTTAATGAAAGGTCAAGAGTATTCGCCCCAAGATATAGACAGGCACATATTGGTATGTATGCCGAACCAGATAGTGCTTCCAAGTATGCCGCGTTTAATATGGCCTATGATGATGTAAAAAAAGCATTTCAGTATTACTTGGAACATGAAAACAAAGGAAGACCAATTATTATTGCGTCTCATAGTCAGGGTACCACCCACGCAACCCGTTTACTCAAAGAGTTTTTTGACCAAAAACCACTCGCCAACCAATTGGTCTGTGCTTATTTAGTTGGTATGGGTGTAAAGAAAAACGAATATGTTGCAATACCTGTTTGTCAGGATGGAACCAGCACTGGGTGTTTTGTAAGTTGGAGAACATTCAGGAATGATTATAATGATGGTTGGGCTACGCGTGCAGACACCACCATTGCGGTTGTAAATCCAATTACATGGAAAACAACCAGTGAGATTGCAGATAAAACTATGCAACAGGGAGCGGTTCTATACAATCTCAAAAAGGTATATACAGAAACGCAAAGCGCACAAGTGGAAGGAAGCGCATTATGGGTTTCACATCCAAAATTTCCTGGATCATTTTTATACAGAAGTAAAAACTTCCATGCGGGTGACATCAATCTTTTTTATGTAGATATAAGAAAAGATGTTTCACGAAAGATAGATGCGTATCTTAAAAAACAGTAGTAAAATCATGGGGTGGGCTGACCAACATCAGTCAACAAAATGATGCGGTCGGTTAAGTTTGAAAAAACAGCCGCATGAAACTAATTGTTGTTCCAACCGACTTCTCCCCGTTAGCCGACAATGCACTAAAATATGGTATGGACCTCGCAACTGCGATGGGTTCTAGTTTAATGATTGTGCACGTATATCAAATACCCATTAGTTATTCAGAGGTGCCTTTGATAACTGTGTCAATAGAAGAAATCAAAAAAGCTAGCGAAGATCGACTAGCAGAAATAAAACACAATATTGAAACCATCACAGCAGGTAAGCTGGTTGTATATACAGAAAGCCGACTTGGTGATGTTGGTGACGAAATCAACAAGCTAACCAAAACACTTCAACCCTTTGCTGTAGTAATGGGAAGTAGGGGTGTTACTGGTGCTGGAAAATTTTTCCTAGGCAGCAATTCTTTATCAGTCATTAGCAGAACAAATACACCAGTTATTGTAGTGCCTCCGGGCGGAAGATTTTTACCTTACAAAAAAATTGGACTAACTACCGATTTCAAAGAGGTTATAAATAAAACACCAGTAGTACCTATTCGTGCGTTAGTAAGCTTTTTCAATGCAGAATTACATGTGCTGCATGTAGATTATAAACAGAGAAATTTTAATCCTGATGTTCCTGAGCAAACACTCAATTTAGACATGTTGCTTACGGGAATGAATCCTACATACGACTTCATTGAAAACAAAGATGTGAATGAGGGGATCAATGATTTTGCAGAAAAGAACAATATTGATCTGATTGTTACACTACCACAAAAACATAGTTTTCTGGAAAGCCTTTTTGAAAAAAGCTTAACAAGAGAATTGCTTCATCATACACATATCCCAGTCATGTGTATAAAAAACGATAAAGTAGAATGATTTAGAATTCGGCCGACTTTGGAGTTCTAGGAAAAGCAATCACATCTCTGATGTTGGTCATTCCTGTTACAAACAATACCATCCTTTCAAAACCTAGGCCAAATCCGGCATGTGGCACTGTTCCAAATTTTCTTGTATCCAAATACCACCACAATTCTTCTTCAGGGATGTGCATGTCTTTCATGCGAGCAACTAATTTGTCAAGTCTTTCTTCTCTTTGAGAACCACCAACGATCTCTCCAATACCCGGTGCTAATATGTCCATTGCGGCCACTGTTTTACCATCATCATTTTGGCGCATGTAAAACGCTTTGATGTCTTTTGGATAGTTCGTTACAATAACTGGTTTTTTGAAATGCTTTTCAACTAGATAACGCTCGTGCTCACTTTGCATATCAATTCCCCACTTTACTTCGTATTGGAATTTTTTCTTTTTATATGCAGGCGAGTTGAGTAAAATATCAATGGCTTCAGTATAAGTGATGCGCTCAAAATCATTATCTACAACAAACTTGAGTTTTTCAATCAAGCCCATTTCACTTCTCTTATCTGCTGGAAGTTGTTTTTCCTCTTCTGCTAAACGCTGATCGAGGAATTGTAAATCTTCCATGTTGTTCTCCATCGCAAACTTGATGATGTGCCTAATGAAAGATTCAGCAAGATTCATGTTGTCCTCCAAATCATGGAAAGCCATTTCTGGTTCAATCATCCAAAATTCAGCAAGGTGTCTGGTGGTGTTGGAGTTTTCGGCTCTAAAAGTGGGACCAAAAGTATAAATCTCACCGAAGGCTGTCGCCCCTAGCTCCCCCTCAAGTTGTCCGCTTACTGTTAGATTGGTGCTCTTTCCAAAGAAATCTTCTTTAAAATCTATACCCCCCTCCTCATTTCTAGGAGGATTATCAAACGGGAGAGTAGTCACCCTAAACATCTCACCCGCGCCCTCAGCATCACTTGCGGTGATAATGGGCGTATGCATATAAAGGAAGCCTTTTTTATGAAAAAACTCATGAATAGCATAGGCCAAAGCATGTCGAACGCGAAAAACAGACCCAAAAGTGTTGGTCCTGAAGCGCAAGTGGGCAATTTCTCTTAAAAACTCAAGAGAGTGCTTTTTGGGTTGAAGGGGGTATTTTTCTGGATCAGAATCTCCCAAAACCTCTATGGTGGTAGCTTTAAGCTCAACCGACTGCCCCTTTCCCTGAGATTCAACGAGCGTACCTGTCACTTTTAGCGCAGCGCTAGTGGTGATGCGCTTTAGTAAATCATCACCAAACTCGCCCAATGGGGCAACAATTTGTAAATTGGCATTAGTAGATCCATCATTCAGTGCAATAAATTGGCTGTTTCTAAAGGTCCTTACCCATCCCATTACTACAACCTCTTGCTGACCAGCCTGTTGGAGCAGAAGTTCTTTTATCTTGATTCTCTTGTTGAACATAAAGCTATTTTCAGGTGCAAAGGTAATAAAATGAAGGCGAGAAGCCTATTGGGTGGCCATTTCGATGGCCAGAATATTTTTTACATATAGAAAAATGTCTTAACATTGCATAAGAATAAGGAGCGGTCGTTACCATTTCTCTCCTTTCGGATTCTTTTCTTCATTCATTTTTTACCAACTATCATTCATCCTTCTCGGGGATATTTCATCAAATACAATTTATGTACGACATTTTACAGCTGAATGACATGCTTGTTCCAGAGTTATTGGACATAGCAGAACAATTGAAAATCACAGGAGCTAAAAAACTAGAAAAACAGGCCCTGATTTACAAAATTCTTGATAAGCAGGCTGTGCTCACAAGCGCAGTTAAGGGCGATGCAAAAGACGAAAAGCCTGCAAAGAAAAAAAGAATTGTAAAAACCACAACAGCAAACAGCACCGAAGAAGCCATTGTAGAAAACGAATCAACAGAAGAAATTAAAGCAAGCCCGGTAGTTTCTCCAAAGCCAGAGAAGAAGATTATCAAGAAGAGCAATATTGATGAACAGCCTGTTGCATCCGAAAACACACAACCCACTACTCAAGTGTCGGTTGATGAAAACAGGGAAGAGGCACAGGCGCCAGAAAATAATTTAGCGCAAGACGAAGCGCCCGCAAAACAACTATACATCAAGAAAGAACCGGTGTTTAATGTTGAGTTTGATGGTGCAATTCAGGGCGAAGGTGTTTTAGAAATGATGCCAGATGGATATGGCTTCTTGAGAAGTAGCGACTATAATTATTTATCATCGCCAGATGATGTGTATGTCTCTCCTTCACAAATCAAGTTGTTTGGTATTAAAACGGGTGATACAATTACTGGTAGTATTAGGCCTCCTAAAGAAGGTGAAAAATATTTTGCACTATTGAAGGTTGATACTGTAAACGGTAGACTGCCTGAAGAAGTAAGAGACCGTGTGCCGTTCGACTATCTAACCCCCCTGTTTCCTCAAGAAAAATTCAACCTATATACAAAAGCAGATAATTACTCAACAAGGATGATGGATTTATTCACTCCGTTGGGAAAAGGACAAAGGGGATTAATTGTTGCTCAACCTAAAGTGGGTAAAACCATGTTGTTGAAAGAGGTTGCTAATGCAATTGCTACTAACCATCCAGAATGTTATTTGATGGTGGTGTTGATTGATGAGCGTCCAGAAGAGGTTACTGATATGGAAAGAAGCGTTAAAGCTGAGGTGTTGGCTTCTACATTTGATGAACCCGCAGAGAAGCACGTAAAAGTTTCAACCATAGCACTACAAAAAGCAAAGCGCTTGGTAGAGTGCGGACATGACGTTGTTATTTTGCTTGATTCAATTACTCGTCTAGCGCGTGCACACAATACCGTTGCACCATCTTCTGGTAAAGTATTATCGGGTGGTGTTGAGGCGAACGCCATGCAAAAGCCAAAACAATTCTTTGGTGCTGCAAGAAAAATCGAGAATGGTGGATCACTTACCATTTTAGCAACTGCGCTTATTGATACAGGAAGCAAAATGGATGAAGTAATTTTTGAAGAATTCAAAGGAACGGGTAATATGGAATTGGCGCTCGACAGAAGGTTGGCCAACAAGCGCATGTTCCCCGCAATTGATCTTACTGCTTCCTCTACAAGAAGAGAAGATTTGTTGTTGGATAAAGAAGTGTTGCAAAGAATGTGGGTGCTCAGAAATCATTTGGCTGATATGAACAGCGAAGAAGCAATGTCGCTTTTGTTGAAACAAATGAAGGGCACAAGAGACAACAACGAATTCTTGACAAGCATGAACAAGTAATTGTTCCTACGCTAAATGGCCATACAAAAAATTTCTGTAGAAGAATTTGTAAAGCTCTCGCTTACGCATCCTGTTTTTGATGTTCGAAGCGAAGGGGAGTTTTCACATGCACATATACCCGGAGCATATAATCTTCCTTTGTTCAACAATGAGGAAAGAGCTGTTGTAGGTACTATTTACAAACAATCATCTAGAGAGCTTGCAATCAAAAAGGGTTTAGAATTCTTCGGTCCCAAGATGAAAGACATGGTTGTTTTTGTTGAAAAAACTATTGCCAAAACAAATCCTGAAAACAAAACAGTTTTAGTGCACTGCTGGAGAGGCGGAATGAGAAGTGCGGGAATTGCTTGGTTGCTCGATTTGTATGGATTTAAGGTATTCACACTTGTCGGTGGTTATAAGGCTTTTCGTAATTGGGTGTTGGGCAAGTTTGAGGAGAAGTTTGATTTTAAGATATTGGGTGGATACACAGGAAGTGGAAAGACAATCGTATTAAAAGCACTTAAAGAAAAAGGTGCTGCAATCATTGATCTAGAGGGTTTAGCGGGACATAAGGGATCTGCATTTGGAAATATCGGTTTACCGAAGCAGCCTAGTCAGGAAATGTTTGAAAACAAGCTTTCAGTTGAAATAGAATCCATTACGCTTAATAAACCCGCACAATCCATCTGGTTAGAAGACGAAAGTCAGCGTATCGGCACTGTTAATATCCCTCAACCACTATGGAATCATATCAGGACTTGTCCCGTTGCATTTTTAGACATTCCTTTTGAAGCACGTTTAGATTATTTGGTTGAAACCTATGGAAAGCTTGATAAAATAGAACTTGGTGAAGCAATCAAGAGAATTCAAAAAAGATTGGGTGGTTTAGAAACAAAAATGTCTTTGCAATTTTTAGAAGAAAATAATTTGAAAGAGTGCTTCTCTATATTATTGAAGTATTACGACAAACAATATGCTAAGGGTTTAAACAACAGACCTGAACCAAAACCAGTTGTTACTACAATTCCAACTGTTGTAGTGAATGATAGTATAAACGCTGACTTACTGTTAAAATGATAGCAATGGAAAATATTAAACTTACTCAGTATTCACATGGTGCGGGTTGTGGGTGTAAAATATCTCCAAAGATTTTAGACGAAATTTTACATTCTAGTTTTAGTATGCCCGATAACGATAGATTACTGGTGGGAAACCATAGTAAAGACGATGCTGCTGTTTATGATTTACAAAACGGAACAGCATTGATTTCTACTACAGATTTTTTCATGCCTATTGTTGACGACCCCTACAATTTTGGAAGAATAGCCTCCGCAAATGCAATTAGTGATGTATATGCAATGGGTGGTGACCCAATTATGGCAATTGCAATATTAGGATGGCCAATCAATGTACTTCCTCCTGTTGTTGCGAGAAGAGTTATAGAGGGAAGCAAAAGTATTTGTTTGGAGGCTGGTATTCCATTGGCGGGCGGACACAGTATTGATTCTCCAGAACCCATATTCGGACTTGCTGTGAATGGACTAGTTGATATAAAAAACTTAAAGCAAAATAATACAGCAAAAAGGGGCGATGTGTTATTGTTGACAAAGAAATTGGGTGTTGGAATTTTAACAACGGCTGAAAAAAAGAATCAACTAAGAGAAGAAGATAAATTGTTGGCAGCAAACCAAATGATGCAATTAAATAAAATAGGTTCTCGGGTTGCAAAAATTCCTGGTGTTAGCGCAATGACGGATGTTACGGGGTTTGGGTTGTTGGGACATTTAATTGAAATGGCCGAAGGCAGTTGTTTGTCGGCTGTAGTTGATTTTTCAATGGTGCCGCTTATATCAGATGTGCTTGTGGATTATGTAGAAAGAGGTGCGGTTCCTGGCGGGACAAATAGAAACTGGGATAGCTATGGACACAAGGTTAGACTTCAGGATAACACCAGTGCATTGTTGCACAAAAATATTTTAGCAGATCCTCAAACCAGTGGTGGTTTATTGATAGCGGTATCTAGAGAAAGCCTAAGCGATGTGGTCGCTATTATGAATGAATATGGGTTAAGCGAAAGAACAACACCTATTGGAGAACTTGTATCGGCTGGTGATTTTGCTGTAACCATTATTTAAAAGCTGCATCAATCTGTTCAGCGAGGTCTCTATCTTTTTGCGTCACCACATTTCCGGCATCATGGGTTGATAACCAAATTTCTACCGTATTCCAGGTGTTGGTCCATGTGGGGTGATGATCGGCTTTTTCTGCTAGCAAAGCAACGCTTGTCATAAAGGCGAATGCTGCATTAAAATCTTTGAATTGGAATTTTTTATACAGCTTGTTGTTTTCTTCTGTCCACATAGTTTATCGTTGTAGGTTATCTTTTGATTTTATTTTATCGTGTGCCACCTCTGTTACAAGTTGAACACCGGGAATTTCTTTTATTCTTTGTTGTATTCTAGAGAACTCTTCTGCGTCGTGCAGTGGATCCCTAATCAACCAAATGAAATCAAGGTGTTGGAGTTCGGGAAGCAAAAATTCTCCTTCGTGTTTGTTGCTGTATAAAAAATGTTCTTTCTGTGTGAGTTGGTGAATGAATTCATATACAGTAAACAAATAGGATCTTCTGTTTTTTTCCATAGGAATCTGCAAGTCAGCAGAAGTTTGAAATGGAATTTGAAGCAGTTGATCGATGTGCCAACAGAATTGGTAATTTTTTAGAGTACAAGCAATACCAAGTATTCTTGTGTCTTCAAAAAAGTTATCCGACATTCTATCGTCATCTAACCTAAGCTTCATCAAAACTGGATTTCAAAAGTTATCTCTTTTTCTCCACGCGTAACAACAACCGATGTTTTATCACCTTTTTTAAATTTAGAAAGGGCTTGCATATATGCTTCAACAGAAGATGTTTTAAAGTCTCCTAGTTGTTTTACAATATCTCCTCCTGTTATTCCAGCTTTTTTTGCTGGTCGATTATCTGTTACACCATCTACCCTAACCCCTGTTCCGCTGTAGGAGTAGTCCGGCATGATGCCCATTGAAACGCTAAAGCGGGTTGATGTGGATGTTTGTTGTTCTCTCGTTTTAGTAAACACCAATTTATTAGGAGACTTGTCGTTTTCGATCATTTCTTGTATAAAGCGGACAATCTGTGCTATTCCAACATAGTTGATTTTCTCAGCATCGTCGGATGGTTTATGATAATCAGTGTGTAATCCTGTAAAGAAAAACAATACCGGAATATCTTTTCTGTAAAAAGAAGTGTGGTCGCTTGGCCCGGTTCCGCTTGAATCAAATTTTACATTAAAGCTTTTTTTCTTCACCGAAGCAATCATATTCTGCCAAGAGGGAGAGGTTCCATAACCACCAATAGTGATAGTCTTTGAGCTATCATTCATTCTTCCCACCATATCCATGTTAATCATGTAGTTAACGGTGCTCAGTGAGATGGTTGGGTTTTCAACAAAATATTTTGACCCATTAAGGCCTAGTTCTTCAGCAGAAAAAGCAATGAATAAAAAATTGTAATGCTTGGCTTTATTTCCTTTTAATTGAAAGGCAAGTTCAATCATCGCAGATGTGCCGCTAGCATTATCGTCTGCGCCATTGTGTATTGATGCTTCTCCACCCCTGATCATTGAGTTTCCGTCTTCGCCATATCCCAGGTGATCAAAATGTGCTCCAATTACTATGGTGTATTGGGCGTTGTTGTTTAAGTACCCAACCACATTTTTTGACTTTCTAATTTTTGGTTCTACTGATAGGTGTGCATCGACTGAGTAGGTGTCTGTTGCTTCTTTAATTATTTTGTCCCTTCCTTTAGAAGTAAGAAAAGCAACGGGCAGCGGGGCTGTTTCTGTGCGGTCCTTTGCATCAAACCTTAATACCTCTGCGCCCCTTGCGCTGTTGAAGAAAAGAACAAAGCTTGCTCCTTTTTCTTTTGCAGACTTTAGTTTATCGTTGATAAGGTTGTTGATATCAAAATGGGGGTTCTCTTTGTTTTCTTCTAGCGATTCAGCCAAATCAATCATCCATGGTTGGTCTTTTTCGTGCAAACCCGGACTAAGCTCTCCTTTTGCTGAACCATTTTTTGTAAACGCGAGAGGATAAAAATCATTTCCCACATCTAGTTTGGTCCCGTTTATTGTAAGATAAGTGGATGGAGTTATAACCTTTCCATCATTTATATTGAAGTGCTGGAAATAATCAGCGTTGTCTCCTTTTGGAACAAGCCCTACCTCTTTGAATTTTGAGGCAATAAAATTGGCAGCAAGGGTTTCTCCTGGGTCGCCCGCTCTTCTTCCTTTTAATTCGTCTGAAGCCAAATAGCCAACCTCTGATTTAAGGTATTCAACCAAAGCTTTGTCTGGTTTAGAAAGCTTTTGAGCAACAGCAACCTGACTTATAAACAACAATACAAAGAGACTCCTTAACATGGGGTGATAATTTGTACAAAGTTACTATACTTAGCAAAGACTATTTCTTTTTTGGTCACTAATAGCTTTTTACTGCTTTCGTAAGTAAAGACCTGTTTTTGGAACTACCTTTGTGGTTTATAACAAGTTGAGCAGAGAACTACATATAGCCATTTTAGGAAACCCAAATAGCGGTAAAAGCTCTTTGTTTAATCTTTTAACGGGGTTAAACCAAAAGGTGGGTAATTTTCCGGGGGTTACAGTTGAAAAAAAACTTGGTCATTTTGTTTTGCCGGGTCGTGGTTCCTGTACAATAATAGATTTGCCCGGAACATATAGTTTGTATCCAAGAAGAGAAGATGAGTGGGTTTCTTATAAACAATTGATGTTTCCTGATAGGGGCGAGAAACTAGACTTATCTATTATTGTTGCAGATGCAAGTAATTTAAGAAGAAATCTGCTCTATGTTTCACAGGTTATTGATCTAAAAATTCCTGTTGTGGTGGCTTTAACCATGACGGATATAGCAAAAAAAAGAGGAATACGGGTAGATGCCGATCAGCTAGCAAGAGAAATGGGTGTTCCATTTGTGGTTGTTAACGCAAGAACAGGAAAGGGTATAGAACAATTAAAGTCTACTGTTTCGGTTGTTTTAAATACTGTTGTTCCGGGTCAGGATTTTTATAATATTAATGAATTAGCCGAAGGCGCTATTGAAGAGATTAAACAGTTAATTCCTCAACTATCTAGTTATGCGGCAATTCATCATTTAATTAATCATGAATCTTTTGATATTGATCATAGTGAACAAGAAAAAATTGAGTTAATAGAAAAAAAATATTCATTTAACCACACCAAGATTCAGGCAGAAGATATCCAAAAAAGATACCAGCGCATTAGATCAATTGTGAAAAACGCGGTTGAAGAAAACACAATTGAAAAAAGAAAATTATTTTCTGATAAACTTGATTATTTTTTTCTCCATAGAACCTGGGGATATTTGATAATGGGTGTTGTGTTGTTTATTTTATTCCAAAGTGTTTTCTGGATTGCAGAATATCCAATGACCGCTATTGAGGAGGCGGTTGGTTTTATTGGCGGTTATTTAGGAAGTGTGATGAAACCGAGTTGGTTTAGTGATTTATTAATTAATGGTGTTTTGGCTGGGTTTGGTGGAATCATTGTTTTTGTTCCGCAAATCATGATATTATTTGGTTTAATTACTTTATTAGAGGACACAGGTTATATGGCAAGAATCAGTTTTTTATCTGATAGAATAATGAGGAGGGTTGGTTTGAATGGAAAGAGTGTCATGCCAATGATTGGGGGGTTTGCTTGTGCTGTTCCCGCAATCATGAGTGCAAGAAATATTGAAAATAAAAAAGAAAGGTTGTTGACTATTTTGGTTACACCCTTTATGAGTTGTAGTGCGAGACTTCCTGTATTCACTATATTGGCTTCATTAATTATTCCAAACGAATATTTGTTTGGTTTTTTAAGTATTCAAGGGTTGGTATTAATGGGATTATACGTGTTGGGTATTATTGTTGCGATGTTGGTTTCGTATTTCTTAAACTTGTTTATTAAAATAAAAGAGAAAAGTTTTTTCATCTTAGAATTACCCATTTACAGACAACCAAGGTGGAAAAATATAGTAATAACTATGGTAGAAAAAGCAAAAGTGTTTGTTTTTGATGCTGGTAAAGTAATAATGGTTATCTCTTTGGTTTTATGGGCACTTAGTTCTTATGGTCCAACTGATAAAAGAGAAGAAATTCAAAATAAGTATGCTGTTTTAATTCAAAATAATCCCGATAAAACAAAAGAATATGAAGCTGAAAAATCATCAGCATTATTAGAGTATTCTTATGCTGGTATTATGGGTAGAAGTATAGAGCCAGTAATACAACCGCTTGGTTATGATTGGAAAATTGGTATTGCTTTAATTACCTCTTTTGCAGCAAGGGAAGTATTTGTGGGAACAATGGCAACATTATACAGTGTTGGTGAAGATGCGGATGAAAACAGTGAAACATTAAGAAATAAAATGCAATCTGCTAAACGGGTTGATGGTAGTCCTGTTTATACAAAAGCAACTGGTTTTTCATTATTGGTTTTCTATTTATTGGCTATGCAATGTATGAGCACATTAGCAATTGTTAAAAAAGAAACAGGATCTTGGAAATGGCCGCTTATCCAGTTGTTATATATGACGGTAATAGCATACACTCTTAGTTTTGTTGCCTACCAGATTTTTAGCTAATTATAATATTGCTTCATTTAATAATTCTAAATGGAGTTTTTCAGGCGATTGAAAGTGTATACAGTGTATACCTAGCTCTTTTGCTGCAATTATATTCTTTAAATTATCATCAATAAATAATGTTGTTTCTGGTTCTAAATTAAATCGGGTTAAAATAATTTCATAAATATCCCTGAATGGTTTCCTTGTCATCTCTTCACCGGAAACAACCCTACCATCAAACCAATGTAAAAAATCAAATATTTGAAGCGCTTTTGGAAATGTCTCTGCACTCCAATTGGTTAATGCATAAATATTGTGTTTTTTCTTTTCTTTGATCTTTTTGAATATTTCAACAGTTCCTTGTATTGGACCGTTTAACATTTCTTCCCATCTGTCATAATAAGCAAGAATCCATTCTTTATATGCTGGATACTGTTCAATTAATTCTTCATTTGCTTCTTTAATTAATCTACCCCCATCTTGTCTTTCATTCCAATCAGCAGTACAAACCGTATTAAGAAACCAATTTCTTTTTTCTTCATCACTAATTAATTTTCGATACATGTATTCTGGATTCCAATCAATAAGCACACCCCCTAAATCAAAAATTATATTTTTTATATTTTTCATACCGTGTATATCAGTATCAAAGATGAGTTTTTTTCCTTTTATTTTACTGTTGATAATTCAGGTAGTATTTATATGTATATATTATATTTAAAAAAGCTTATTACTATTAGGTGTGTGGAAATGTGAAAAACTGATTTTTTATAAATTTTATTAATCTATACCAACATAAATAAACACCAATTAACATTTAATAGTGAATAACCGCTCTTCTAGAATCAAGTCTATTATTAAAATAATCCACAAATAAAAAAAAGCAGAATTAATTATAAACAACCCAAAATTCACCCAACACCTGTGGATAAACAATGAAGAAAATGTTTCAAAACATAAATTTTCCTTTTTGTTATTTTTACCCGGTGGAGATCTTTCTTTTAATCCATATTGAGAAAAACCAAAAATGGGCTTAATCCACACAAAAACAGAGATATCAACAAAAGAATGTGAATACCCAAAAAAAGACCTATAATTCTCATTATTTGGTGGTTTTCCACAGTTTGTTAATAACCAATTTTAGCCTATTTTTGCCCTCCTTATAATAATATATACCATATGTCAATTATTCAGAAAATCAGGGATAAGGCAGCAGTTGTGTTAACTGTGATGATTTCAATCAGCTTGATTGCCTTTCTTGTGCAAGATGCTTTTGTTGGTGGAAACAGCAACCTTTTTAGTAGTCAGCCCTCATCAGTAGGAAGTATTGCTGGTAATGATGTTGACCTTCTAGAGTTTAGTCAGAAGGTAAACCAGGTAGAGCAAAACTACAGATCCCAAGGGATGCAAACAGACGAGATGACGACACAGTCGATTGTTGAAAATGTTTGGAACACCTATATACAAGAAAGTCTGGTAAAGAACGAATCTAATAAACTCGGATTAACTATCACACCAAAAGAACTGGGAGCGGTCCTTTTTTCTGAAGACGCCCCACAAGAGTTCAAGCAATTGTTTCAAAACCCCACAACGGGCACATTTGATATAACAGCCGCAAAGAACTGGTTTACGAATATGAAAAAAGGAAAAGCAGAGGATATTGCAAGTGTAAACGACCAGTTATTAAACCCAATCGAAATCAACCTATTAACACAAAAGTATACATCTCTTATCGCACAAGGAGCATATGTTCCAAAATGGATGTTAGAGAAAATGGCAAGCGACAATAATGCCATCGCATCTATTTCTTTTGTGGGAGTTCCATATTCAACGGTTGCTGATAGCACTGTTAAAATAAGCGACCAAGAAATTTCTGATTATGTTAATGCACATAAAGATGAGTTTAAACAAGAGCAAGTAAAAAGCATTGCATATGTTTCTTTTAGTGCAGCACCAACTCAGCAAGACTCCATAAAACTATATAATCAATTGGCGGGGCTCAAGAGTGAGTTTGTTTCTACAACAGACGCTAAAGGGTTTGTTACAAGAAACAATACCGTATTGCCTTATTTTGATGGATTTGCTTTAAGGTCGAGATTACAGATGAGCGCAAAAGACTCCATTATCTCTATGTCGGTAGGGTCTGTTGTTGGTCCATATCTAGATGGCGGAAGCTATGTTATTGCAAAGAAAATCGAAACAAGGACCTTACCAGACTCGGTTAAACTAAGACATATTCTTGTTGGAACGGTTGATCCAAGAAGCGGACAAATGAGGAGAACAGACAGCGCGGCAAAGAAAACAGCCGATAGTATTTTTGCAGCCATTAAGGGTGGAGCGGATTTCGGATCTCTTGCTGCCATATTAAGCGACGACCAGGGAAGTAAAGCAAATGGGGGTGAATATAATTTCTCTTCAATTGATATGGGCACACTCGACAGAGATTTTGCAGAATATGCACAATATAAACCAAAGGGAAGCTTCTCGGTTTTAAAAACTTCTTTTGGTTACCATGTTATGGAAATCCTCAACCAGAAAAATTTTGAAGAAGGATACAAGGTTGCTTATTTATCTAAACCAATCGTGCCTAGTGAAGAAACAGATATTACTGCGTCAACCGCAGCCGCCCAGTTTGCATCATCAAGCAAAGATCAAAAGTCTTTTGACGAGACGGTTTCAAAAATGAAGCTGACAAAAAATACTGCAGACAATATAAGGGGGCTTGATTATACAGCAGGACCATTAAGTTCCAGATCTATTGTAAGATGGGTGTTCGATAATAAAATTGGTACGGTTTCCGAGCCATTTGATCTTAAAAATCAATACGTTGTTGCTATGGTTACCAACGAAATCAAAGAAGGCGTTCAGCCAGCAAGCGTTGCGAGGGTATTGGTTGAGCCAATTTTAAGAAACAAAAAGAAGGCAGAGCAAATCGCTAAAAAGATTGGTGGTGAAAAGGACTTCGCGAAAATTGCCACACAAAACGCAGGCATTACGGCCAATGTGGACACTGTTAAGTTCAATGATCCGTATTTACCAGGTCTGGGATCAGAAACCAAGGTAATCGGTGCAGCGTTTAACAAAAAGAACTTGTCTAGTATATCGGAAGTGATTGAGGGACAAAACGGGGCATACTTTATTAAGGTGAACCAAGTAGGGGCACTTCCAAGCGCAATCGTAGATATCAATGGTCAGAAAAGGGCTATTGAGCAACAAATGAAACAATTTGCGATGTACAGCACAATGGAGTCTCTCAAAAAATCAACAACCATTGTTGATAAAAGAAGAGAAGCCGGGTACTAGAAATAAGAAACTGCTCATGAGAAAACAAACGATCAGCCACCCCACAAGGGTGGCTGAATCTTTTTGAATAATTTTGCAGCATGGAAGAACTAAGAAACAAGGTAGCAGAAAGCGGAATCATCACACTTAACCTAGAAAATTATTTTCCAAAGGAAGAAATTTGTTCTTTCGATATTAAGGACTTTCTCTTCATGGAAATGTTGTTGAAGGAAAAAGAATTCAGGACGTCCTTAGATAACCACGATTGGGAACAATACCGAAACAAACAAGTTGCATTATTTTGCTCAACTGATGCTATTATTCCCATGTGGGCATATATGCTAATTGCCAGTCGCCTTTCTTTTATTGCATCCCTAGTATTTGAAGGAACCAAAGAAGAGTTGTTTAAAAAATTATTTTTAGAAAAGATTGGTGCAATCAACGCAAACGAATTTGAAGATAAACGCGTTGTGATTAAGGGGTGTGGTGAAAAAGAGGTTCTACCATATGCTTATACTGCAATAACCAATCGACTATTACCCGTTGTTAAATCTTTAATGTATGGCGAACCCTGCAGCACGGTTCCAGTATACAAGAAAAAATAAATGTTAAGTCTATTTGTTTTTGCTCGCGAAAAACAACTTTGCTTTTTCTAAGTCTTCGGGAGTATCTATGCCAATACTGGTTGATGCAGTTTCAATCATTTTTATTTTAACACCATTTTCAAGATACCTTAATTGCTCGAGCATTTCTGTTTGCTCAAGAACACCCATTGGCCATTTAGTGAATGATAATAAAGCGTTTTTTCTAAACGCATAAACACCAACATGTTTGTATATGGGGAGAGAGGACTGTAAATTTCTTTTATAAGGAATAGGAGATCGACTAAAATAAAGCGCATTGCTGTTTTTATCGCACACCACTTTCACAAAATTTGGATTGTTGATATCTTCATCGGGACCCAGTTTTTGCATTACAGAGGCCACCCCGACGCTTGAATCATTAAACGTTGCAATAAGTTTTTCTAAAGGGTCTTTGTTCACAAAAGGTTCATCGCCCTGAACATTAACAACCACATCAACATCCATATTCAAAATTGCTTCTGCTATTCTATCGCTGCCCGATGGATGATCTTTGATACTTTTCACAACGGTACCCTTGATGGATTTAATTTCTTCTATAATAATGTCGTTATCAGTAACCACAACTACATCATCAAACAACCCCATCTCCAGCACGTTTTCATACACCATTCGAATGATGGTTTTGTCTCCTATTTTTTGCATCAACTTACCAGGAAAACGAGTCGCTGCGAAACGAGCAGGTATAACGGCAATCTTTTTCAAGCTTATTTCAATTTTTGGAAAGGTCGTTTCATGAGCGCAATAAAATCTTCATCTTTTTCATTGGGATAATACTGATCTAGTCCGTATTTCAATTGAGACGGATCAAGCTTCATAAATGTTCCGAGCAGCCTATCCCAAATTGAAAAAACAGCACCATAGTTACTATCTGTATATGGTTGTTTCCAGTGATGATGCACCTTATGCATATTGGGCGAAACCAACACCCAGCTAAGCGCCTTGTCTAACCACGAAGGCAGACTGATGTTTGCGTGTGTAAATCCTGTGATGAAGACCAATGCTGTTTGATACAATAATACAGCAAACATGGGCGCACCAGAAACGAAAATACCAATATAAAAGAAAAGACCACGCCAAACAGATTCCAATGGATGGTGTCTTAAACCGGTGGTTACATCAACATTATTGTCGGCATGATGAATAATATGAAACCTCCAGAATAAAGGAATTTGATGTTCTACAAAATGGCAAAGCCACCCCGCAAAAAAATCTAACACCAAGCAAGTAATTAAAATTACCATGATGGGTTGAAGATTAGCCCAATGCACAAGACCGAAATTATTTTTTTCTGTCCAGCTTGCTATGAAGACAATACCACCAGCAAGAAAAGTGTGTATGATAAAGTGAATAGCAGTAAAGGCAACATTTGTGGCCGCATGTTTTCCTTTTGTTTTTTTGTAGTGCGTGTGTACTAGGGGGATTGCATTTTCAATCAACCAAAGCAAAACCATACCCGCGATAAAAAAACCCGCTCTCTCGAGGGGTCTTTTTTCAAGATCGCTGAAATAGGAAATCAACGTATCCATATCAAAGAATTTAAAATTAATTAGACATCAATGGCATTGCCAACATCAACAAATCTTCATTTTCCTCTTGTTCAACAGGCTTTAACAAACCAGCTTTTGTTGGAGTAGACAATTCTAGTCGCACTTCTTCACTATCCGTGCTTGATAACATTTCAATAAGGAAACGGGCATTGAAAGATATGGTAATGTCTTCTCCGTTGTACTGACAAGACATGCGCTCATTTCCTTCGAAACTAAAATCCACATCCTGTCCCATCAACTGCAATTCGCTACCAGAAATATTCAAGGTAACCAAGTTGGTGCTTTTGTTACTGAAAATACTAACCCTTCTCAAAGCAGATTGAAAATCTTGTCTGCCAATGGTCATTCTATAAGGGTTTTCAGCAGGTATTACAACTTTGTAATCAGGGAATCTTGCATCTAATAAGCGACAAGAAAGCTGAACGGTTCCGTGTTTTACAAAAAGGTGGTTGTTGTTATAAGAGATGGTGATTTCATCATCATTATCTGGTAAAGAAGCCTTTAACAAGTTAAGCGGCTTTTTAGGAACGATGAAAGAATCTGATTTAGGACATTTAACGTCTTTAAGTTTATAACGAACAAGACGGTGTGCGTCGGTTGCTACGAATGTAATTCCGTTTTTTTCGAGTTCGAAGAAAACGCCTGTCATAGCGGGACGAAGATCGTCGTTGCTAACAGCAAAAATCGACTTATTGATGGCGGTCAGCAAAGCATGACTTGTCATGTTAAAACTTGAGGTATCATCAGCCGGTGGTTCTTTCGGAAAGTTGTCGGGGTTCTCTCCCATCACCTTGTACTTGCCATTATCGCTGGTAATTTCGATACCAAAATTTTTATCGATATCAAAAGTGAGTGGTTGGTTAGGAAGATTTTTAAGCGAATCCATCAAAATCTTTGCAGGTATACAAACGCGACCACTATCTTTCGCTTCAATATCCAATTGAATCTTCATTACCGTTTCCAGGTCGGTTGCTACAACACTTAACGTGTTTTTTTCAATCTCAAACAGGAAGTCCTCCAAAATAGGAAGCACATTATTAGAGCCAATCACACCATTGATCTGTTGCAACTGTTTAAGTAGCGCAGAAGAGGAAACAATGAATTTCATATCAACCTTTGTTTATGAGCAAATATAACTTCAAGGCGCCTAAGAAAGGGTCAAAATTTCTTGACATTTTCTACAAAAAACACCACAATAATGTTGAAAACCGGAAATAGCTGATGGGTTAATCATTAATTTGCCAAAGATGGACGAAATCAAAACCTGGAAAAAGCATCTTTCACCTGAACAAGCGATGGTTAAAATCCGTCATTACTGTGCGTTCCAAGAAAGGACCCATCAGGAAGTGAAGATTAAATTATCATCGTACGGACTATCCTGGGCGGATGCGAATCAAATTTTGTCATCACTCATTGAAGGAGGTTTTTTAAACGAAGAAAGATTTGCCAAAGCTTTTGTGGGCGGAAAGTTTCGAATGAAGGGATGGGGCAGAAAGAAAATAGAAATGGAATTGAAAAAACGACAAGTTTCTGCCTACTCCATTCAGAAAGCATTGAGAGAAGAAATAGACCCCCAGGCCTATGAGGTCTCTTTGGTCAAGCAAATGGAAAAAAAGTGGAATGCCCTTAAGGCGCCCGGCAATACCATTTTTGTAAAACAGTCGAAAGTAAGACAGTATATGCTGTCAAAAGGATTTGAAAATAATATCATTACCAAAGCAATGAAAGAATTGTATGGAAAAACTAATCTTCACAACGATACAGACTAATCTCCATTGGGAGGACAAAAAAGCTAATCTAGAAATGCTAGAAAAAAAAGTGTTGGGCATTGCAGAGAAGACCAATATTGTACTGCTGCCAGAAATGTTTTCAACCGGATTCAGCATGCAACCAACTTTATTGGCCGAAAATATGGAGGGAGAAACCATTGCTTGGATGAGACATATCGCTAAACAAAAAAATATTATTCTCGGTGGGAGTATGATTGCAGTAGAAGAGGGAAATTATTTCAATCGCTTTATATGGATGCAACCGGATGGTAAGTTCGGGCATTATGATAAGAGACACTGTTTTACGCTGGCAGGAGAAGACCAGCATTATGCTTCTGGTAACAAAAGGACAATTGCATCAGTTGGCGGCTGGAAAATTAATTTACAAATCTGTTATGACCTTCGTTTTCCTGTTTGGGCACGACAACAATTAAAAGCAGATGAACAAAATGAAATTACTACCGAATATGATGTGTTGGTTTATGTAGCGAATTGGCCAGAACGCAGGAGCAGCGCATGGAAAACGTTATTACAGGCAAGAGCCATAGAAAACCAGTGTTTTGTTGTTGGTGTAAACCGTGTTGGAAATGACGGTAATCAACTTTATCACAGCGGCGACAGCATGGTGATAAGCCCAATGGGAGAAATACTTTACCACAAGGCCCACGATGAAGATATACACACCATTACTTTAGAGAAAAGCAAATTGGAGGAAGTAAGAAAAAATCTTCCGTTCTGGAAAGACGCCGATAGTTTTATTGTTGTTGATTGATTACTTCCTGAAAGCGTTCCACCCTTGTGCGGTAATCTTATGTGTATTACCACCTTTGGTTTTGATAATAGCACCTTCTTCGGCTTCGGTGATATAACCGACTACACTAATTTGCTCGTTCAGCGTAAGCTTTTCATAATCATCTTGCTTGATGGTAAACAACAATTCATAATCCTCTCCACCACTTAACGCACAAGCCGTTGGGTCAATTTCAAATTTATAAGCCGCCTTTTTCGACTCCTCAGAAACAGGAATTTTTTCTTCATAGATCACACACCCCACTCCACTTTTTTCACAAATGTGTAAGAGCTCAGAACTCAATCCATCACTGATATCCATCATTGATGTTGGAAGAATATTCTGTGATTCAAAAAATTCAACCATGTCTTTTCTTGCACGAGGTTTGAGTAAGCGCCCAATTACATATTGTTCATTTTCAAGATCGGGTTGTACTTGTGGACTTTCCAGAAATATTTTCTTTTCTCTTTCTAAAAATAAAAGACCAATATAGGCAGCACCTAAATCTCCTGAAACGCAGATCAGATCACCTTTTTGCGCAGTTGAACGTTGAACTATTTTATCGTTTGTTATTTCACCAATTGCAGTCACCGAAACAATAAATCCTTTTTGAGAAGAACAAGTATCACCACCAATCAGGTCTACACCATATTCTTCGCATGCCGCATATACACCATCATAAAATTCATCTAATGCTTCAACACTGAACCTACTGCTGATACCAATACTCAATGTAATTTGAGTAGGAACAGCATTCATGGCATAAATATCACTTAGATTAACAACCACAGATTTATATCCTAGGTGTTTTAAAGGCGTATAAGCCAAATCAAAATGAACACCTTCAATCAGCATATCAGTTGTGATCACGGTTTGTTTTCCGAAATGATCAATTATAGCAGCATCATCTCCAACACCTAGCACAGAAGAGGCGTTTTGTAGTTCAATATTTTTAGTGAGATGGTGGATCAATCCAAATTCGCCGTATTCGCTTATTTCAGTTCTTGACATAATTACTTATTGATGTGTATTTGAAATCCAACGCAAGAGTTCTTCATGTATTAAACCATTGGTCGCCACAAGATGAGGCTGATAAGGCGAGTAGTGATTGCCTTTGAAGTCGGTTACTTTTCCACCCGCTTCTTCTACCAATAAAAATCCGGCAGCACTATCCCATGCATTAAGTCTGTGTTCATAAAAGCCATCAAACCTACCAGCTGCAACCCAGCAAAGGTCTATAGCAGCAGAACCAAGTCGCCTAACAGGAATTCCTTTGCGGATGAGTCGTTCAAAAACATCAAGCGGGCCATTTTCCATGTCTAAATACGTGTAAGGAAATCCTGTAACGAGACAAGAGTGTAACACTTCTTTTTGTTTACTTACGTGAATGCTTTTATCATTTAAAAAAGCACCGGTATTTTTTTCTGCGAAAAAAAATTCGTTCATCATAGGATTATATACCGCTCCCATAATCATCTTACCTTCTTTTTCTATACCAATGCTAACACAACAAAGAGGAATACCATTGGCAAAATTGACGGTGCCATCAATAGGATCGATGATCCACTTGTAGGCTGAATCCATTTTTACTTCTCCAATCTCTTCACTCAAAATAAAATGATCAGGAAAATCTTCACGAATAATGTTCATGATCAAAGCTTCAGATGCTTTATCCACCTCTGTTACCAAATCGTTTGGACCTGATTTTTTTTCAATTGAAAATTTTCCGTCTATTCTTTCTTTGATAAGTGTTCCCGCGGCAGTCGCGGCCTTAATTAGCGTGCTTTTTAGCATGGCGCAAAGATACAAAAAAGGGACAACCCACTTGGTTGTCCCGGCGCGCTTAGATAAATTCTTGCTTAAAGATTTCCTTTCTTTAATTCACCTACTGCAAAATCAACTGCCCTAGCGGTCAGTGCCATATAAGTGAGTGATGGATTCACACAAGAGGCTGAGGTCATACAAGCACCATCGGTTACAAATACATTTTTTGCATCCCAAACCTGATTGTATTTATTGAGGACAGAATTTTTAGGATCTGTTCCCATTCTTGCAGTTCCCATTTCATGAATACCGCGTCCTGGTGTACCATCACCATCTGTTCCTTTTACATTTTTTACGCCAGCAGCTTCAAGCATTTCAATTCCATCGTTCAACATGTCTTTACGCATCTTGAGTTCATTGTCTTTCAACTCACAGTCGATGGCCAAAACATTTAGTCCCCACTTGTCTTTTTTGTTTTTATCCAAAGTAATCTTGTTCTCATGGTAAGGTAAAATTTCACCAAAACCACCCATACCCACTTGCCACCCACCTGGTTCTGTAAGCATTTCTTTCAATTCAACACCAATATTGAATTCAGCAACATTACGGTTCCATCCTTCTCTGCTTCCTGCTCCTTGATAACCGAATCCACGCAAGTAATCACGTTTATCATTTCCTACGTTTCTAAAACGAGGAATATAAAATCCATTAGGCCTTCTTCCATAATAGTATTTGTCTTCATAACCTTCATAACTACCATTGATTCTTACACCAAGATGATGATCCATAAGGTTATGTCCGAGTTGTCCGCTTGAGCTTCCCAAACCTTCAGGGAAAACATCGTTAGCTGAATTCAACAGAATCCAAGTAGAGTTCAATGTAGATGCATTCAAGAAAACAATCTTGGCTTTGTATTCATAGGTTTGCATGGTTTCGCTATCCAACACCTCAACACCAATTGCTTTTTGCGTGTCTTTGTCGTACAACACTTTTGTAACAATCGAGAAGGGCCTTAGTGTTAAGTTGCCAGTCGCCATTGCAGCAGGAAGCGTAGAAGATTGTGTGCTGAAATATCCACCAAACGGACAACCTAGCCAGCACTTGTTGCGGTATTGACAATTGGTTCTACCAGGAAGCGGTTGCGTGATATTAGCAACGCGTCCTATGAACAAATGTCTATCACCCTTATAATGATTGCGAATTCTAGCTTGTACATCTTTCTCTACACAGTTCAATTCCATGGGTGGCATGAATTTTCCATCCGGTAGAATAGAAAGACCCTCTTTAGATCCACTGATACCCGCAAAGGTTTCTACATAGTCGTACCAAGCTGCAAGATCTTTGTAGCGAATAGGCCAATCAGTGCCAATACCTTCTTTTGCATTGGCTTCAAAATCAACTTCACTCCAGCGGTAACTTTGGCGGCCCCACATGAGCGATCTTCCACCCACTTGGTATCCTCTGAACCAATCGAATCGCTTTACTTCGGTATACGGACAATCACTGTCTTTTGCCCAGTAATCAAGATTGGTTTCATTAAGCGGATAATCTCTTTTTAAAACTGGATAGTCTTTGATCATTTGTTGTGTGCGACCACCACGATGTGGGTATTCCCATGGATCTTTGGTGGCATTCACATAATCTTTTACGTGTTCAATATTTCTTCCGCGTTCAAGCATGATGACTTTCAAACCCTTTTCAGTAAGTTCTTTCGCTGCCCATCCTCCACTGATACCGGAGCCGACAACAATCGCATCAAAAACATTTGATTCTGGCATTATAAAATGATTTTTACGAATATACAAAAGAGGCCAATGATTGAATTTAAAGAAGGAATGATTTTTGGTTAAACGATCAATATTTTTTAGTTTCAGCAATAGTTAGATTGCTTCATTACCTTTTAACCAAACCAACATACAATGAACCAAACGATTAATGCAAACCGCTTGTTTTGGGCAAGCTGTTTTGCGCTTATCACCACTGCATTTTCATTTAGCATTCGTGCGGGTATTCTTACACAATTAGGAACCGAGTTAAACCTAGACACAGTACAACTGGGAACCATCAATTCTATGTGGTTCTTGGGCTTTCCCATCTCGATGATTTTCTTTGGTATCTTCTATGCTAAGATCGGACCAAAGATTATTATGCAGGTTGCTTTCCTTGCACACGCTATTGGAATTCTAACCACGATTTATGCTAGTAGCTACAATGTATTGTTGATTTCAACTTTATTTATTGGCATTGGAAACGGTTGTACAGAAGCAGCTTGTAATCCGATGATTGCAGATTCATACTCTGGAAATGAATTTCACAGCAAGTTGAATAAATTTCACATGTGGTTTCCTGGCGGAATCGTATTGGGTTCTTTAATTTCTAAATTCATGACTGATGCTGCATTTCATTGGCAAGCGCAGATTTGGGTCATCATGATTCCAACAATAATTTATGCTATCATGTTTTGGGGACAAGCATTTCCTCAACCAAAAGCAGATGCAAGCTCTCCTGTTGCTAGCTTCAAAGCCATGTTGAATCCATTGTATTTGTTCATGGCAGCGTGTATGGCACTTACTGCAATATCAGAATTCGGTCCACAACAATGGGTTGGACCAATTCTCGCTAAAGCAGGTGCTAGTCCCATGTTGATTCTTGCATTAGTAACTGGCTTAATGGCTGTAGGTCGTTATTTTGCCGGGCCACTCGTAGAAAAACTCAATACTGCCGGTGTATTGCTGGGCTCTGCAATCTTTGGCCTAATTGGTATATATATGCTCAGCACCATGTCTGGTTCCATGCTCTATGTTGCTGCTGTATTCTATGCATTGGGTATTTGTTATTTCTGGCCAAACATGTTAGGATACGTTGGTCAGCATTTACCACAAACTGGTGCATTGGGCTTGTCGATCATGGGTGGCATTGGTATGTTCTCTTCATCTATGTTCCAGCCTATTATTGGAGGATGGATCAAAGACAACAAAGCTACAGCTGAGGCTTCTGGTCTTGTTGGAGATGCTGCAGATTTAGCAGCGGGACAAGCTACTTTATCAAACATGTTGATTTTCCCGGGTATTTTAATTGTTGCTTTTGCTTTGTTGTATTTCATGGGCAAGAAAAAACAAGCAGCATAAAATCCGCTATAATTTTTTAAAGAGCAAGGGGACGAAAGTCCCCTTCTTTTTTGTACTTTTAAGACTTCTATTTTTCAGAATAAATTCAACATAATATCATGAACAGGAAACTCAGAATGGGCATGGTTGGTGGGGGCAAAGATGCATTCATTGGCGCTATTCACAGACATGCTGCAGGTATAGATGGTTTAATTGAATTGGTTTGCGGTGCATTGAGCATCAATCCAGAAATAGCAAAAGATTCTGGCAAAATGTTATTCCTTCCAGAAAATCGCACATACTTGACTTTCGAAGAAATGATCAAAGCAGAAGCTGCATTACCAGAAGGTGAACGCATGGACTTTGTTACCATCGTTACACCCAACTTCGCACACTTTGCACCGGCTAAAATGGCCATGGAACACGGTTTTCATGTAGTGATTGAAAAGCCGATTACATTTACATTAGATGAGGCAAAAGAATTGAAAAAAATACAAGAAGCAACTGGTCGAGTGCTTTGTCTCACACATACTTATTCTGGGTATCCATTGGTTAAGCAGGCCAAGCAAATGGTGAAAGAAGGTGCCTTTGGAAAAATCAGAAAGGTTTGGGTGGAATATCCTCAAGGATGGTTGAGTAAACTATCTGAGCGCGAAGGGAATGCACAAGCTGCATGGAGAACTGATCCAAAACGCAGCGGCAAGAGCGGTTGTATGGGTGATATTGGAACGCATTGCGCTCACTTAGCAGAATACATCAGCGGATTGAAGATTTCACATATCTGTGCTGATCTCAATGTAATGGTTGAGGGAAGGATGTTGGATGATGATGGCAATGTGTTGTTGAAATTTGAAAATGGTGCGGCTGGTGTATTAATGGCTTCACAAGTAGCTGCAGGTGAAGAAAATGGTATAAAGATTCGTGTTTATGGAGAAAAAGGTGGACTAGAATGGGCACAACACGAGCCCAATACAATGCTGGTGAAGTGGTTGCATCAACCTACACAAATCTTCAGGGCAGGTGGAAACTATGCAGATAGACTATCCTCTTTTGCAGTACATAATTCTAGAACACCAGGAGGTCACCCAGAAGGATATCTTGAGGCATTTGCGAATATCTACAGAAATTTTGCACTAACACTAGGAGCAAAAATGGATGGTAAAGAAGCAACACCAGAAATGCTCGATTTCCCTGGTGTTGAAGATGGTATCAGAGGGATGGCTTTCATAGACAATGTGGTCCTCTCTTCTCAGTCGGAACAAAAATGGACACCCCACACGGTGTAATTAAATTATACAATCATGAAAACAATAAAAGGTCCCGGTATCTTCCTAGCCCAGTTCATGGGCGACCAACCTCCTTTTAATACTCTTTCTTCCATCTGTAAATGGGCCGCCTCTCTTGGTTTCGTCGGTGTTCAAATTCCGAGCTGGGACCCTAGGTGTATTGACCTCCAAAAGGCTGCTGAAAGCCAAACTTATGCAGATGAGATTAGAGGAATTGTGGAGGAAGCGGGTCTACAGATTACAGAATTATCTACGCATCTTCAGGGACAATTGGTGGCTGTCCACCCTGCTTACGATGCCCTATTCGATGGCTTTGCACCAGAAAATATAAGAGGAAATAGCCAAGCCAGGACCGAATGGGCCGTACAACAGCTCAAATATGCGGCGAAAGCGTCTGCTAATCTCCGCTTAAATGCACATGCTACTTTTAGTGGTGCTTTGTTGTGGCATACTGTTTATCCATGGCCACAAAGACCGGCCGGGTTAGTGGAAACTGGTTTTACGGAGTTGGCCAAACGCTGGTTACCTATTTTAAATGTGTTTGATGAAAACGGAGTGGATCTCTGTTATGAAATTCATCCTGGAGAGGATTTACATGATGGTGTTTCCTATGAGATGTTCCTTGAAAAAGTGAATAATCACAAAAGAGCTTGTTTATTGTATGATCCAAGCCATTTTGTTTTACAGTGTTTGGATTACCTCACCTATATTGATCATTACCATGAACGCATAAAAATGTTCCACGTAAAAGATGCTGAGTTTAATCCAACAGGAAAGCAGGGTGTTTATGGTGGCTACCAAAGTTGGATCAACAGGGCTGGGCGATTCCGTTCTTTAGGGGATGGACAGGTTGATTTCTCTTCTATCTTTAGTAAGCTATCTGCATATGATTACAGCGGGTGGGCTGTGATGGAATGGGAATGTGCTATTAAACATCCAGAGGATGGTGCAAAAGAGGGAGCTGTATTTATCAAGGACAAGATTATACGTGTAACGGAGAAGGCTTTCGATGATTTTGCAGGGACGGGCAGCGATGAGGCTTTCAACAAGAAAATTTTAGGCATTTAAAACAAACAAATAAAAATCAAAAAATGAAAAAAGTACTATTAACAATGATGATTGCTGCTGGATTATATGCATGCGGTGGTGGTGAGAGCCCTGAATCAACGGAGACAAAACCCATCAGCAATGCAACAGTAGAAGAGGTTGCTCCAGCCGAAGCTCCAGCAGTGGCTAAAAAAGATGGCAAGGCATTGATTGAAGCATCTGATTGCCGCACTTGTCATAAAGACGATTCAAAATTGATAGGCCCTGCTTATCAAGAAGTAGCCAAAAAATATGAAAGCAACGAAGCAAACATCAAAATGCTTGCAGAAAAAATTATCAAAGGCGGTCAGGGTAACTGGGGTGAAATACCAATGGCAGGACATCCAAATATTAGCGAGGAAGATGCTTCTGCTATGGTAGAGTATATCCTTTCCATGAAAAAATAAGCCACATGAAATTATTATCAACGATTGCTCTTTTTTTTCTCTTTATTGCTGCTGTTCCCAAACAAGATGAAGTTCCTCTAAAAAAAGGATGGAAATCCCTTTTTGATGGCAAGTCTAAAAAAGGATGGCATATTTATCGTGGTGAAGCCACTGGTGAATCTTGGCAGGTAGAAGACGGACTTCTAACATTTACTCCTGTTAATAAACCGGGTGTAAAAACTGGTGGGGATCTCACAACCGACGAAGAATATGAAAACTACCATTTGAGTGTAGAGTGGAAAATCTCCGAAGGCGGAAACAGCGGTATCATCTTTGGCGTAAAGGAAGACTCGATGTATAAGAAGTCCTATTTAACCGGCATGGAAATGCAGGTGTTGGACAATAGTAAACATCCAGACGCGAAAATCACCAAACACAGAGCTGGGGATCTTTATGATCTCATTTCATGCAGTAAGGAGACCGTAAAACCTGCGGGTGAATGGAATCATGCTGAGGTGATTTACAACAATAATAATCTTCAGCTCATCCTCAATGGAGAAACAGTGGTTTCAACGGTTGTGGGTGATGAAAACTGGAACAAGTTGGTTGCTGGAAGTAAGTTCAAGACCATGAAAGGTTTTGGAACATTCCGCAAGGGGAGAATTGTGTTACAGGACCACGGTGATAAAGTCTGGTACCGCGATATAAAGATTAAAGAGTTGTAAAAAATCTACTTATTTCATCAAATATCTTAAACGCCGCAATTTTGCGGCGTTTTTTACATCTAATTTTGTGACCTCTTATAGAAGAGGTCTTTTTAATTGTAAACAAACAACACATGTTCAAACTCAGATTAGTAGCTGTTGCTTCTTTCTTGTATTTATCAATTTCAACATTTGCACAATCATCTGTTTTGGTGTTTTCAAAAACTGCAGGTTTTAGGCATGGCTCAATTCCATACGGACAAGCTGCGATTATGCAGTTGGGAAAAGAAAATGGTTTTACTGTAGATACTACAGAAAACGCAAACATGTTTACAGATGAAAATTTAAAAAAATACAATGCTGTTATTTTTTTAAGTGCTACTGGTGATGTACTCAATCATATGCAACAAGCAGCTTTTGAAAGATACATTCAAGCAGGCGGAGGATATGTGGGTATTCATGCTGCTACAGATTGTGAATATTATTGGCCTTGGTATGGAAAACTTTCGGGTGCGTACTTTAAAAGCCATCCACAAAATCAACAAGCAAAATTGATTGTAAATGACAGGTACCATCCAAGTACCTCACATTTACCGGAAGTATGGCAAAGAGTAGATGAGTGGTACAATTTTAAAAAAGTTCCTGATCATGTGAATGTGTTGATTAGTATAGATGAAAGAGAATGGAAGAAATCATCCTATGGCTTGGTACCATGATTTTGATGGAGGAAGATCTTTTTATACAGAACTCGGTCATACAAATGAGTCTTTTTCTGAACCTGCTTTTTTAAGACATATTTTAGGTGGAATACAATATGCAATAGGAAGTGGACAAAAACCAGATTACACTAAAGCTAAAACACAAAATGTTCCGGAGGAAGATCGGTTTACAAAAAACGTTTTGGCTGGTGGTGTTTTTGACGAGCCGACTGAATTAGCTGTACTTCCTAATCTTGATATCTTGGTGGTAGAAAGAAAAGGCCAAGTTTTACATTATAGTAACACTACAAAAAAACTGAATCTTGTTGCGAAGTTTGATTTGTATAGTAGATCAGGCGTACCTGGTGTTAACGCAGAAGAAGGATTGTTGGGCATTACAGCCGATCCTGATTTTA
>JBEASE010000062.1:0-9083 GCA_041162625.1 Bacteroidota bacterium | reverse complement strand
AAAACAGCCAGGTATTTCCTGGGTATAATACCCAAAATCTTCCGCACCCAAGCTTATTTCAGCTTCCCCAACATGTTCTTCTCCAATTAATGTTTTAGCTAGTCTTCTTGCTGTTTCGGTGGTTGTATGATCATTAATAACAGAAGGGTACCCAACACTGATATCCAAGTCAACCTCGGCTCCATTTGCTTGAGCAGTACTTTCTATGATTGTACGAATTCTGTCATGTGCTTCAAATCTCCATTTTTCATCCATTGCTCTAAATGTCCCCATCATCTTAACCTCAGATGGAATCACATTGGTTGTGAAACCACCTTGAATGGAACATATTGAAAGCACTGAAGGGGAAAGTGGATTGTTGTTTCTGCTGATGAGTTGCTGAAGTGCATTCACGATCTGTGCTGCAGTCAAAATTGTATCTGCAGTAAGGTTTGGTTTAGCAGCATGACCGCCCTTGCCTTTTACAGTAATATAAATTTCGTCTGCACTTGCCATCACCTTTCCAGATGCAAAATTCATTCTGCCAATTTCTAGCTGTGGATGCACGTGCTGGCCATAAATTCTTTGCGGAACAGGATTTTTTAAAACACCTTCTTTGATAAGAATACTAGCCCCACCGGGATTTTTTTCTTCACCTGGCTGAAAGATCAATTTGATTATGCCATCCCACTCATCTTTCAATTCATGTAAAATTCTTGCAGCACCTAACAAGCAAGTTGTATGAACATCATGCCCGCACGCATGCATAACACCATCTTTTGTAGATGCATAAGGCACATTATTCTCTTCTTGAATAGGGAGCGCATCCATATCTGCACGAAGTGCAATGATTCTATCTGAGGGCCTACCTTGTATCAAACCAATTACACCTGTTTCTCCCATAACAGTAAAGGGTATCCCCAATTTAGTTAATTGGGCTTGCACAAATTTTGAAGTTTCATATTCCTGAAAACTAAGTTCAGGATGAGCGTGCAAATATTGTCTAATTGAACGGTATTCTTCAAAATAGGAAGCAGCTAATGATTTGATGGTTGATTGAATCATATCAATTTTATTGGTTATCCTCCAATTCTTTTTCTCCTCTAACTTCTATTTTGGATGGAACAATGATCATTTCTTTTCCAAAAGCCGACTCCATTTCGTTTTTTAATTTTTCGGCATCCTTGTAAGTTTTGAAATTACCAAACTGCACTTTGAAATTTGGGGATTGGTAATAGAGATAAGATTTTTGATCAGGATAGTTTTTGAGTAATCTGGATTTGATATCCAAGGCAACATCACGTTTATTTGTTGTAATCATTAGAATACGGAATCCCTGCACTGTAAGTGTCCTGTCTTTAAATGCTTCTCCATTCAATTCAATTTGCTTCTCAACCAATACATCAACTCTAGGGTCGCGGGTAACATACGTACTTTTGCCGAACTGCGACCAGGCAGGGGAGTTGCTTAACAAAAGAGAAGCAACCAAGAGCAGGAGGATTGATGTTCGCATTTGCATGCTTTCCTTTTTTATTCTTGGTCTTTACCGTGACAAGCTTTGTATTTCTTGCCGCTTCCACATGGACAAGGATCGTTTCGGCCTACTTTAGGTCCAACTCTTACCGGTTCTGTTTTAACGGCTTGAGATGGATCATTGTAATGGTTTTCAGCATCTATCAATTCCGGTCCGCTTTCCTCTCTCAATTCTTCCTTTCTCACTCTCATCTTACTCATATCAGTTCGTTGTGCACGTCCTTCTTTAAGATTGGATGCGCCACTATCAACTGGTAATGCTGCATGACAAAGGAAGGTTACAATTTCTTTGTTCACTTCTGCATCCATGCTAGAGAAGAGCTGGAAGGCTGTTTGCTTATAGATTACCAATGGATCTTTTTGCTCATAAACTGCAGTTTGTACGCTCTGTTTAAGATCATCCATGCTTCTTAAATGCTCTTTCCAACTGTCGTCTATGATAGCTAGTGTAATTGTCTTTTCTAGTGATGAAACCAAATCCATTCCTTTTGTACTTATGGCTTTGTCTAGATTGGTTAATACATTCAATTGTTTTTTACCATCTGTCAAAGGAACTATTACATTCACAATATGACTTCCTTGTGTGAGTTTCACATTTTGGAAAACAGGCAGTGATTGTTTAGCCAACATTGCCTTTCTGCTGTTATAATGATCAATTGCTTCTTTGTACAATTTGTCAGCTAGGATATTGGTATCGCCCTTTTCTATTTCTTCATTTTGAATTTGACTGTCAATACTAAAGTGCATAATAGCAGCTAGTTTGAATCCATCATAATCAGTTGTTCCTGCATATTGATTGATGATGTTCGAGGCAACTGCGTAGAAGGCATTGTCTAAATCAAGTGCAAGTCTTTCGCCAAATAAAGCATGCTGACGTTTACCATAGATAACATTACGTTGCTTGTTCATTACGTCATCATACTCAAGCAATCTTTTTCTGATACCAAAGTTGTTTTCTTCAACTTTCTTTTGCGCTCTTTCAATACTCTTGGTAATCATGCTGTGCTGAATCACCTCACCTTCTTTGTATCCCATTCTGTCCATCAGCGAAGCAATCCTGTCGCTTCCAAACATGCGCATCAAATCGTCTTCAAGAGAAACATAGAATTGAGAAGAACCGGGGTCACCTTGACGGCCAGCACGACCGCGCAATTGTCTATCAACTCGTCTGCTTTCATGTCGTTCAGTACCGATGATGGCTAAGCCCCCTGCATCTTTAACGCCAGGACCTAATTTAATATCTGTACCTCTACCTGCCATGTTGGTAGCAATTGTTACATTACCTGCTAAACCTGCTTCTGCAACTACCTGTGCTTCTCTAGCATGTTGTTTAGCGTTCAATACATTATGAGGGATTTTTTTCTGCTGAAGCATTCTTCCCAACAATTCTGAAACCTCTACTGAAGTTGTACCAACAAGTATGGGCCTACCTGCATTCCTTAGTATTTCAATTTCATCAATTACTGCCTTGAATTTCTCACGCTTGGTTTTAAATACCAAATCTTCCTGATCTTTTCTAACCAGCGATAAGTTAGTTGGGATACTAACCACATCTAACTTGTAAATATTCCAAAGCTCAGCTGCTTCAGTTTCTGCTGTACCGGTCATACCAGCCAGCTTATGGTACATCCTAAAATAGTTCTGCAGTGTAACAGTTGCATAGGTCTGAGTAGCAGCCTCAATCTTCACATTTTCTTTTGCTTCAATTGCTTGGTGAAGGCCATCGCTATAACGTCTGCCTTCCATGATTCTACCAGTCTGCTCATCAACAATTTTAACTAGCCCCTCCATTACCACATACTCAACATCTTTCTCAAAAAGGGTATAGGCCTTGAGTAACTGTTGTATAGTATGGATTCTATCAGCCTTCAAAGAGTATTCTTGTAGTAGATTTTCTTTCTTACTGAGTTTTTCATCTACTGATAATTCGCTCTTTTCAATTTCAGCTAATGCTACAGATAAATCTGGTAGTAAAAAGAAATTTGGATCTTCTCCACTCTTGGTAATGTAGTGAAGGCCTTTATCTGTTAACTCAACTGAATTATTTTTTTCATCGATGTGGAAATACAATTCCTCATCAACCTCGGGCATGTGTTTTTGTTGTTCTGAGAGAAAATAGTTTTCAGCTTTTTGCAATTTCACTTTAATGCCAGGCTCACTCAGGTACTTGATTAAAGCAGTATTTTTTGGTAAACCCCTGAAGGCGCGCATGAGATGAATGCCTCCATCTTGTGGACCATCCTTTCCTTCAGCTATTAATTTTTTTGCTTCTAGCAATGATTTTGAAACGACTTGTTTCTGTACTTCTACTAATTGTTGTATTCTTGGTTTGTGGAGATGAAATTGCTGGTCATCACCTTTTGCAACTGGTCCCGAAATGATCAAAGGTGTTCTAGCATCATCTATCAATACACTATCTACCTCATCTACCATGGCAAAATGGTGACTACGTTGTACCATTTCTTCTGGTGAGTGAACCATATTATCTCTCAAATAATCGAAGCCAAATTCGTTGTTTGTCCCGTAGGTAATATCAGCCCAATAGGCTTTTCTTCTTGCATCTGAATGTGGTTGATGTTTATCGATACAATCAACAGATAAACCTAACCATTCAAACAATGTTCCATTCCATTCAGAGTCGCGTTTAGCCAGGTAATCATTTACAGTTACTATATGAACACCTTCACCTGCTAAAGCATTGAGGTAGGCTGGAAGTGTTGAAACCAATGTTTTTCCCTCACCGGTTGCCATTTCGGCAATTTTACCTTGATGCAGGACAGTACCACCAATCAGCTGAACATCATAATGAACCATGTTCCAATTGACTAGACTTCCTGCTGCTATCCAACTGGTTTGAAAAACAGACTCATCGCCATTGATTTTTACATAATCTTTTTTTACGCTCAATTCACGATCGAGATCAGTTGCGGTTGCAACTATTGTTTCATTCTCCTTGAATCTTCTTCCAGCTTCTTTCACCACGGCAAAAGCTTCAGGAAGGATTTTTTCAAGGATTTCTTCTATTTGCTGATTTCTCTTTTTCTTTAGCTCATCAATGGCTTTGTATAGGTCATCTCGGCCAATTATATCTTCTACAGGTAGTTGTTCTGCCTGTTCATTTAGGGACTTTATATCGTTATCAATCTCAACCAGATACTCTTTTATTCTTCCCTTAAACTCTGCTGTTTTTGCTCTGAGTTGGTCGTTGGAAAGCGACTGGAAAGATTCAAAATGGTTATTGATGATTGCTACTTGGGGACTAATCGCTTTTACATCTTTTTCCGACTTACTTCCTCCAAATAACCCTGACAAAAATTTAAACATGTTCTTCCGTTCTTGCTAAGGGGTCAAAATTAACTCATTTATGCTGAAAATCCCCAGAAATCACCCCTTGGTGGTCAGTCTGATGAACCGCTTGTCCTATTCTTTGTTTAGTACCGAAAGCATTTGACTAACTTTGCCGTCCAATTACCGATTTTAAGCTTATGAAACGTATAATTTTCTTGTTTTTTAGTGTGTTAAGTCTTGGTTTAGAAGGGTTTACGCAAGAAGGCTTTCAGGTAAACGGCCGTTTAATAGATACATTAGGTAACCCAATTGCTCGAGCAACAGTAGGGGTGTACATAGCAGGTGGAAAGGATACCATCAAAACTCTATCCAATAACGTGGGTTTCTTCCTCATAAAAGGGATACCTCAACGCAAGTTTGTATTGTCTATTTCTAGCTTAGGTTATGGCACCAAATTAAAAGCATACACTGTTCCTGAAGGCGAAGAAGTACTAAAATTGGATTCCATAAAGTTGTTCCCTGAATACAGCAATCTTCAAGAAATTGTAATCAGCACTCCTCCAATCATTGTAAAGGAAGATACTGTTGAGTACAAAGCCGACTCCTTTAGGTTAAAACCTAATGCCATGGTTGAAGATCTATTGAAAAAAATGCCAGGTATTGAGGTAGATAAAAATGGAAACATTACGGCACAAGGTAAAACTGTTTCTAAAGTAAGGGTTAATGGAAAGGACTTTTTCAGTAACGATCCAAAAGCAGCTACACAACAGCTTTCAGCAGATATGATCGACAAAGTGCAAGTCATTGATGACTATGGAGACCTTGCCAATGTCTCTGGCATCAAAGATGGTGAGCCTGATAAAATTCTTAACCTGCAGTTGAAGAAAGATCGAAACAAAGGAGTGTTTACCCGGACTGTAGTTGGTGGTGGTACAGATGATCGTTATGCTGCCACTGCTAATGTTAATATGTTTAATAACGAGACACAGCTATCTATATTTGGTGGTGCAAATAACAACAATACAAGCACATTTAATTTTGATGGTGGAGCAAGTACTGGAGGCAATAATTTTGGAGGTGGTGGAGGTGGAAACCGCTCCTTTCAAGTAAATGTTGGTGGAAATAACCAAAGTGGTATTGGTGGTGAAGAGGGGCTGCGTGTTAGCAATTCTTTGGGTTTGAATTTTCGAAATGACTTCAAAGAAAAGAAAGGTTCTGTCTATGGAAATTATAGTTATTCATCACGTGAGACTGATGTTAGGCGCGATGTAGCTTCTCAAAACTTCTTTGAAAGCACAAAATTTTTAAATAGCCAGAATACACAATCACTAAGTAATTCTCGTAACCATAGAGCTTCAATTAATGTTGAGTGGAATATAGACTCTTTTAATTATATCAAGTTTGTACCAGAATTTACAATACGAGATAATGATAGCAAATCATTTTCAGACTTTGGTTATTTAAGGAATGATGTTGACATTACAAGTAATGGTTCCAACGATGACACGTCTTATTCTAAGTCTCCTAATTTTTCTGGAAACCTACTTTTTAACCATAAGTTTAAAAAACGCGGAAGAAATCTTTCTGTCAATATTGGTGGTGGTATAAATTCTACAGATGGTGAATCAGAGAAACTGAATATTACAAACAACTATTTTCCTAGACCATTCTCTGTGTTATTAGATCAGCAAGTTGTTACTAATAATAATTCAAACAATTATAGTATTCGTTTGAATTATTCAGAGCCCATTATGAAAGATAGGTATATCGATTTAATTTATGCCTATGCTAGATTTTATACCCGTAACGATAGAAATACTTCTGTATTGGATACAATTACTGGAAATTATTTATTCTCTGATCTTTTAAGCAATGAATTCGAAAATGATTTTATCAATCAGAGAATTGGTGCTAACCTCCGGACAGTTAAAAAGAAATACAATTACTCAATTGGGGCAAGTGCTCAGCCTGTTGATCAGCGTGGTAAAACTTTTAATAGTGTAGGAGAAACTGAATATGCGCCTATTAAACGTTTGAATCTACTTCCTTCTGCCAACTTTGCTTACAATTTTACAAGAAATAAAACTTTGAGGTTCTTTTACAATGGTAATGCAAGACAACCTTCTTTCTCACAGTTGCAACCCGTAACTGATGTATCAAATCCTCAGTACCAGACCAAGGGTAATCCTGAATTGAAGCCCGAGCAGGCGCACGTGTTCAGTATGTCGTTTAATAACCTCAACTTCTTGACTGGACAAACATTCTTTGTTGGACTAAACTATAATTTTGTAAATAATCAAATTGTAAATAATACCAAAAGACTTGGCCAAAATGGTAGCCAGCTTACTACCTATGAAAATGTGGATGGTAATTATACAGTAAGTGGTTTTTATAACTTTAGTAAGCCATGGAATAACCGAACACATATCATCTCTTTAAATGGTGTGATGGCTTATAACAACAACATTACCTTAATTGATTCTCAAAGAAATGTTGCAAAAAATATATTACTCTCACAAGGGTTGAAATATGAATTCAATTGGAAAGATTGGTTAGAAATCGATTTTGGCGGAAGGTATGGTTTGAATAAAGTAAGTTATAGTTTACCAGGACAACCTAATGTAAATTATACCAGTTGGACGTTAACCAATAACTCAAGAGTTGATATCCCCGGTGGAATTGTATTTAGACATGATTTAGAATATATTATCAATAGAGGACTTTCCTCCTCAGTAAATCAAAATATAGTTTTATTGAATGCGTCAATTGAAAAAACCTTGTTTAAAAAGAAGAATGGAATTTTCAGATTGTCTGGTTTCGATATCTTCAAGCAGAACCAAGCAATTGCCAGGACAGTCAATGGAAACAATATCATCGATACTCGTGTGAATAGACTAACGCGTTATTTCATGATGAGTTTCATTTACAGGTTCAATAAGTATTCAGGTAAACAGCCAGCAGGTGGTGCTCCTTCGGGAATGGGTACAAGAGAAATCAGAATGATGTAATGTTATAGTTTGGTATTTTTTTCAAACTACATTTGAATATCTTAGCTATGAATATTCAAATGTTTCAATGGATTCATTAACACATATTGTACTGGGCGCTTGCGTTGGAGAGTTAATCTTGGATAAACAAGCAGGAAGAAAAGCGATACTTTGGGGAGCTTTGGCCCAAAGTGTTCCCGACATTGATTTTATTGCAGGTATGTGGATGCCAGTTAGTACTGAATTATTGGCGCACAGAGGCATCACACATTCTTTTCTATTTGCTTTTTTAGCAGCCTTTTTTTTAGCTTTAATTGCTGCAAGATGGCATAAGGCCGAGCCAATTTCATTACGTAAATGGTTTTGGTTTTTTTTAATTGAAATTGGTTGTCATCTCTTTTTAGATGCTATGAATAACTATGGCATTGGATGGTTTGAGCCCTTTACATCTCAGCGCATTTCATTTAATGTATTGTATGTAGCAGATCCTTTGTTTACCATAGTCGCGTTGGTTTCTTTTTTGTTTTTACTTTTTGCTAAAACTGATCATAAGTATAGATTGAGATGGGCTAGGGTTGGCGTTTTTGCATCCTTGCTTTATTTGAGTTTTGCGTTATTTAATAAGTTTAGTATAGATAAGAAAGTGCAAGAAGAAATGGTGTTAAAAGGGAAAGTGTCGAATCGGTATTTTACCACTCCAACTTTATTTAATAATTTTTTGTGGTTTGTGGCTATTGAAGATAGTGCTGGATATCAAATTGGTTATCGTTCAATCTTAGAAAATAAGGTGCCAATTAAAACAACCTATTTCCCGAAAAATGAAAAATTATTAGACCCAGTAAACGATCACAAAGAAGTTTTGGAGCTCAAGACTTTCTCGCAGGGTTATTATACGGTTGAGAACTGGGGGGATACGTTGGTGTTTAATGATTTAAGGTTTGGGCAAACCAATGGATGGTTTGGGCAAACCAATGGATGGGAAGATCCCAAAAGTAGATTTGCTTTTCACTATTATTTATCTCATCCAACAGAAAATGATCTCATCGTGCAGCGTGGACGATTTGCAAAATTCAATCAAGCATCTGCATTAATCATGTGGGATAAAATTCTAGGAAAGTAGAAATCAAAGTAGATACCTTAAAATTTATGTAATAAAAAGAGTCCATTCGGACTCTTTTTAAGTATTGGGATAACTAATGTTAGATGCCCATTTTCTTTTTCAAGTTGGCATCAATTGCGTCTAAAAATTCTTCAGTATAGAGATAATGCTCACCATGATTCACTTTGTTGCCGTGA
>JBEASE010000137.1:0-2777 GCA_041162625.1 Bacteroidota bacterium | reverse complement strand
ACTTCCTCTAATTTTTTTACAACGGAAACACCGGGCGTACCGTTGATTTCATCGCCATCGCAAAGGTTGAGAATGACAGGTGTTTTTGTTGATGTATTTTTTGAAAGCACAATATCATCAATCACCTGATTAAAACTTTGCATGGTAACGGGCTGCCATTTCCATTCAACATTTAATTCAGCAAAGATTTTGGTGTATTCGGCTATACTTTGCGTGAAATCGTAGTAATAGCTGATGTTTTCATCTTCTGATTCCAGGTGTGGTGCAAATACATAAATGAATACATCATTCAATACCATTCATAAATGTATTAAGTATAATTATAGTTTAGGCAAGAACCTTCCTACTTTTTTCTGGTACTCTGTATACTTGGGATATTTCTTTGCAGAGATTTCTTCTGAGAAATCCGAACTGCCTTTGAAAAGGATGACCAATAGTACACAACCTGCAATCGACCAGTTGATCCATTCGCCAGTTGCTGCAACACTGAATAGATAGAATACAATCCAGATGGCTTGTTCAGCTGCATAGTTGGGATGGCGCATCTTTGACCATAAACCGGTTGTAATAAAACCATCAGCATAAGGACCTAGGTCCTCACCAGCATTAATGCGACGGTATTTTTCTGTTTGGTAATCGTATTGTTGTTGATCGGCTATAAATTCCATTACCACCAAACCTACATAGACTGCAGCGAGCGTGTAGTCCATGATACCAAGTGGATTAGCATTCTCTGCTAACGCAGTAATGACTGGCAGAGTAAACAAGAAGATGAGTGTATTTTGGTAGAAGCAGATGAAGAAAAGATTGAAGAGCAACCAGACAATCGGATTTTTAAAACCTGGTCTTTGTCTGAGTACTTCCCAACGGTAGTCCTCTTCTCCTTCCCAGAATTTCCAGCTGTAACCGCCGCGTCTAGCAAAGTTGAAGGTGAGACGTGCAGCCCAGATGCTAACCAAAACGGACATCAACACCATGCGATCATTCCATCCACCTAAATAGGCCATGTACCATGCATAAGGTGCAGGCACGATGCTCCAGAGCTTATCTACTTGAGAATTGTTTCCTGTAATTTGTCCCACTACAAACGTAAACACAATAACTGCTAACAAGCCCCATGCAGTTTCTTTGATGATGTTGAGTTGAAGATCACTTGGAGGTGTGCCTAAAAAATAAGCTGCAATAGGAAGCAGGATGATGGTAGCCATCAAAAAGTTTACTGTTTTTTTCATGAGTAAGTTTTGGTTATAGGAGCAGTTAAACAGTTATCTTATCGCAAATAAACTGAATTTTTTATTCATTTTACCTCCTTTTTAAATGGTCTTTTATTTTATCTCTTGCTTTCAAAAGTCTTTGCTGATAAAATCATCTAAATTTGCAAGACCTTAAATCATTCCAATGAAATCGTTTTTTCGTACGATACACCTTTTCCTGAGTTTAGTTTCCGGACTATTTATCATGATTGCCTGTTTTACAGGAGCTATTCTTGTATTTGAAGAGGAGCTTCAACACAGTCTTCACCATGATCGTTATTATGTGAAGGAACAAAAAGAGGTGCAGCTTCCTATTACCGTGGTGACTGCCACCTTGAAGCAACAATTACCTGATGCTAAAATTGGTGGCGTAAAGATTTACAGTGATCCATCAAGAACTTTAGAATATTCGGTAACACTTCCAGAGGTAAAAAAAGCTGATGCGCCAAAAGCTGAGGGGAAAAAAGTTACAGCTTTTGTAGATCCTTATAACGCGCAGCTTATTGAAGTATATACCTATGGTGATTCTTATTTCTATACTGTAATGGCTTTGCACAGGTGGTTGTTGGGGGATGATATTGGGAAGTTAATCATGGGTACAGCCACTCTTTTGTTTTTGTTTATCATGATCACGGGTGTGATTTTATGGTGGCCAAATACAAAAGCGATGTTGAAGCAAAGGGTTTCGATTATGTGGAGTGCAGGTTGGAAAAGGTTGTCGCGCGACTTCCACTATACGTTTGGTATTTATAGTGTGTTGTTCTTATTCATTTTTGCATTCACTGCTTTGGTTTGGAGTTTTCAGTGGTTCAATGATAGTATCTATGTGATTACTAAATCATCAAAAGAACCAATCAAAGCACCGAAGTCTGAGTTGATTGATTCTGCTCAGCAGATTACTGTAGATGCAGTTTTATCTGATATCTATACGCGAGTACCGAAAGCTGTTTTCTATAATGTATCTATTCCATCTGATAGTACTGGTTCATTTGGTGTGAATGTTTTGCAGAATGGCGCGCCGCATGTGAATGCAACGGATAATCATTATTACGATCAGTATACAGGTGAATACATCAAGACGGTTACATTTGGTGAAAGGCCACTCGGACAACAAGTGCGTGCAGCGGTGAAGCCTATTCACACCAGTTCTATCTGGGGGTTGCCTTCTAAAATTTTAGGATTTATTGTTTGTCTGTTTGGTACAACGTTTCCTATTACGGGGGTGATTATGTGGTTGAGTAGAATCAAGAAAATCTAAATAAACGCGTTAATTAAATAAGTAATTCCAAACAGAATGAGCACACTGCATGCTATAATCATGGGTGTGCGCTTGAAGCCAGGCAGGTCTAGTTTTTTTGTGATGTATACATAGAGAAAACCTGCGGTGAGCATCGTGATGAAAGTCCAGATGGCATGAACAGAAATTTCAAGAAAGATTTCATACGAACCTGTGAGGATAAAAAATATTTCCATGATAAGCATGAGTATGAATGCTTGAATAGGAATATTTTTTTTATTGCGTTT
>JBEASE010000061.1:0-8914 GCA_041162625.1 Bacteroidota bacterium | reverse complement strand
TAACTCTTCCCTTAATTGAGAGAGGACGTGCGAAAAACCTCCTCTTACTTGATTTAAGGCTGTTTCCTGAGCCGCTTTTGTCCCGGAGGCAATCAGATCTGCAACGGCCTCTGCCTGTACCAAATCCATTTTACCATGCAAAAAGGCACGAAGGGTAAATTCGCCCGGAGTGGCTAAGCGTGCACCGCGACGAATACAGGTGGAAATGATTTGTTGTAAGATAAATGAAGAACCGTGACAAGAAATTTCAACCACATCTTCACCAGTATAGGACCTTGGTCCTTTAAATAAGGAAACCACCACTTCATCTAGTTTAACCTCTCCATCCATCAATAGTCCCACATGCAAAGTATTGGCAGGCTGATCAACCAATTTCTTAGACACAAATAGCTGATCTATCAATTCAATGGAGCCCTTACCACTTAACCTGATTACACCAATTGCTCCAACACCTTGAGGTGTGGCCAAAGCGACAATAATATCATTCCATTTGAGATCAGACATGCAGCAAAATTAAGTTGTATTGATCGGTATAGAAATAAAAAAAGTCGCCTCGCAAAAACGAGACGACTTAAGTATTATTCGTGTAATTCAACTACTCTTCAGCCAATTGGAAGGTAACAGGCTGACGACGATAGGCTTTTACGTTTCTACCATTCTGAACAGCTGGTTTCCATTTTGGACCTTTTTTAATTGCATTTACTGCAATCTCTGCCAATTTAGAGTTAGGAGGAAGACAGTTTCCTACGCCTGCTTCGCTGCAAGGCAAAGCACGTACTTCACTCACTGCCCCTTCTTTGTCCACGATGAAAAGAACTACAACAGTACCAGAGCGACCATCATCTTGGAGCTCATCGATGTTTCTTTCAATTTCGCGTGTTACGTAGCGGGTCCATCCATTGGTGCCTCCAGGGAACTCAGCATCTATTTCCACTTTCTGGAATACCTTGTCGTAATCGTCCTGAGCTGGAGCTTCAACAACAGTACTCTCTACTGGAGGAGCAACGATACCTTCGTCCTTTGAACCTTCTTGGTTAACGGTACCAATTTTGGTGTCTTCTAGTTTTTCCACTTCTGGTGGCTTCTCGTCTTCTTTAACATCTTCATCCTTCACAACTTTTGGAGGAGTGAATTTAGCCATTTCAACTTTTGGTGGCTCTGGTGGCTTCGGAGGTGGAGGTGGTGGTGGTTCTGGTTGCTCGTCCTGTTTGATTTCCTCCAACTGTACTTCTTTTATTTCAACTTGGCCTTTTTTAGCACCAAGATCTAATGAAGAAATAAATGAAAGGAGCAAAATCAATAGACCCAATGCTACAGTAAGTAGCAATGAGTTACGGAGTCTTTTGTTATAACCCGTACGCAACTCATAAGCACCATAACTCTTGTTCCTGCCCTCAAAAACGAGGTCGATCAAGTCAGCACTTAATATTTTATTTGCATCCATTGTAATGCTTTTTTATAAGATTCAATTTTCTTTAAATTTCATACAATCACTTGATACCTGCAGCAGCTTCAGTAATTTTTACCAACTGGTATTCAACATCTGAGATATCTACCATAGCATATCGCTTGATTTCGTTTATGGTCATTTCATCCAAGATATCTACTGTGTTTTTGTAAGTAGCATCAATTGTTGGTTTAATGATCATTACCAAATCTTCTGGATTTGTACTTTGTTTCTTTCGAATGATTTCATTCCTAATGGTCTTGAATGAGGCAGAGCGGAAATTTCCTGGAGCTGCTGGATCCATTCCTTCATAGAAATATACCACATCATCCTTTCCGAGCATAATTGTGAAGGCACCTGACTCCTTTACTTTGTTTTGCTCTTCTGGCTTGTCAACGTCCTTTGGCATGAAAAGATTCATGGCCGTTGGTTGAGACATAGTTGTGGTAAATATGAAGAAGGTGATCAACAAGAAGCCCAAATCCACCATTGGTGTCATATCCACCTTGGTCGACATTTTTTTGGCCTTCTTTACACCAGGCCCTTTTTTATGCCCGCCACCATCACCACCTGAGTCAATACTTGCCATATTCGGTTAGTTTAAATGTTATAACTTATTTTTCGCCAAAAATCTGCTTCTGACGGGTAACAAATAATGCTGTTCCGGCAGGTGCATCTTCAGGAGAAGTAACCAACAAGAATTTGTTTTGGTCATTCAACTTGAACGCATTCAACACATTCTTAAAAGATGGATACTTTGTACTGTTATCAGACTTGATCAACAGGTTCAATTTCTTACCAGAGTAGGCCACCAAAGCTTCTCTTACCCAGGCTGTTAATTCACCACCTGTAGAATCAGCACAAGGAATACCTTCTTGCTGCTTTAAAGCCTCTTCGGTTGATTCAGCTTCTGGATCCAAAGAAAGTAAGCTCTTCAGTTTGCTGAATGGAACCCCAATGCTTGGAGCGTTGATGAAGTTCTTCATTTCAGCAGGACCTAAGCCCAAACCACGTGTTTGGTTCATGTTTTGGATTAAAAGCTGACGTGACTGTGGATTATCCATTGAAATAAAAACCCTGCCATCTTTGTCGATCGACACCATGAAGGCATCCTTCTCTGGCAACGCAGTTGAAGAAACCGAATTAGGAGTTGTTACCTCCACAGGTTCTTCAGGCTTGAATTTTGTTGCCAACATGAAAAACGACAGAATAAGGAACGCAACGTCCACAAAGGGAGTCATGTCGTTATCCGGCGCATGTTTTTTTATTTTGACACTTGGCATGTTTACGATTTTAAGATTATGATGCTAATTCACCTTAATTCCACATAGGGAACTAAATTATTTGTACTGAGATACGAAGCTCTGTGTTAAAGTGAAACCAGACTCGTCAATACCATATGTGATTGCATCAATCTTTGTAGTAAATACATTATACATCATCAAGGCTACTGATGAAGTACCGATACCTAGTGCAGTATTATAAAGTGCTTCAGAGATACCAACCGCAAGTTCAGCAGCAGCACCAGAACCACCTTCTTCACCTAGAGAAGAGAATGATTTAATCATACCCAATACTGTACCCAAGAGCGCAACAAGTGTACCCAAAGAAGTAAGTGTAGATAAGAATACCAAGTTCTTTTGCAACATGGGTAATTCAAGCGCTGTAGCTTCTTCAACTTCTTTTTGAATTGCTGCAACTTTTTGATCTGTAGAAAACTCATTTGCTGAGATCATTTCTTTGTATTTCTTTAGACCAGCTTTCATAACGTTACCAACGCTACCTTTTTGCTTGTCACACAATGCTATTGCAGCATCTACATTTTTATTTGCAAGCTCAAATTGAACTTTGCGAACAAAATCTGAATTTGATGCAGTACCAGTTGCTTTTTTAATTGTAAGGAAACGCTCAATAGAGAATACTACTACCATGAAAAAACATCCAATCAAAAGTGGAACGATAATACCACCTTCATACATTTTGTTCCAGGCACCAATCGGACCTTTGTGCGAAGGCCAGAAACCGCCCAAATCATCCGGCTTAGTAAATCCATCCGGGTTACCCAAAATAAATCTCCATACTGCATATCCAGCGATGATACAAATAATCGGAGCTAGATAAGAAATTGCGTTACCACCACCTTTGGATTGAGCTGAGGTTGATGCTTTAGCAGCTGCATTTGGTTTAGTTTCTGCCATGACTTTCGTTTTTTGATTTAAAGATTACGATTTGGTAAAAAAATATGTTTATATCGCTTCTAAAATAGACAATCTGATGAAATAATCAAGTTGTATATCTTAAGGGCGGTGAGCAAGATAATAAAATTGGTTAAAAAAAGCACATGGGTGGAAAAAAATTAAAATTTATTCAAATTGGCGCAAATTTTAGACGTGAAAGGCATCAATACCACTCATAACAAAACTGAGTTTTTTTCAACATAAGGACTATATTTACCATCCACTTAAATCGCGAAAAATGAGAGCAAATCAACTTCTCGGGGCAATTTTAGTAGTTTCCCTGACCATCACGAATCAAATTTCTGCAGTTGCTCAGGAGAGAAGGGATAGAAACCCTACTCCTCCGCCAGCAGGTGCGCCTGCTGCTCCAGCAGCTACTCCTCCTGCTGCGCCACCAGCGCCAGCAAAACCCGGACCAAAACCATACAAGGATGTTATTACCGCAAAAGCAAAGACAACCAAAGGTTTGTTTACTGTCCACAAGTTAGATGACAAGTATTTTTTTGAACTTCCTGAAAATTTATTCGACAAAGAAATCATGGCCATTACCCGTTTCAGCAAAGTTGCTGGAGGCGGTGGTGTATATGGTGGTGAACTTGCTAACCAACAGGTTGTAAAGTTTGAGAAAGGCCCAGATAACAAGGTCTTCATGAGAGTGGTAACACTGATCAGTGTTGCAGATTCATCTCAACCTATTTACAAAGCAGTTAGCAATTCTAACCTCGACCCTATTGCTGCTTCATTTGATATCAAATCACTGGGCAAAGATTCAAGCGGAGCGGTTATTGAAGTAACAGATTTCTTTAAAGGCGATAACCAAGCAGTATCTGTAAACAGTCAAGCTAAAAGAAGATTAAACCTAACTGGCCTACTCAACGATCGTTCTTATATAGATGTGATCAAGAGTTTCCCAATCAACACTGAAGTAAGAACAGTGAAAACCTATGGATCATCTCCTGCTCCAGCAGGTATGGGTGGTTTTCCTGCAGCATCTTCATTACCAGCAGCAAATGCAGCAGGTGCAATCACCCTAGAGATCAATACTTCATTCATCAAATTGCCTGAAAATCCAATGCAACGCAGGATGAATGATCCGCGTATTGGTTTCTTTGCTGAAGACTTTACCAGGTATAGTGATGATCAGCAAAAAGTTGAAAACGAAAGTTTCGTTGTTCGTTGGAGATTAGAGCCTAAAAAAGAAGATGTTGAGAAATGGAAGAAAGGCGAATTGGTAGAGCCTGTAAAACCTATTGTTTATTACATCGACCCAGCTACTCCAAAAAAATGGAGACCTTATTTGATTCAGGGTATCAACGATTGGCAGAAATCATTTGAAAAAGCTGGCTTCAAAAATGCAATCATTGGAAAAGAATGGCCAGAGAATGATAGCACCATGAGTTTGGAAGATGCTCGATTCTCTGTGCTTCGCTATTTCGCATCTGACATCCCAAATGCATATGGTCCGAATGTACATGACCCACGCACAGGAGAAATCCTTGAAAGTCACATTGGTTGGTACCATAATGTAATGAGCCTAGTACACGATTGGTATTTTGTACAGACTGCAGCAGTTGATGCAGGTGCACGCAAAATGAAATACGATGACGACTTGATGGGAAATTTGATCAGATTCGTTTCTTCACATGAAGTTGGTCACACTCTTGGTCTTCGTCATAACATGGGATCAAGCAGCAAAACTCCTGTTGAGAAATTAAGAGATAAGACTTGGGTTGAAGCAAATGGACATACAGCTTCTATCATGGATTATGCTCGTTTCAACTATGTTGCTCAACCAGAAGACAATATCGGCCGATCTGGTCTTTTCCCTAGAATTGGGGATTATGATGATTGGGCAATTGAATGGGGGTATGGTTATGGTGCCGACGATGTAGAAGCTGATAAAAAACAACGCAACAAATTGTACAACGATCGTATTGCCAAGAATCCGAGAATATGGTTTGGTACTTATGAGTATGGTAACATGTCAGACCCAAGAACACAGAGTGAAGACCTAAGCGATAATTCTGTAAAGGCAAGCGAGTATGGTGTTAAGAATCTAAAGAGAATAATGGCAAAGTTACCCGAATGGACTGCAGAAGAGTCAGATAGATATGAGAACCTTGCTCAAATGTACCGTCAAACAGTTGGTCAATTCAACAGGTATATTGGACACGTATCTCGTAACATTGGTGGATACTACGAAACACAAAAAAGTGTTGAACAAGATGGTAGTGTTTATGAAGTAACACCAAAGGCTGTTCAAAAAGAAGCAGTTGCCTTCATTAACAATCAATTGTTTGTAACACCAACATGGATGCTCGATCCAAAGATCTTAGATAAAATAAGCAGTCCAACTGGAGATCAACTTGGATCACTTCAAGACAACACACTTGGTAGCCTTCTTTCTGCGGGTAGATTAACAAGAATGACTACTTCATCTAAGCGTTTCCCTAATAGCTATGATATTGCCGAAATGTTCTCTGATTTGAAGAAAGGTATTTTCTCTGAATTGAGCTCAAAGAAAGCAATTGATGGTTATAGAAGAAACCTACAGAAGAGCTATGTTGACAGAATGAGTGCTTTATTAGGAAATGCTCCAGCAGCAGGAGGAATCACCATTTCAATGGGTGGTACAATTAGTGCTGGACCTGATCCAAAAAAGACTGATGTTACCTCTGTTGTAAGAGCTCATCTCTCCTCATTAAGATCAGAAATTCAGGCAACAATTCCTGCAACAACTGATACCATGAGCAAGTACCACTTGATAGATTTATCTGAAAGAATTAAAACAGCTTTAGACCCTAAATAATCAATGCAGGTTTTCCTGCCTAAATAAAAAAGCCCTGAATTTCAGGGCTTTTTTATTGTATCAATTTTTTTATGATAAAATTATTCGTAGCGCAATGCAACTATTGGATCTAGCTTAGCAGCTTTCATTGCCGGATATAGTCCTGCTGCCAACCCAACTCCCGAACAGATTATAATACCTATGGATATGATGTTCCATGGAATAAAAAATGGTGTATCCAACAAGCTTCCTACCAAATTACCAATGATAACACCCAAGAAGATGCCAATTACTGCACCCAATAAACTGATTAAAGTAGATTCAAATAAAAACTGAGCACGAATTGAGTTCTTTTTCCCTCCTAACGCCTTTATCAACCCTACTTCTTTTGTCCGCTCTGATACCGCCACTAACATGATATTCATTAGACCAATTGCTGCGCCAATCAAAGTAATAAAACCGATTGCTCCAGCAGCGGCAGATATGGTTCCCAAGAGTCCAATAAAGGTCTCAGCTATGCTATCACTTTTATCAACATAAAAGTTATTATCCTCCGTAATCTCTAAACCCCTAATAGGCCTAAATGCAGATTCTGCCTCTCCTATAGCGGTTTCCATTTGGTTGATGTCTTTTACCATGACTGCAATAGAATAGGACTGATTAGGATTGGCATAACGTTGTCGAACATTTGTATAAGTTGCAAAAATGACATTATCAGCTTGTAAAAAAGCACTTGATCCTTTTTCCTTTGTTATGCCTATCACCCTGTATTTATTTTTACCCACCCTAATCACTTGATCTAAAGCCCGATCTAATTTTGAACCAAATAATTTAAAAGCCACATCCTTACCAATAATGCAGATATCCAAACCACTCTGCACATCATTTCGATTAAAATTTCGCCCAAATGCTATCTCATAGCCATTTAATTTCAAATAATTCTCATCACCACCATTTAGTGAAACTGTTGGATTAGTTTTTTTATTTTCAAAATTTACAATTTGATTTCTCGGACCATTTATACCTATACTCACATCAGCAGGATAGTCATACATCTGTTTGAACAATGTTGCTTGCTTATATGTGATGATTTTTCCTGTATTAGATTTCTTGACTTTCCTTTTAGTCTTGGTATTGGATTGAGTAACATTTGCACCTTCACCGCCACCACGTCCAAAAATTCTTCTTTCCTTGAACCTAATACTAAATGCATTTGCACCCATCGTTGAGAAACTATCACGCAAACTACTGTTCATTGCTTCGATTGCTGTAATGATACCAACAAGGGCCATAATACCAAAGGCAATAATAGCAACAGTGATACCAGTACGTAATTTATTTGCTTTTACTGTTCTCCAGGCAAGGACCAGGTTATCTAAAAGTTTCATGATGTAAAAGTAATTAAACCTTTACATCAGTTTCAAAAAGATTGATGAATGGAATATTATTCCCTATGGAAAAGCAAAATTAGAGGAACATCACCAGCCAATCAGGATGTATACCCAACACCAGCAGAATGATGGCATTAACAACCATCATCACTTTAAAAAATGATGAAAAGGTTACTTCCTCTGATGATTGACCCTGTTCTTCTTTAAAATACATGGCCTGAATAACCCTGAAATAATAATAAATGCTTACTGCAGCTCCTAGAATAGCTACAATAACCAACCAAAGTGAATTACCGTATTTCATTGCTGATAAGAGCATGTAGTATTTCGCAAAAAAACCAGCTGTTAGTGGAATGCCCGCTAATGATAATAAACTAACGAGCATCGAACCAGCTACCAAAGGATGCTTTTTTGCAAATCCATTCAGTCCTTCTATTGAATGATCTTTGAATTTGGCCAAAACTGCAAACAAACCAATGCTTGCAATACCATAGGCAGCAAAATACAAGATGATGCCTTGCTTAGCCATTAGGTTCATTGCATATACACCCAATAGCATAAATCCCGCTTGTGCAATGGATGAATAACTCAACATGCGCTTTACACTTTGCTGAAATACCGCAGTAATATTACCCACCACAATGGTTAATACGATGATTACACTTAATAAGACTTCCCATTCCGAATGGACTTTCCCGAAAGCTGTTTCAAATAATTTTAAGAAGGCAAAGAAACCAGCTGACTTCACAAGGGTTGCCATAAATGAAGTATAGACAGTAGGCGTTCCATCATATACGTCAGGAGTCCAGAAATGAAAAGGAGCAGCAGAAACCTTAAATGCCATTGATACCATTAATAAAACCAAACCAATGGCTTTCATTGGAGTAAGAAACGCACCTCCCATGTTAATCCCTTCTAAATAAAAAGTACCAGCATCACCATATAAAAATGCTATGCCCATCAAAAGAATACCTGTAGAAAACGAACCCATCAGAAAATATTTCAATGCAGCCTCATTACTCTTGAGATTTGATTTATCACTACCAGCAAG
>JBEASE010000136.1:0-3883 GCA_041162625.1 Bacteroidota bacterium | reverse complement strand
GTTTGTCGTGCCCAGAGTAATGATTTACCTCCTACTTGATATCCTCTTATCCAATCAAAAGGTTTTTCTTGTATGTAAGGATGGTCGGTATCTTTTACAAAAAAGTGTTCTGTCGCTTCTCCAAATGCATAACAGCGACTCACCACTGGATTTTCTTTCGTTACGGATAGTGGCATCTTGTTGTGGTGCTTGAAACTCCAATTGGGAGTGGTAGCAGTAGGGTAGTCCTTCAGGTGCACCACATCTTTTCCTCTTTCAATCATGAGGGTCTTCAGACCCTTTTCGCACAACTCCTTAGCAGCCCATCCACCCGATATGCCAGAGCCAATTACAATGGCATCAAATGAGTTAGTTGCTTTTCCTTTGTTGTTGATGTTGATGGATGTGCTATCGTTTGTCATCTATTCAATTTACATCTTTTTTATGCTGTTTTTTATTTTAGGTTCTTCTTTTCATTTTTATGCTGATGTCTAAGTGCTTATATTTGCGCTCCAGTCCAAAGGGGAATTAGCTCAGCTGGCTAGAGCGCTTGCATGGCATGCAAGAGGTCACCGGTTCGACTCCGGTATTCTCCACAAAAAAGGCCATCATGAATAATGATGGCCTTTTGATTGAAATATTAGTTTAGTAGACTATGAAGCCATGTCTATTTTTCCAATAATAGCAATTTTTTGTTTTCAAAGCTTAAGGAAAATTCTTCAACACAATATTTATGGTAGCTGATTTTTTTAAGTCGGATGAGAACAAAACTTCACTAGTTTTAGTTGAAGAGGAAATTGTAATTAAACCTGTGTTTGGTGGAATTTCACCAAGGTTGTCAGCATAGCATTCAATCTGAAATTGGTTAGTATTGCTTGATTTCAACGCGTATGTTAGTGGAGTGGAGGTGAGTTTGACTTATCTCCATCTATTACCCCATTATCATAAATCTTTATCATCACACTGTCCTCTGCAAATCGAAATGTATTTAATAAATCGATTTCTCTTTTCTCAATCTTCCTCTGGTTGCTGATTTGTGTTGGTGCTGCGATTGATTGTTCTCTGTTTTTCTTTTCAGTAGGACTAACAAGCTCAATTTCTTTTTTAGGGTATAGTTGTTCGGGTGCAATGATTCTTGTTGATTCTTTTGGAGACTGATTAGATTGTTTTTCTTTTGAAAGACTTAATGAAATAATTCCTGAACCGCAATCTTTAATTTCTTCACTTCTAGAGCTAAAGCTCCCTTGCAGCTTATTATTATTCCTTTTCAGTTTAATCTTCATCAAACAAACGCTACCTGCACCTTTGTAATTGGTTTTTACAAGCTCTGTTTCATTGATCAAGTAATCATTTGCATTGACAACACCCCGAAATTTAGTCTCGCTGTAAAATTCATTACTCCTACTGATTGTAGTCCCAAAAATACTATCTTTTATTACGCTGTTAATATTTACGATATAGGTATATGTTGTTACGTCCTGCTTTGCAATTCCGGTCCATGTGCTCTTAGAAACCTGACCAAATGTTGTAAAAAACATTACCTGTAATAGTAATAAAATAAGAAATACGTTAAGAGAATTTTTCAATCGCATTGATTTCATTAAAAATAGGATTTGGCTATGAGTTTTTCAAGAAATTTATCGAGTAGAAAAAATTCATATATAATAAAATAAAATATGTATTCTCTCTGTTTTATGCTTTACGTTTTATTAATTAACTTAATGTCGTAACCAAACTATAGTTTATGAAAAAGAGTTTCTTGTTTTTAATGTCATTTGTTCTATTGTTTAACATGGTTGGATTTTCTGCAATTTTACCTCCGACCAATACTAATCCGACTACCGTAGAGCAAGCGCAGTTGGATAAATTAAAGCAGTTTTCTACCATGAGTTTCATGGAGTATGAGAAATTACTTGGTCACAAAGCATCGAAAGTTGAAAAGTACGCATTTACAAGAATGCAGAAGAAAACAAGTAAAATGTTTGATAGTGAAGGAAACCTACTTCAAAAGTACCAGAATCGTTTAAAGCGGATGTATGATGAGCCAGGTGGAAGTTTTGTAGGTGGTTTTGCGCTTGGATTCTTTCTTGGTGCTATTGGTTTAGTTCTTGCTTATGCTGTAAACAACGACGGTGATAAAAAGAACAGAATTAAAGGAGCGTGGTGGGGTTTCATAGCTGCAGCAGTTCTACTTACTATTCTACTTGTAGTTGCAAGTGCATCAGTAGCTACAGTGTAAGCACCTATTTACATTAGTTATTATTATAGGAAGCCAAGTTCCAACTTGGCTTCCTCACTCATCATATCTTTGTTCCAGGCTGGGGTCCAAGTGATTTCTACAAATACATCATTGATGCCTTCAATCTCGCGAATCTTTTGATCTACATCGTGGGGTAGAGTTTGGGCAGCGGGACAACTAGGTGCAGTGAGGGTCATGATAATCTGTACATTGTTGATCGGGACAATATTCACTTCGTAAATAAGCCCCAATTCCCAAATATTGACAGGCAACTCGGGATCAAAGACTGTTTTGATCTTTTCAATGACTTCCTCTTTTATTTGTGCCTCTGTTTTCAATCGCTTTATTTTATTGTGGGTTGGACGATTGTAAACCGCCAAGCACACTTGCCTCTAATTTCATTTGCTTGATCATTGATCTCAATCCATTCGATCTGGTCTGTGCCAAATGTGAACTGAGTCCAATGGTATTTAAAAACTCAAGATCGGATCCAACAATTGTGTCTGGCTTTTGTCCACTGAAAACCATAATCATCATGCTCACCAACCCCTTCACTATAAGCGCATCACTATCTCCTTCAAAAAAGATCAAGCCGTCTTTTTCAAAAGAATGAACCCAGACACTAGATTGACAACCCTTGATTTTATATTCCTCTTTTTTGAACTCGTCGTTCAAGGGAGCCAATTTTTTGCCTAAGTCGATCAGGTATTCATACTTCTCTTCCCAGGTTTCAAACATGGCAAAATCATCAACCAATTCCTGCTCAATTTCTTTTATATTCTTTATCGGCTCCATCTACCTGAGCATTTTTAATGATTTCTCTAAAGCCTGAACCATCACATCAACTTCCTCAATTGTATTGTATGCAGCAAATGATGCTCTAGTTGTACCTACAATACCTAAGCATTGCATCAAAGGCTGCGCGCAATGATGGCCAGTCCGGACTGCTATCCCTTGGTTATCCAACAAGATGGCTAAATCTTGTGGGTGCACACCATCAATAATAAATGAAATTACACTCACTTTTTTCTCAACATCCCCAATTATTTTCAATCCATCAATAGCTTTTAGTTTTTGAGTAGCATAGCTCAATAATTTGTCCTCATGCTCACGGATATTTGCTTTTCCAAAATGATTGATGAACTCAATTGCTGGCTTTATTACAATCACATCCGCTATGTTTGGCGTGCCCGCTTCAAACTTAAAAGGAAGTTCGTTATAAGTGGTTTTTTCAAAAGTCACTTCTTTAATCATTTCTCCACCACCTAAAAACGGAGGCATCTGCTCAAGTAATTTCTTTTTTCCATACAATACACCAACACCACGTCAATATCCAAGTGCACACTTGATTGAGCGCCATCAATCAACACTTTAGCATTGTACTGACGGGCAAGGGTAATCATTTCCTCAACTGGGTTGATTACACCTAGTGCATTAGAAACATGGATGAGTGAGACGAATTTTGTCTTATTGTTCAAAAGACTCTTATAGGCATCCATATCCAAAATGCCATTTTGGTCCATTGGAATCACCTTCAAAACTGCTCCTTTTTCTTCGGCTATCATCTGCCAGGGAACAATATTAGCGTGGTGCTCTAAAGAAGTAATGATGATTTCATCTCCCTTCTCTAAAAAAGCTTTACCCCATGATTTAGCAACAACATTG
>JBEASE010000135.1:0-2820 GCA_041162625.1 Bacteroidota bacterium | reverse complement strand
AGCATTGAGACCTATGCACAAGCAGTAGCTGGGAAATACGGACTGGTAGAGCTTTTTGAGCGTTATGGTGGAGTGGCATTACCCAATATTGAAATTGCGGACACTAGAAAAGTAGAAGGTAATAAGGTCATCCGACAAATGATTTCTGATCGTTTGAGAGAAGAAATTGAACGTGTTGTGAATGCTAAGAAACAGGTTATTCTTTTCCAAAATAGAAGAGGATATGCGCCTTACAAGATATGTGGTACATGCGGATTTATTCCTCATTGTGATCAGTGTGATGTTACTTTGACCTATCACAAGTTGCAACATAAATTGCAATGTCACTATTGTGGTGTGAGCTATCCTGTTCAACAAACATGTAAGGCATGTGGAAGTGTGAATTGGATTGAGCGGAACTTCGGGACAGAAAAAGTGGAAGAAGAATTGATTCAATTGTTTCCTTCCTATCAGATAGCAAGAATGGATATAGATACTGTAAAAGGAAAACATGCACATGATGAAATGATCAGAAATTTTGAACAGCGTCACATGGATATCTTGGTAGGCACCCAAATGGTTGTAAAAGGATTGGATTTTGATCATGTTGCTTTAGTGGGCATATTGGATGCTGATGGGTTATTGGCCTTTACTGATTTTAGGGTTAATGAAAGAGCATATCAATTGATGGAACAAGTGAGTGGTAGAGCAGGAAGAAGGGGAGAGAAAGGTTCTGTTATTATTCAAACTACAAAACCGGGACATCCTATTATTGAAGATGTAATCAACCACGATTATAAATCTTTTTATACAAGAGAAATTGAATCCAGGAAACTATTTCATTATCCGCCATATACAAGATTGATTCAGTTTTATTTTAGGCATACGGATAAGATGAAAGCTTTTGATGCAGCAAATTTCTTTGCAAGTAGAATGCTACCTATGTTTGGTGATTATTTGATTGGACCAGCGGAGCCAGTTGTGAACAGGATAAGGAATAAATATATTTATGAAGTACTGTTGAAACTTCCTCGTGACGGCACTAAAAATTCAATGGCTAGACAACATATTCAACAAGTAATGACCATCATGCAAGCTGATACTTCATTAAGAGCAGCGCATATCATGATCAATGTTGATCCGCAGTAATTATTTGAAAATAACAGTACCTATATCCTTCATCAGTTGCATTTCCAATTCTTTTAAATGCTTGTGTGTTTGAAGTAGGATGATTAAATCTTCTCCTGATTGTTCTTTCTCAATGTCAAATTGATTTTCTACAATCAAGCGTTTTACTTTTTTTAGTTTGAGGTAAGTCATGCTTGAACGTACCTCTTCTTTGTATAACTCATTTCTTCCAAGAATATCCCCTTGGTAAAATTTAGTCCAGTTTGGACTAATCTGATGTTTTTCAGTCAGTAAAGAGACTGCCATTTGTCCGATTTGTGGATTGGCATGGTAAAGGAAATATTTTTCATCAGGTTTGTCCCCATTCGACTGTGCATGTTTGTATTCATTGATTATTGAAACAAGCAGTTTATTGTCGAATAGATCTTCTAATCCATCTTTTTCAATTTCACTAAAAATATAGTTGGCAACATCTAATGTATCTTCATAAGGTTGATTACCAAATTCAATCAATGCTCTCACTACAGCCTGCTCATTCATTTCATCTTTAAAAAGCAGATCTAGTGTTTGTTCTTCCTTTTCTACTTCTTGGATATTTCTCTCAACTTCTTCCGTTGCTCTTTGATACTTTTTTTCGTCTTTACCGAGCTTTTCGATAGTGAATTTTTTCACTAGTGCGGTAAGTCCCTGTTCGTCTACCCTTAGAATAGAGGAGCATCGTTTAATATAATCTTGCTGCCTGGTAAAGTCTTCAGCTCTGCTGAGTTTTGAAATGGATTCAGCAATTTGATTAACGACAGCAGCTTTCTTGGTGCTATCATTTCCTGCATCTGACAACGCGACTTCAAGTTGAAAAAGGATGAAATCTTTTTTGAATTGGTTGATGAAATTCCTGAATGCTTCGGCACCTACTTTTTTGACATAGCTATCCGGATCTTCATTATCTGGTATCAATACCAGTTGAACATTAAGCCCCTCTTCAATTGCCAAATCTAATCCCCTCAAAGCTGCTTTTACACCCGCTTTATCACCATCGTAAATGATGGTCAAGTTATTGGTGTATTTCTTGATTAACCTAAGTTGTTCGATTGTAAGTGAAGTACCTCCAGAAGCGACCACGTTTTCAATTCCTGCTTGGTGCATGGCAGTAACATCTGTATATCCTTCTACCAAATAGCATTCATCAAATTTATCTATTGGATGTCGCGCAAAATAAGAGCCATAGAGAATTCGACTTTTAACATAAAGCTCATTCTCAGGTGTATTGATGTATTTGGGTCCTCTATCTGAACTTCCAATCACCCTAGCTCCAAATCCAATGATTTTTCCACTTTGGTTTTGAATAGGGAATATAATCCTGCCTCTATAGTTGTCATAGAGTTGACCATCTCTTTCAATGGTTAGTCCACTCTTCTTTAAAATTTCTTCACTGTATTGTTGTTGTAATGCCGCTTTTGTAAAAGCATCGCGTTGGTTCAGGCAATAGCCTATTTGAAACTTTTCTATAGTGGAATCGCTAAAACCTCTTTCTTTCAAATAGCTAAGCGCTATTTCTTTACCCTCTTCACTATCTACCAATTGTGAAGCAAAATATTTTACTGCAAATTGATTTAGGATATGAAGACTATCGGCAGTTTGTTGTTGTTCTTTGTATTCCGGACTGGTTTCAGTCTCAACAATTTCAATATTATAACGATTAGCTAACCATCTCAG
>JBEASE010000134.1:0-2869 GCA_041162625.1 Bacteroidota bacterium | reverse complement strand
TGGATGAATTTTCAACGTAATCTTCCTGTAACTCCTATCACAGATTTGAAAGTCCATCAAAATAATTTGATTGCTGCAACCCAAGGTAGATCATTCTGGGTCTTGGATGAACTCCAGCCAATAAGATCTTTTGATCCTAATGCAATTGGACAGTTATCATTATTGCCCATTCCAACAGCACACAGAATTTCTGGATACAGTATTTTTGATAGTAATAGTGAAGAGAAATCAAAATATCCTATTACAACTGCAGCAAATCCTGCAACTGGAGCAGTGATGTACTACCAATTACCTGATTCTGTAAAATCGCTTACCATTGAGATCAAAAATCAAAATGGTGAAGTGGTGAGAACTTTCAGCAACAAGCCAAAGTCATCAAACAGCAATAACAGTTTCAAGAATGAACCTGTTTTGACTGTGAAGAAAGGCTTGAATCGTTTTGCTTGGAACCTACGCCGACAAGGAATGCCAACAATTGACAATGTATATATTGAGGGAAGCTATGCGGGTAGAAAAATTGTTCCTGGTACCTATACCGTTACGCTAACTGCTGATGGTGCACAGCAATCTACAACTTTGGTGTTGAAGGCTGATCCTAGGATTAATGCATCAGCTGCAGATTTCGCAGCACAAGACGAACTGCTTGAAAAGCTTGAACAGGACGTAACCGATATCCATGTAGCAGTCACACGTATGAGAGGCTTATCCAAGCAAATCAAGGATTTAGTCAAATTAGTTGAACAAGACAATTCGAAATCAGAAGTAGTAAGCATGGGCAACGATATTGTTAAGAAAATGAGTGTTTGGGAAGAGAAATTGATTCAACCCAAAAGTCAAGCTTATGATGATGTCATCAATTTTGTAAACAAGCTTAGTGCTAATATCATTTTTGTTCATGGTGAATTGAATGGAACAGTTCCATATGTAACAGCTGGACAAAAAGCCAGGTATGCTGAATTACATTCTGAGTGGTTGATTTATAAAAAAGAGATGGAAGATTTGTTAAGTAAAGATGTTGCAGAATTAAATGCAAAATGTAAAGCACTTTCTGTTACAAATGTGATGTTACCTGAGTAAATAAGAGTTATTTTCTATAGTATCAATTTTTTATCAAATCATTTGATATGAGATATTTTATTGCCTTGGTGTTTGTGTTCCTAACAATCAGTTTTGCCGAAGCTCAGACAAAAGTCCAGGAACTCTTGTGTGAAAACCTTAAAGATCCAATGGGGATGGGTGTAGAAAAACCCAGGTTTACATGGATAATGGAATCCGCTACACCAGGAACGCATCAGGTGGCATATGAACTTGTTGTTCGTCAGGGTAAAAAAACTATTTGGTCTACAGGCAAAGTCAGCAGTGACGCATCGGTATTGGTCGATTATGATGGTGGTCCACTTGCTTCCAACACCCAATACACTTGGCAGGTAAGAGTATGGGACAATCATGGTCAGCTTTCCGCTTGGAGTGCTCCTGGAAAATTTCATACTGCATTTTTTCAGCCAAGTGATTGGAAAGCAAAGTGGGTAGGATTTGGAGTAGATGAAGATCCTGCATACAGGCCAGTTCAATATTATAGAAAATCGTTTCAGCTCAATAAGAAAATTGCGCAAGCAACCGCTTTTATAACTGCACAAGGCATGTATGAAGCTTATCTTAATGGTAAGCGAATTGGAAATGATTATCTCACACCTGGTTGGACAAGTTACAATAAACGTTTACAATACCAGGTTTATGATGTAACAGCTTTGCTGAGTTCTGGAAATAATGTGGCAGGTGCTATGGTGGGTAATGGCTGGTTCAGAGGCACATTGGGATGGGTGGGTAATGGTAATTTATATGGTAAGCAACTGGGACTACTCATGCAAGTGCACATCCAATTTACTGATGGTTCAACTGAAGTATTGTTGACTGATGAAAGTTGGAAATCTTCTTATGGTGCTGTTCAGCTCTCAGAAATTTATGATGGAGAAACTATTGACCATACTAAAGATCAGAAAGGATGGAATACTTCATCCTTCAATGATTCCAAATGGGTGCCTGTCAAGGTAATGCAATCTGGTTATGCACATTTGACTGCTACCTATAATCAGCCGGTGAAAAAACATGAAGAATTCAAAGCTGTTAAATTAATTGTTACTCCCAAAGGAGAGCGGGTAATTGATTTTGGGCAAAACTTGGTTGGATGGGTGAAGCTAAAGGCTAGTGGTAAAAAAGGAGATCGAATCAATATTCAACATGCAGAAGTGCTGGATAAGTTTGGAAATTTCTATACTGAAAACATGCGTTCTGCAAAAACAACTGCTTCCTATATTTTAAGTGGAGATGGAGAAGAAATTTTTGAGCCTCATTTTACTTTTTATGGATTTAGGTATATCAAGATTGAAGGTGATTTAGGGACAATGAATCTTGATGACTTTACAGCGGTTACACTTTATTCTGATATGCCGTTGACAGGAAACTTTGAATCTTCTCATCCATTGGTTAATCAGCTTCAGCATAATATACAGTGGGGACAAAGAGGAAATTTTTTAGATGTGCCCACTGATTGTCCGCAGCGTGATGAACGTTTGGGTTGGACAGGCGATGCACAAGCTTTTTCAAGGACAGCTGCATTTAATTTTAATGTCCATAATTTCTTTGCTAAATGGCTGAGAGATGTTGAGGCGGATCAATTACAAAATGGTAGTGTTCCGTTCGTTGTTCCGAATGTATTGGGACAAAACTCAGCTGGTTCAGCGGGTTGGGCAGATGCTGCAACCATAATTCCATGGAATCTGTATTTGGTGTATGGAGATAAACGCATTTTAGCCAATCAATACAATTCTATGAAAAATTGGGTGAGTTTTATGGAGAGTAAGTCGACAAA
>JBEASE010000060.1:9178-16125 GCA_041162625.1 Bacteroidota bacterium | reverse complement strand
AACCGGATTGAATTGTGGGTTGTATTTTTCGATGATGGATTTATAATGTTCTTGGACTTTTGGATGATGAACCATCTGATCATTTGAAGTTGCTTCAATACCATTCTTCTCGCACCATGTTTTTAGGTTGGCAAAAGCAGGAACAATCAATGCTGCTGTGAATTTTCTTTCTGGTCCAACTACAATCATTTGCTCAATGAAAGGGGACTCTTTCATTTTATTTTCGATTGGTTGTGGTGCTACATATTTACCACCACTGGTCTTGAAAATTTCTTTCTTTCTGTCGGTGATCTTCAAAAACTGCCCTTCTACCCAAACACCGATATCACCAGTATGGAACCATCCTTCTTTATCGATACATTCAGCAGTTAAGTCAGGTCGTTTATAATAGCCCATCATCACATTGGATCCTTTGCAGCAGATCTCTCCATCCTCTGCAAGTTTCACTTCAACATTCTTGATCACTTTTCCAACCGTTCCAAATCTTCTGCCTTTAGGATCAAATTGATTGACACTGATTACAGGTGAGGTTTCTGTGAGTCCATATCCCTCCATGATGGTAATCTTTGCTGCGGTAAATACTTTTAATAACCTAACCTGACAAGCAGCAGCGCCTGTCACAATAGCTTTTACATTTCCTCCTAATGCTTCGCGCCATTTAGAGAAAATAAGTTTATTGGCAATGGCCAGTTGAATATTATAGGCTAGCCCCATATTTTTATCCACTTCATATCTGCTACCAACTGCTACAGCCCAGAAGAATAAATTTTTCTTGATGCCAGTAAGTTCTCTTCCCTTGTTCATGATTTTCTCGTACACCTTTTCAAGTAATCTTGGTACCGTAGAGAACAAGTTGGGTTTCACTTCCTTCAGATTATCACCAATGGTATCTAGGTTTTCTGCATAGTAAATAGAAACACCTCTAAAAATGTAGATGTAGCTGATGACCCTTTCAAAAATATGGTTGAGAGGTAGGAAGCTCAAAGCACGATCGGATGCACCGCACACCGGTACAAGCAGTTCCTCCACATTCATGATATTGTCTAAAATATTATGATGACTCAACATCACGCCCTTTGGAAATCCAGTGGTTCCAGAGGTATATAAAATGGTTGCTAATTCACTTCCTTTGACTCTTTCTTTAGAAAACTTCAATGCTTCTATCTCTTGCTCATTTCCTGTATGCAGCAATTCACGCCAATGAAGTGCTTGCTGAATAGGGTTGAATGTATAGACAGCTTGAACACTTGGTGTTTTCGATCTGATTGATTGTACTTTATCGTATAGCTCTTGATCGCTTACAAAAACCAATTTGATAGATGCATCATTTAAGATGAACTCCAATTCATTTACACTAATGGTTGGATAGATGGGCGTTAATACGGCTCCTGTTTGTTGAACAGCTAAATCAAGAATAATCCATTCAGGACGATTATTACTTAATACTGCTATTTTGTCTCTTCCTTCAATACTACCATCTTGGTAACCAATTCCTGCTTTGAGCAATCCCATGCTCATGCTGTCTGACAGTTGTTTGATTTCTTCTGTGCTGTATTTTCTCCAAATACCATTTTCTTTAGCAGCTAGCATATCTTCCTGGGGGAAATTTTCTAATTGCCAATCCAGGAAATCAAATAATCTTGTGGGAGTCATGGTAAGCAGTTTTCGTTGTATTCAAGATAGTAAAAATTATGATTTACAAATCATAATGATTATCTCATTAGTGCGGTTGGTATATCTTTTTTCAACAGGTGATTGTAAATGAACATATTATTTTCATTTGTTGAATGTGCATTTTGGTTACCGCCCCAGCCATGTCTGCCGCCAGGATAGAGCATGAATTCAAAATGCTTTTTTGAATCCTGTAATTTTTTTACCAATTGAAGACTGTTTTGCATGTGCACATTATCATCCATTGTGCCATGGTAAATCCTCAGTAATCCTTTGTATTTATCGGTATAGGTCATGACAGCACCTGCTTGATAGCCTTCAGGATTTTCAGCAGGGGTATCCATGAATCTTTCTGTGTAGTGAGAGTCGTATAATTTCCAATCGGTTACGCTTCCTCCAGCTAAACCATGTGTAAAATAATCAGCACCAGCGGTGAGTGCCATAGCCGTCATATAGCCCCCATAACTGAATCCGGCGATACCAACTCTTGAAGCATCAGCACCATTTGCTCTCAACCATTTTACGATGGTGATCCAATCGGTTAATTCCCATTTACCAAGGTTTCTGTGCATATAATTAATACCTACTTTTCCAAAATGACCACTGGCTCGATGGTCCATAGCTACTTGAATTAATCCTTCTTTAGCCCACCATTGTGTGAGTCCGTTAAACTGCCAGCCGTCTCTTACGGTGCCTGCATTCGGACCACCATAAATATTGATCATGACAGGATACTTTTTAGTTGAATCGAAATTCAATGGCCAAGTAATTCTGATGGGTAATTGATATTTTCCGTCTTCTGATGGAATACGGATGATTTCAGTTTTAGCCATTTCAATATTATCGAAATCCGTACCCTTACTATCTCCCAACTCCAAAATCATTTTACCCTTGTTATTGATCAAAGCGCTTTTTTCTGGAGTTGATGTATTTGAATAAGTGCTGATGAAATAACTTCCATTTGGAGAAAGAGAAACATTGTGTGTATAATCGCCAAAAGTCAAACGTTGTTGATTTTTGCCATCAAGATCTACTCTATATAAATCAACTCTTACAGAGTTTTCAGCACGAGAAGTAAAGTAGATGATATTTTTTACGCTATCGATATATCGAACAGTCGTGCTCCAATTATTGCCAGAAGTGATTTTGTTTTTTAAACTTCCATCCATATTGTGCCAATACAATTGTTCCCATCCATCTTTATCACTTTGTATGATGAAGCCTTTTTTGTTGGGTAGGAAAGTGATTCTTCCACCTTGGTCGTCTAAATCAATCCATGTTTTTTGTTCTTCTTTATAGAGTTCTTTTTTATTTCCTGAGGAAGGGTCAACGGCATAAATGATGAGTAGGTCTTGTCCTCGGTTCATCCATTGTATTAATGAAGTGTTACCGTCTGGGGTCCAATATGGCATGCCAAAATATTGGTCATCCTGATCGTTGAAGTTGGCCCAAGTAACATTGCCACCTTCAGGAGATGTGAATCCAATTTTTACTGTAGGATTGATATCACCGGCTTTAGGGTATCTGGTGTTTTCGGAGTAGCCATGTTGACCTGCTTCACTGTAAATGGGGAAGAGGGGAACCTTTGTGTCATCCATTCTCATGAAGACGAGTTGTTTGCTATTAGGGCTCCACCAAAATGATTTGTAACGTGTTGGTCTTCCCAAAATTTCTTCGAAGTATACCCAGCTTGCGTAACCATTCAAAATCAAATCTGTCCCATCGTTGGTAAGTCTGTATTCTTTTCCAGAAGGAACATGAATGGTATAGAGGTCGTTTTTTCTTGTAAAAGCCACCCATTCTTGGTCGGGAGAAAGTGTTGGGTTGATTTCAGTTTCTGGGGTGGAAGTTAGTTTTCTGCTTGATCTTCCTGGAAAGCTGAGGTAAATTTCTCCTTCACGGATGGACACACTATAAACCTCAGATTCTTTTTTGCTGAGCAGACTAGTGCTAGAGGGAGTTGATTTTCCTGTTTTGCAGTCGACTAAAAACGGTTTCAAAGCAGAATCCGGATGTTCTTTTTTGTTGATCAAAAAACTCTCATCATTTACCCATCCTAAAACTTGCGGAAGAGGAGTTAAGATTGCTGTTCTTTCATTGCGCAACATTTGTTGCTCAGTCAATTGTTTTTTTTGTGCCCATCCATTTAGGCTAAGCAATAGCAATGCACCCAGAAAAATATTTTTCATGTTCAACATTTAAATTATTTGAAATTAATCGCGATAGTTTAAAGCTGGCTTTCTGTTGCCCAATAGCGCTTCGTATTTGTAGTCACCTTTGACTTTCAAAAATTCATCTTTTGATTTTTGAATCAAACTTGGATCAGTGAACAAATCAATAGCGGTAAGTGCCATTGTCTTAGCAGCCACCATCATTCCTTTGGTGCCAATTTCTGTTCCGCCGCAAGCAACAGCCTGCCAGCTGTGTGCTGGAGTTCCAGGCACCCAAGTTGCAGCACGGAGTCCGACTGTTGGAACAGCATAACTCACATCGCCCACATCTGTAGATCCACCACCTGCATCAGTTTCTATTTTTAAAGGAGCAATGCTGTCTGATTGTGAAATGGCAGGAGCTTTATAAGTAAAACTCGATTGTATTTTTTTTGCAAACTCAATTTCTTCAGCTGTGTATTTCACGCCACCTACTTTTTCTAAATTCTTTTGCATGGCTTCGCCCAATGTTTTATTGAGTAGGAGGTCGTGTGTACCACCAATGATTTCATAATCCATCCTGGTTTCAGTCCCCATGGCTGCAGCTTTTGCAGCAGTCACAACACGTTCAAAAATTTGCTTTACTTGATCACGTTTAGGATGACGGACATAATAATATACTTCAGCAAAATCAGGAACCACGTTTGGCGCTTTACCGCCGCTGGTGATCACGTAGTGAATTCTGGTTTCTTGTGGGATATGTTCGCGCATCAAGTTTACCATATAGTTCATAGACTCTACTGCGTCAAGGGAAGAGCGTCCGCGATCAGGGGCACCTGCAGCATGTGCTGACAAACCATAGAACCTGAATTTGGCAGAGCTGTTCGCCAAAGCGCTGGTCATGGTAACGCCATTTTCAGCACCAGGGTGCCAGTGTACCGCAACGTCTACATCGTTGAATAAACCTGCTCTAACCATATATACTTTTCCTGAGCCACCTTCTTCGGCTGGACAACCAAAAACTTTGATGGTTCCTTTTAGTTTTTTTTCTTCAATCAATTTCTTGATGGAAATACCTGCAGCAACGGATGCTGTACCAAATAAATGGTGTCCGCAACCATGACCACCTGCTTTTCCTTCAATCCCTTTTTTCTCTGGGACAGCTTGTTGTGCTAGTCCGGGTAGTGCATCAAACTCAGCAAGGATGCCAATTACGGGCGAGCCGCTACCATAGGTAGCAACAAAGGCAGTCGGAATCTCTGCAACACCTGCCTCAACAGCAAAGCCCTCTTTCTTCAATGTTTCCTGAAGTAGTGCAGAACTTTTCACTTCTTTATATCCTAATTCTGCATGCTCCCATATTTGCAGGGCAACCTGTTTGTATTGATCATATCCCCCATCAATCATTTTCATGCTCTCTGTTTTGAGCGGTTCGTTGGTTGGTGCGACTGTTTTCTTTTTTTGTGCAAATGAAACTATGTTGAGCACAAGTAGTGGTACTAAAAAAATCATCCGCATGTTAGTTTAATTTAATCTTCAATATACTGCGATAAGGTCTAAATTCCATTTTTACTTATTGGATAGAAGCCTCTAAGATTTGCAATGTATTTCATATATTTATAATTGCTAGTTTTCTTCCTTTAAAATTCCAAACAACGCACTATGCCATCGATTTTTTCCTCCAAAACCTATTCTTTTTTATTGTCCGTTTTGTTTCTTTTTACAGGAACTACAACTGTTCTAGCGCAGGCATCTAATGATGCAGGCACTGGCAGAGTAGCGGCGTTTAAGCAGCATCAAGCTTTACAAATGGCTTCGCCCTTCAAAAAAATGCAATGGAGAAATGTAGGTCCCGATTTAATCAGCGGCCGTGTAACGGAAGTAGCTGGTTTACCCGGAAATAAGAATGTAATCTTCGCCTCTTTTGCAACAGGCGGATTTTGGAAAACAACAGATGCTGGCGAAAACTGGATGCCATTAACCGACCAACTTGGAACACTATCAATTGGTGCATTTGCCTTAGCGCCATCCAATCCTGATATCATTTATCTTGGGACTGGGGAAGCCAATATTTTCAGAGCTTCTCTCCCTGGCATGGGTGCCTACAAATCGACAGATGGAGGTAAAACTTGGAAGTCGATTGGCTTGATCAACACCGGGACTATCGCTCGTATTTTGATACATCCCAAAAACCCAAATGTGGCTTATGTAGCAGCTGGTGGTAATGAATGGAGTTACAACAAGGACAGGGGATTATTTAAAACAACTGATGGAGGTGCAACCTGGAAAAAAATCTTAGGTAATGATGTGAAGACTGGTGCTATTGATATGGTGATGGATCCTACCAACCCTGATTTGTTGATTGTATCTACATGGAACCGCATCAGAAGAAGATGGAGTGATCCTGTTCCTGAAGACGGAGACTATATATACAAGACAACAGATGGTGGTGCAAATTGGAAAAAACTGACGACTGGTTTGCCAGAAACAAAATATACAGGAAGAATTGGTTTGTCTTTTTCGAAAAGCAATCCTAATGTAGTTTATGCTTATGTAGATAACCACACACCAAAGCGTGAGCCAAAAGAAGGAGAGTTGGATCCTTATGGAAGACCCATCCAGGTGATTCCTTTTGGTGTGCAGGTATACAGAAGTGATGATAAAGGTGAAAGCTGGAGGAAGGTGAGCACAGAGGATGAAAAACTAGAAAGATTTGCAGGGACCTATGGGTGGGTATTCGGACAAATTCGTGTTGATCCGAATAATGAGAATGTAGTATACATCATGGGTGTTCCTTTGGCAAAATCTACTGATGGTGCAAAGACTTTTCAAATTATGCGTGGGACTGACAAAGACAGCGAGCAAATGCATGGTGATAATCATGCTTTGTGGATTGACCCTACAAACAGCGACTATATCATCAATGGAAATGATGGTGGTGTGATACTTTCATATAATGGAGGTGCCAAATGGAAAAACTTCTTTAGGAAGATTCCTACTACACAGTTTTATAATATTACCTATGACATGAAGCAGCCATATAATGTAGTGGGTTCTGTCCAGGATGAAGGAAGTTATATGGGTAGTATAAAAAACACCTTTGGTAAAAAGCCTGAAGGTGTTATG
>JBEASE010000060.1:0-9161 GCA_041162625.1 Bacteroidota bacterium | reverse complement strand
TCATTTTATGGCAGGTTGATGAAAAGTGATTTGAGAATGCCGAAGACTCCATGGGGGAAGAAGCCTCATCCAGATTCAATCAGGACAAAAGATATTTTTCCAACAAAAGCAGCAGATGAAGAAGTGCACAGAGGTGAATGGTTAGCTTACACCATGTTGTCACCACATGATAACAAGACCATCTATCATGGTTTTCAATATTTGTTTGAGTCGAAAGATGGTGGAAATTCATGGAAGCGCATCAGTGGTGATTTGACTTACAATAACAAAGAGCGCATGGGTAGGACTCCTTATGCCATCAACCACCAAGCGATAACAGCAATTGATGAGTCGCCTTTGAAAAAGGGATTACTGTATGTGGGTACAGATGATGGACGGGTTTGGGTTAGAATGTCAGAAGGAAGAGAATTCATTTCGATCATGAAAGGTATTCCACAAAATGCACATGCATCTCGCTTGGTTGCTTCTGCACTAAAAGAAAACAGAGTATACTTGACGCTGAGCAACAGGAGAGAAGATGACGATAAGCCATATGTTTATGTGTCTGATGATAATGGAACTACATGGAGAAATATTGCATCCAACTTACCTGCTTCGCCGGTGAATGTAATCAGAGAAGATGATAAGCATCCAAATGTTTTGTATTGTGGAACAGATATGGGAATCTATGTAAGTACTGATGCCGGTAAATCGTGGAAGTCGCTTCAGGCTAATCTTCCAGCGACAGTCTCTGTACAAGATTTATTTATTCATCCACGTGACAGAAATCTCGTCATAGCTACTTATGGCCGTGGTGTTTATGCATTAGATGATATTAGCACTATTAAATAACAAAGTATAAATCATATAGTATGTTTAAAGGTAAAACAGTCTTCATAACAGGTGCGAGTAGAGGAATAGGAAAGGCAATTGCCTTGAAACTTGCAAAAGATGGTGCCAATATAGTTGTTGCTGCAAAGTCGGTCGAAGAAAATCCTAAGCTTGGCGGAACCATCTATTCTGCAGCTGCAGAAATTGAAGCAGCAGGCGGTAAAGCACTTGCAGTAGTTTGTGATATTCGTAATGAAGACCAGATTATAGATGCGGTTAATAAAACAGTTGAACGTTTTGGTGGTATTGATATACTTATTAACAATGCTTCTGCTATTTCACTAACCACGACTGAAGCCACTGAGACAAAGCGTTTTGATTTGATGCATGATATCAATGTAAGAGGAACATTTTTGGTTTCTAAACATTGTATACCACATTTGAAAAAAGGAGCTAATCCGCACATTTTAAATTTGTCTCCGCCCATCAACATGAATCCTAAATGGTTGGGCAATCATTTGGCTTATACCATGAGTAAATATAACATGAGCATGATGGCTATCGGCTTGGCAGAAGAGTTGAAGCCTATGCGGATTGCAGCTAATGCTTTGTGGCCAAGGACTACCATCGCTACTGCAGCTGTGATGAATTTGTTAGGCGGACAAATGCTGATCAATATGAGTCGCACACCAGAGATTATAGCAGATGCGGCTTACGCTATATTAAAACGACCATCATCAACTTGCACAGGTAATTTGTATTTGGATGAAGATGTGTTGTCGGAAGAGGGTGTAACTGATTTATCAGGTTATTCAGTAGTTCCAGGTGCAACCTTGTATACGGATCTCTTCTTATAAATTATTGCTGAACGCGAATAACGCTGTTGGTCACTTTATAGATTTCAAAGGTTTTGAAATCTTGAGGAGCAGAGAGGCCCTCGCCATACATAATAATATCTGGTGTATTAATTCTTACTGGTTTATCGGTGTAAAATCTCTCCGAGTTTTGGTCCCATGTAAGTTCTTTGCAAAAAAGGGTGTCTCCTTTGATATTGTATACCTTAATATCGTCTTTGAGATAAACAAATTTTCTGGTTTCATAATACATTGCAGACTTAGCGTCTAATCTATTTTCTATGATCAATGAAGAGTCGTAAAAATCCACATGCAATGTATTTGGTAATTCTATTCTAGAGCTGGTATCTTGGTAACGAAGCATTTTTGGGGCGGTAAGCTTTGCTTTCATTCTTCCACCTTGACTCATATAACTTTCAATGTTGGTGGCTTCATCAACACCTAGCTTTTTGGTGAAAATGGCGTTTACTTTTGCTTCATCGTTTTCACATCCGAGCATTGCTGCAGAAAGTAAAAAAATGAAAGTCGTCCTTAGCACTGGTATGAGTTTATTGGTATTTAGGCTTATTGAACCAGATGTCACTTAAGTTGAGTCCGAGCGAAACCCTAAACAAGCTTTCTCTGATATCATTTTGGCGGTTACCTCTGAAGCCAATTTCAAATGCTGTATTGATGGTAGTGTATTGGTTGTTGTAGACACTGCGTCTCACAGGGAGACCTGCACCAAAAGTGAAGCTATATTGAGGGATGGTTTTGTTCAATTTTATATTGTCAGGTCCAAATGATGTGCCTACTCTATAAGCGATCCTGCTGAAATAGTTATCAGATTTGTAGTTGGGTAAAATTTGCGCACCTAATCTGGCTGTCCAGTTGTTAACTAAATTATCAGGAGCGCCATAGTAGCGGTAATCCGACCATCTTCCGAAATTTATTTCACCACCAATTAGCCATTTTGTTTCATGATGGATTACAAAACCGGCTCCCCATGATGATGGATGTATAATGGTACCTTTTTCGTCCTGACCCGAATAAACACTATCAATTTCCACTAATCCAGTATTTGAGCTGTATTCAACCGTCTGTCGTGTAAGATTTCTAGTTGCTTTCATAGCAGTTTGAAGATTACCATGAGCACCTAAACGCATGGTAACTTTTTCTGAAAGCTGGATTTTGTATTGAAATCCTACGTTGAAAAATATACCACCAAATCTTGTAGAGTCTGCTGAGTTAGATGACTTGTAGGGGATGGTATCATTAAGGAAATTAATTCGGCTTGCATATTCTTTTGTGCCAAACATATAACCAACATTGAATCCAATATTGAAATGTTTGTTGCCATATCCCAATCCTGTGAAAGCCTGATAGGTTCCGCCATTGCCTTGATAAGTATATCTAGCACTGTCAATCCCTTCTAGTCTTTTATCAACCCTAATATCATAATTGATCCTTGAAATAGGTCTCAATCCAAGGTTCATGCCCCAATTCTTCGACTTTGATAGTGGGAGTCCCAATTGAAAATAAGAGGGGATGAGGTAAGCAGATTTAAAACTTCTAGGTGGATTCAAGGCCTTGAGCGTTCTTGAATTATAATCAAGTCCAATATCAAAAGAAGTAATTTTCAATTCAGCATATGAGGCAGGGTTGGCAAAATTTACAGTAGAGTAGTCTGCATAAGCAGTACTGATTCCACCCATCGCTCTGTTGAGGATGTTTTGCTGGGGAATTAAATCACCTAAGCCATAGCGGGAATAGGGAGAGTTCTCTTGTGCCTGAATCTTATGTACACCCAATAGGAGGAATGCAGATAAGGAAATGAAAAAGAAAGCATTAGCTGTTGGTCTCACTGATCGCATACAATCCTTTGTATAATAAATTGGGGTCTGCAAATATCTTCTTTTTTAAGAGCCTTTCAAAATAGGTGCAATCGCCCCCGGTTAAAACCACGTTAAAGTTGCTGTATTTTTTCTCATATTCTTCTACAATTCCTTCAATTTCTTTGGCCATGCCCATGATTACTCCACTAAGTAGATTGGTTTTGGTGTCATAGCCAATCAATGGAAAGTTCCAATCTTTTTCAATTAGTGGCAGCAAGGCGGTTTGTTCATGCATGGCCTTGAACCTCATTTCGAGTCCGGGTGATATGCTCCCACCCAAGAATTGGTTGTATTTGTTGATGAAATTATACGTAATGCAACTTCCCAAACCTACCACCAGGTTGTTTTTGCCTGGATAGAAATGTACGACTGCTGCGGATAATGCAAGGCGGTCGGCTCCAACGGTTTCTGGTTTACCTACCGGGACAGTAAAATTCAGTTTTGTCAGGTGGTTGAGAAGGTGGAAGCTTGTTTTAGATTGCAACAAATCATTAATTGCACTATCGTGATGAATGACAGAGGATAATATTGATTTTTCTGGTTGATGATCCTTTATTATACTTTCAATTTGTTGTATGCCATCACTATTCAATACGAATGTGTGTGTAAGATGACCATTTTCGAAAATGGCAGCCTTCATTCGGGTATTTCCAAAATCCAGGCAAAGGGTTTTCATGTTACTTGCTTTGTGCAAAGGTCAGATAAAGTTGGCTAAAGCTTGATTTTATTTATCATGATAATGCAATAATTTTAACTTCTCAATGAATAAATCAATTATACATCAGGCGCAACAAGGTGATAAAAAAAGTATTGCCAGGTGTATATCATGGATTGAAAATAAAACACCCGGTTATACAGCTTTATTAGAAGATTTTAAAGGGAAATCAGCTGCTTTGGTTGGCATCACTGGTCCACCTGGTGCAGGTAAAAGTACTCTGGTTGATGCATTGGTTGAGCAGTTGGTTAAGGAAGGTAAAAGAGTGGCTGTGGTATGTGTTGATCCTTCTTCTCCTTTTCACGAAGGAGCATTGTTAGGAGATCGTATAAGAATGGGAAGGTGGTACAACGAGCCTTTGGTTTATATACGTTCACTTTCTAGTAGGGGTTCATTAGGCGGACTACATCCATATGCCAAGGAAATAACTGATTTTCTGAGACATTGTGGTTTCGATTGGGTAATTATAGAGACAGTAGGTGTTGGTCAATCTGAAGTAGAAGTTGCTCGCCTTGCAGATTTAACCATTTTGGTGATGGTTCCGGAGTCGGGCGATGAAATACAATTGATGAAAGCTGGTTTGATGGAAGCGGCGGATTTGTTTGTGGTGAATAAATCTGATAGACCTGGTGCTGATATTTTTACCATGCAGTTAAAGAACCAAGTGCACCAACAAGATGTTGTTGTAAATACAGTCGCCTCAACCGGAGAAGGGGTTGATTTATTAAAGAATTTGATAGAAAAAAATATTCAACATTAAAATTTAATACGATGAGTGAGATGATTCCAAACGAAGGTTTTCCAATTGTTGCTAAAGCAGAACCATGTTGCGTTAAAGTAGAAGCGGGTAAGACTTATGCATGGTGTACTTGTGGATTGAGTGAGAAGCAGCCATTTTGTGATGGGAAACACAAGAAAATCGAAGGCAACCCATATGCTAGTCTTAAAGTGACCTTTGAAGAAGAAAAAGAAGTATGGCTTTGTCAGTGTAAAAAAACAAAGACCCCTCCATTCTGCGATGGCAGTCACAACCATTAATTGATAGGAGCTACTCACATGCGCATAACTGAAAGGCTTTTGTATTTTTTGCTCTATGGGATTTCATTGTTGCCCATGCGTTTACTTTATGTATGGAGTAACCTCTTGGCTTATGTTGCCTTTTCTGGTATTGGTTACCGTAAACAAATTGTATTGTCTAATTTGTTAATTGCTTTTCCAGAAAAAACTCAAAAAGAAAGAATAGCTATTGCAAAAGAATTCTATTTGAATTTTTGTGATGCAATGATGGAGTCTATCAAATTGATTAGTGCGGATAATCGTTTGATTGATAAAATGTTTGTTGCTGACCCACAAATGTTACAAGCTATTGAAGGAACAACAAAAAACATTCAGATTCATGCCATGCACAATTTCAGCTGGGAGATTGTAAACTTGGGTGTAGCCAGAGAAATGAAGTTGCCTTTCCTTGGTGTTTATCAGCCCATCACCAATAAGTTTTTTAATGAGTTATTTAAAAAAATTAGATCTAGAAACGGGACAGTGCTCATACCCGCGAATGACTTTAAGAACAATTTCCTTCTACACGATGATAAACAATATGTTTTGGCATTGGTAGCCGATCAAAATCCTGGTAATCCTGCCAAAGCATGGTGGGTTAACTTTTTTGGCAAACCTGCTCCATTTGTGATGGGTCCTGAAAATGCAGCGCGACAAAGAGATACAGCTGTTTTATTTGCCAACTTCTACAAAGTGAAAAGAGGCTTATATAGTTTTAGTGTTGAAAAATTTACCGATAATCCAGCTGAATTGACTCCAGGGGAATTAACACTACGTTACATCAAATATATTGAAGATAAAACCAAGGAGCGCCCTGCAAACTATTTATGGAGCCATAGAAGATGGAAACATACTTATAAACCTGAGTATGCACATCAGGTTTTGGGCAAGCTTAATTTCTAAAATACTTTTAAATCTATTTAAGAAGATCTGTGACCATTTGATTGATCATTCCAAGACGATCTATGTTCAATTTGTAGAACATATATTTTCCTTCCCTTTCTGTTAATACAATACCTGCTCTTCTTAGAATGGCTAAATGCTGACTCGCTACTGATTGTTCAAGTCTTAAGTCGACAAAAATTTCAGTAACTGTGGCTTGTCCTCTCTTGTCTATCAACTTAATCATTTCTTGTCTGAGTTTATGGTTGATTGCTCTAAAAACAAGAGAAGCTTTTTTAATAGTGAGGTAATCTAAGGATGGTGCTTTTGTAGGCAATTGATTTGGTTTAATTAAAAAATTGGACTGACCAAATTGATCTCCTTTTAATAAATCAGGCATAGGTGGTGTGTTAGATAGGTTTTAAATGCTCTACGAATATAGCGTATAAAACAATTTACCAAAAATATGCGGAAACATAAAACTAAATATAATGTGTTATAAAGTTGGTTTTATCCCTTCTGTGTGCTGTGAAATTCCTTGGTGTAGTTGGGTATTGCGTCAAACAACGAAGCAAAAGATTGGTCTTTAAAATACTTTTCAGCTAAAGTAGCATGATGAGTTTCATTGTGAAATGCTGTTCCAAATTTTGCATTTTTATGCTTGCAAACTTTCTCCCACTTTGATGCCCCATCACCTATAAATAATACTTGGTGATTGTTTAGCTGTTCAGCATAGCTGTTGGCGTTCAATATCAAATTGCTTGGAGGTACAACAAGATGCATTTGCTTGGAATACACAGCCGTAAAGACTTCCATTCGTCTTGCATCGATCATAGGAATGATCAAATCTGATGCTTGCTCATGATTTCCAAAGGCCATCCATTCCAATGTGTTGATACAAATTAATGGTAGTTGATTAGCGTAACAGAATCCCTTTGCTGCTGAGAGACCAACTCTTAGTCCGGTGTATGAACCAGGACCATTAATAACCGAAATAGCCTTTAAGTCCTTTAATGTAATATTATTGTTTTTGCAAATAGCTTCAATAGCAGGATGTAAAAAAGCGGCATGGTCTTTTTGTATTGAATTTCCAATTTGCGCAATTAGCTTACCATCGATAGCAATGCCAACACTGGCTTCTTGTAAAGCGGTATTGATTAACAGAATGGGTTGGCTATGCATTTTGCTCATTGGTATCTAGTGATTTGCAAAAATAGGTTGATAGAAACCAATTATCTTCGTCCTCTAAAATTAATTGCAATGAACAAGCAAATCATCAATACTACAGCTGCTCCTGCGCCTATTGGTCCTTATAATCAGTCGGTTAAAGCCAATGGTTTTTTGTTTGTATCCGGACAAATTGCCATCGATCCCCAAACGGGCAATATAGATGCTACAACAATTGAGGAGGAGACACATCAGGTCATGAAAAACCTTAGCGCTATCTTATCAGAAGCTGGACTTTCATTTGATGCAGTTGTCAAAACGACAATTTTCCTCTCTGATATGGTTCATTTTGGCGTTGTTAATCAAGTATATGCGCAATATTTTGAAGGAAATCATCCTGCCAGGGAGACTGTGGCTGTAAAAGGGCTACCCAAAAATGTGAACGTAGAAATCAGCATGATTGCAGCAGGCTAAAGTTATATTTTATTAAAACCATTATCTTTGAATGGTATGCGCAAGTTGATAGCATTAGTTTTTTTGTCGGCTCACCTCTTTGGATTAGGGGGCTATCAACTATTATTTAATCAGTTAGACCATAAGGCGGATAGAGCATTTGTAGCCGCTATCGATGAACAAGCATACAATGAAAATGATCTTATTGAGATTAAAGTTCCAATTGAACTTCCCTACATGCAAAACTGGGATACATACGAGCGTTATGATGGAGAGGTGATTGTTGATGGTGTTCATTATAATTATGTAAAAAGGAAATTGGTAAACGATAGCATGTCGTTTTTGTGTTTACCTAACGTAGAGAAAAATAGGTTGTACAATGCAAGAGAAACTTTCTTTGCATTGGTCAATGATCTTGATAAGCAGGATAGTAAAAAAGAGTCACCTCTGACTCCAGTAAAAATAGTCAAGCAGCTATCCTTTGATTGCACTGAGCCAGATGCATGTTTTGATATCGCTTTTGGTAAATTAATTAGCCCCTTGAATTCATCACAATATTTTGCAAGGGAATTATCACCTTTTCTTTTGGGTATAGAACGACCGCCAGCATCAGTAGCCTAGCGTCGATTTGTATTTCTTTATACCTAAATTTTTATTTATGCGTCTTATTGTTTCGGCATTTATATGCCTTGTAATCTTTTCTTGTAGTGGAAATCATGAAAATTATACTACCAAGTTTACAGATCCTGTCATCTATAACAAAACAGTAAAAAAACTGAACGATATCGTTTTGGAGAACAATTTCCCTCCAATGATTGCTGCTCGTAATTATGCCTATGCCAATATTGCTGCTTATGAGTGTATTGTTGCTGGAGATAGTTCCTTGACATCATTGGCAGGTCGCATTCAGCATATGCCCGTTATGCCGACCGTCAAACCGGGAACAGTCATTGATTATCCACTTGCATCATTGCTTGCATTTGTGAAGGTTGGTAACGCTGTTACTTTTCCTGAAGGAAGTATGATGAGCTATTATGATCGTTTGTTAAATATGGCAGATAGCCTTGGTGTACCCAATGGTATTGTAAAGAATACGGTTTCTTTTTCTGATTCAATTGCTAAAGCAATTCTAGTTTGGAGCAAAGGGGATAATTATGCTAAAACTCGTGGCGCACCTCGTTTCGCAATTAATGATTCTGTTGGAAGATGGGTTCCTACACCGCCTATGTATGCAACTGGTCTGGAACCACATTGGAAAACCATCAGACCATTTGCACTCGATTCAGCTTCACAATGCATGCCAGGTAGACCTCCAGTTTTTTCTCTTGAAAAAAATACTGTCTACTATCA
>JBEASE010000059.1:0-9176 GCA_041162625.1 Bacteroidota bacterium | reverse complement strand
CCTTTTGCTGAAACCATGGAAGACAATAGAGCTGCACTTAAAGCAGCTAAAGCTTCAGATAGAATTATCCAAGTAGGTTCTCAAAGAAGATCAGGTGTTAACTATCATGCAGCTGCAAACTATATTCAGTCAGGAGCTTTTGGAGACATAACAATGGTTGAACTTACTTGGAATGTGAACCAGCCCGGCAGATGGAGAAGACCGGATTTAGTCGCCAAGTGCAAAGAAGAAGACCTCGACTGGAAAAGGTTTATCATGAACAGGCCTTATGAAAACTTCGACCCAAGAAAATACCTTGAATACAGATTATTCTGGCCGTATTCTTCTGGAATGCCCGGACAATGGATGAGTCATCAAATAGATACAGTGCATTGGTTTTCCGGACTCTCCCATCCTAGAAGTGTGGTAGCCAATGGAGGTGTATATAAATGGAAAGATGGTCGTAAAAATTGGGATACTACAACTGCAGTATTTGATTATGGACCATCAAATGATTTAAGCAAAGGATTTCAAGTGGTGTTCATGTCGCGCATGCACAATGGTGATGAAAACCCAAGTGAAATGTATTACAGTAACGGTGGTGAAATAAACCTCATTACTAATAAAGTTTCACCAAGAGGCGGACTCACCGAAAACTTTGCAAAGGCAATGAAAATGAAACCCAATTTACTACCTGAAATCAACCTCACGGAAAAAGCAGTGAAAGTTGAAAGTGCTGCCAATACTGGAAGTGATCCACTCACATCAGCTCATATGAGAAATTGGATGGAATGTGTTAGAAGCAGAAAACAAACCAATGCACCTGTTGAAGCAGGCTATACTCATTCTATTGCCACCATTATGACCAATGCTGCTGCCAAAACAGGAGAAAAAGTCACTTTTGATGAAAAGACACAAGAGGTGATGGCCGGAGGAAAAGTCTTTAAATATTAAAACTTTTCTATTTCTGACAACATACTTGCATTCAAAAAATCATCCAACTGATAATTATTACCAGTAATATACTTTCATCATGAAAAGAATCATCTTATCGCTTTTACTTTTTTTGATTATTTCCATCTCATTCGCGCAACGTAAAGCTTTAGTCGGTGGCACCTTAGTAGATGGCTATGGTGGAAAACCAATTTTAAACTCCGTTGTCATCATCAATGGAGAGACGATTGAGAAAGTTGGCAGAGTAGGCGAAGTGGATATTCCAAAAGGAACGCAAATCATATCGACTGAAGGCATGACCGTTATGCCAGGTTTGTGGGACATGCACGTACACATGATGATCAACGGACATTCCGACTATCCTTATTGGGATAAAAAATATCCTCCATTGTTTCAAAAAATTATCATGCCTGCATCGGCTCATCAGCTCTTGATGGCTGGTGTAACGAGTGCTAGAGATTTAGGTGGACCATTGGAAGAAAGTATAGCAGTTAGAGATGCCATCAATAGAGGAGAAATCCCAGGTGCTACAATGTATGTAAGCGGACCGTTTCTTCAACATCGTCCCTACCCTGGTACAGAACAATTCAGATGGGGGGTGTATGGCGAGAAAGATGCTAGAGAAAAAGTACAAAAATTAGCAAAGGCTGGTGTTGATTGTATAAAACTCATCGACCAAGACGAAATGACTAAAGAGGAAGTTTTTGCAATCGTAGATGAAGCACATAAAAATAACCTCAAAGTTGTTGGTCACTCTCATCGTCCGGATGAAATCAGAATTGGACTTCAAGCAGGTGTAGATAATTTCGAACATACTGGATTATCCTCCTCTCCTGCTTATCCAGATGATATCATGAAAGCACTTGCTGAAAGAACTGCCAATATGAGTAAGGGCCCATTGTTCTGGACACCAACAATTGAAGGTTTGTATAATTATGAAGATGTGCGCGACAATCCTGAAAAATTAGATGACCCATCATGGCATCTGGGTTTACCAGATTCAGTCATCAAAGACATCAAAGAATCATTAAAGTATCCAGGAACCTTGAGCTATTTTCAACTAACTCCTATTCGTAAACCAACATTAGAAACCAAGTTTAGACAATTGCAAAAAGCAGGTGTAGTGATGTTGATTGGCACCGACAGCGGTATTCCAATGAAATTCCATTCTCAAAGTACTTGGAATGAATTGGATGTCTGGGTTAGGGTATTTGGTGTAGATCCAATACAAGCCATTAAATCTGCAACTTACTGGCCTTCTGTGTTCATGGGCGTAGATAAAAAAGTAGGAACCATCACCGCAGGTAAACAAGCTGACATTATTGCTGTTAAAGGAGATGCACTTAAATATATCAGTCTACTGCAAAAAGTAGATTTGATCATGAAGAAAGGAAAAATCTACAAAGGACAATAAGAAGATAAATAGAGCATTATAAAAGGATTGAAATATGTTGTTTAAAAAAGCATTTGTTTTATCGCTTACACTCATCCAATTAGGATTAGCAACTACACAAGCACAACAAACACAAAAGCCACCTTTACACGGTAAAGAATGGATGGCCATTACAGGTAAACCACTTGCAGCAACAGCTGGAGCCACTATTTTTAATAAAGGTGGAAATGCAGTTGATGCAGCCTGTGCGATGTTGGCTGCTACATGTACCATGTGGGATGTGTTGAGTTGGGGTGGTGAAACACAAGCATTGATTTACAATCCTAAAACAAAAAAAGTAATTGCCATCAATGCCATGGGTGTTGCTCCTTCTGGCGCTACTCCTGAATTCTTCAAAAGCAAAGGATACAATTTTCCTCCAGAATTCGGTCCGCTTGCTGCAACTACCCCAGGTACACCAGGTGGCATTTGTCACATGTTGGCCGAATACGGAACCTTGAGCTTGAAAGAAGTATTGAAACCTGCTATGCAAATGGCAGCTGGTTATCCCATCGATGCACAAACTGCCAATAGCATTGAACGCGCTAAACAACGTATCAAAGAATGGCCTTATAGTAAAGCTGTTTTCCTTCCGCATTTAGGAGAAAAAAGAGAAGCACCAGAGGCAGGAGAAATTTTCGTTCAAAAAGATTTGCTTGCTACCCTCACCAAAATGGTTGAAGCAGAACAAGCTGCTTTAAAAAAAGGAGCAACCAGAAAAGCAGCCATCATGGCGGCATACGACAGGTTCTATAAAGGTGATATCGCAGATGAATTTGTAAGGGGTGCACAAGAACAAGGTGGATTGATTACCAAAGCTGATCTTGCTAAATGGAAACCATTGGAGGAAGAGCCGACTAAAATCAATTACAAAGGAATTGATGTTTACAAATTACAACCATGGACACAGGGACCAGCAATGTTGCAAGCATTGAACATCCTAGAAAATTTTGATTTGAAAGGAATGGGGTACAACAGTACTAAATATATACATACTGTTTACCAAGCCATGAGCATGGCTTTTGCAGATCGTGATTTCTATTATGGTGATCCTTATTTTTCTACTCAAATACCCATGAAAGGTTTACTGAGCAAAGAATATGCAAAACTCAGAGCAAGTCAAATCAACCCATCCATGAACGATGGCAATATTGGTCCTGGTGACCCCTACCCATTCGAAGGCAAAACAAATCCATATGCAACCTTACTAGCATCAAGAGGCTTCACACAATTTGATAGTGCAGCAAGAAATTTTGCTCCAACGCATGATACCGGAAGCATTGCCATGTTAGATAAAGATTACCAAGACCGACTTTGGAGAGGAACTACATCAGTTGAGGCAGCCGACAAAGAAGGATGGATCGTTTCTATTACACCAAGTGGCGGTTGGATCCCAGCTTGTATTGCTGGTAAGACGGGTGTGGGAATGAGTCAGCGTATGCAAAGTTTTGTTTTGGATTCAGCACTCAATCCATTTAATGTTGTTGCGCCAGGAAAAAGACCACGCGTAACCCTTACACCAAGTTTTGCAATGAAAGACGGAAAACCATTCCTGTCATTTGCTGTTCAGGGTGGTGATACACAAGACCAAAACCTGCTTCAGTTTTTCCTCAACATGGTTGAGTTTGATATGACTGTGCAACGTGCATCAGAAGCAGCAAACATCAATTCCAATCAGTTGTGGCTTTCCTTAGGCGGCACCAAAGTAGACGATAGAAAACCTAGAGCAGGTAACATTTTATTGCATGATAGCACACCAGCATCCATCCGGACTGCCTTACAGGCAATGGGCTATAAGATGAGTTTTGATGATAGAACATCTGGACCCATCAATGCGATATGGTTTGATTGGAAACATGGATCACTCTGGGGAGGATCGAGCAACCATGGAGAAGACTATGGAATTGCATGGTAGAGTTTAACTACGCTAGCTTCGCAAGAGCAGCACTGATTCTACCCATTGCATCTTCAATCTTTTCCATGCTATTGGCAAAAGAAATTCGGATACATGTAGGTTCACCAAATGCTCTACCAGTTACAGTTGATACGTGAGCTGTATTGAGAAGATACATGCACAAATCATCTGCATCCTTAATTACTTCTTCGCCATTCTTTTTCCCGAAATAAGCCGTCACCACTGGAAACACATAGAATGCTCCATCTGGTTCAGCAATTTGAATTCCAGGGATAGATTTGATGAGTTGCAACATTCTTTCCCTCCTGCGACCAAACTCTTTATTCATTTCAACTGAAGGTCTTAAGTCTCCAGTAAGCGCTTCAATAGCACCACGTTGTGTTACTGCGTTTGTGCCACTGGTATACTGACCTTGTAATTTTTCGCAAGCTTTGATTACATCAGGATGTGCAGCAATATAACCAAGACGATATCCCGTCATGGCATAACCCTTACTCAATCCGTTGATGATGATGATTCTATCTTTAAGTTCTTCGAACTGAGCAATACTTTCATGCTTTCCAACAAAATTGATATACTCATAAATCTCATCTGAGATAATAAATACATCTGGATGTTTTTTGAAAACTTCAGCCAAAGCAGCCAATTCATCTTTGGTATAAACAGATCCGCTTGGATTACAAGGGGAAGAGAAGATAAACAAACGGGTTTCTGGTTTGATAGCCGCTTCTAACTCTGCAGCTGTCAGCTTGTATTTATTTTCAATTGAAGTTCTAACCAAGGTAACCTTACCTTCTGCCAATTTTACAATTTCAGAATAAGTCACCCAATATGGTGTTGGGATAACCACATCGTCACCTTTGCTTACAACAGCCATAACCACATTGGCCAAACTCTGCTTGGCACCGGTAGACACCAAAATATTTTCGGGCTTGTAATCCAGGTTGTTATCGCGCTTCAATTTGGTGCAAACTGCTTCTCTCAAATCAGGGTACCCTGCTACTGGGGTATAGTGACTGTAATTGTCGTCTACAGCTTTCTTCAAGGCTTCTTTGATGTGACTTGGCGTGTCAAAATCGGGCTCTCCCAATGACAAATCGATCACATCAATACCCTTAGCCCTAAGCTCACGGCCTAATTTTGCCATTTTGAGTGTTTCTGGCTCTGCAAACAGGTCGAGGCGAGAAGAAAGTTTCATGCTTAAAATTTGCTGCAAAGGTAAAAAAACTGCGCCTAATTCCAATATGATTTGAGGCTAAAAAACCCTATCTTTGCCCGCCCCGACCCTGTCGGGTTTCATTTTTAAGCGTAAACAAGATTTGATATGCAACTGAAAGGTTTGGTTCGTTTTTTTGCGGTAGCACTGATCCTGATCTCTATTTACCAACTCCACTTCACTTTAGTGGTACGTAACCATGAAAGCAAGCAGGAAGAAAAAGCACAGGCTTTTGTAAAAGCCAATTTCCCTAATGCTGACACAGAGACCAAGGATTTGGAATTCAATAAAAGGTATCGCAGACTATTGGACAGTACACGTGAAACAACGGTTACTTATGGTGTTACTGGTGCCATCAGCTACCAAAAAGCAAAGGAACAAGAACTTAATTTAGGACTTGACCTTCAAGGTGGTATGAGTGTTACCCTTGAAGTAGAATTGGAAGGATTACTCAAGTCTTTGGCTATCAACTCCAAAGATCCTGCCCTCAACAACGCAATCAAAGAAGCCAACCGCTTAAAAGTAACCAGCGATGAAGACTTCATCAGCTTGTTTGCTGAAGCTTATAAAGCACAGAACCCTAATGGCCGATTGGCAACCTTATTTGCTGGCACAGGCAACAAAAATATCAAGTTAGAAGATAGTGATAATGATGTTATTGCAAAACTTCAATCATCTGCAGAGGGTGCAATCGATAATACTTTCAATGTATTACAAAAACGTATCGACCAATTTGGTGTTGCGCAACCTAATATTCAACTCGACAAAACAAAGGGTATCATAACTGTTGAACTTCCTGGAGTAAAAGATGACCCTGAGCGTGTAAGAAAATATTTACAAGCAACAGCTAATCTTCAGTTCTGGGAACTTTATAACATAGCTGAACTTGACAAGCCTTTTACAGATGCTGAACAGGCACTACGCACTTACTATGATGGTACTGCTGGCAGCACAGACACTGCCAAAGCTGAAGTTGCAGCTGTTGAGACAAAAGCAACAGTTGACACAACTAAGTCGGCTACCATCGGCGAACTAGTAAAGACTGCACCAGTTAAAAAAGATACAGCAAAACAAGCTTCAAAATCATTCTTCTCGATCTTCCAACCTATTCCTCCACAACAGGATGCACAAGGAAGAATGAGCTTTGCTCCAAACCTCGGTTTTATTTCAACACGTGATACAGCAGTATTCAGCGAATACATGGCTATTGAAAATGTTAGAAGCCAGTTCCCTGGGAATGTACGTTTTGCTTTCGGTATTCCTGAAACAAATGAACAAGGTGTAAAAAGCGATGTAGTTGCTGTTTATGCTTTGAAAACAGTTGAAGGATCTGATAAAGCAAAATTGGAAGGTGATGGCGTTCAGCAAGCATCTCAAGATTTTGACGATAGAGGTCGCCCTGCCATCAAAATGTTGATGACCAAGCAAGGTGAAAGAACTTGGGGTGAAATGACTACCAACAATGTTGGTAAACCAATTGCTATTGTTCTTGACAACCTTGTTTATTCTGCACCAAATGTAATCAGTCCGATTACCACTGGTAACTCAGAAATCAGCGGAAACTTCACCATTGAAGAAGCTCAAGACCTTGCTAATATCTTACAATCAGGTAAACTCCCCGCTCCTGCTAAAATTGTACAAGAGCAGGTAGTTGGTCCAACCCTCGGTGCTGATGCTATCGAAGGTGGAAGTATATCTTTTGGTATTTCATTTTTAATCATCTTCATCTTGATGGTTGCTTACTACAACACTGGTGGCTGGGTAGCGAACATCTCTCTTATATTGAACTTGTTGTTCACTGTTGGTGTACTTAGCGCAATGGGTGCAACATTGACTGCTCCTGGTATTGCGGGTCTAGTATTAACCATTGGTATGGCAGTAGATACAAACGTGGTTATTTTTGAACGTATCAAAGATGAGTTGAGCTTTAAGAGAAGTTACCAATTGGCTGTAGCCGAAGGTTATAAATTATCGATGGCTCCAGTACTGGACGCTCACTTCACAACGCTTATCACAGCAATCATCCTTTTCTATTTTGGATTAGGTCCGATTCTTGGATTCGCAACTACTCAGATTTTGGGTATTCTTCTTTCCTTGTTCTGCGGAATCATGATTTCAAGATTGATTACTGACTACTGGACAAGCAAGAACAGAGAGTTCAAATATTTCACAACCCTCAGCAAGAATATCTTTAAGAATTCAAACTTCAAGTTCATTGAATTTAGAAAGTTTGCTTATGTCACTTCAACTATAGTATTGATCTTGGGCGTTGGTTCTCTATTCAACGGATTCGATCAAGGTGTTGAATACAAAGGTGGCAGAAGCTATACTGTTAAGTTTGATGCGCCAGCTGATGTAAACAAAGTTAGAGAATCATTGAAATCAGCTTTTGGTGAAGCTCCAATTATCAAAACTGTTGGTGACGACAAAACATTGAACATCACTACAGCTTTCATGATGGACAATCCAAGCAAGAGCGCTGACTCTTCTGTTGAAGCTACTTTGTTCAGTGGCCTAAAAGAAAGTCTACCAGCAAATATTACTTATGCAGATTTCAAGAAAGATTATAAGCAAAGTTCACAAACCGTTCAACCATCTATTTCTGATGACTTGAAAAAGGGTGCAGTTCAAGCTACTATCCTAGCAGTTATTGCCATCTTCTTGTACATCTTCTTGCGTTTCCGCGACTGGAGATATTCAATTGGTACAATCATAGCAACCTTGCACGACGTATTCGTTACACTTGCAGTCTTCTCTTTCATGAGAGGTATAGTTCCTTTCCCATTGGAAATTGACCAGCACTTTATTGCAGCGATTCTGACTGTAATTGGTTTCTCTATGAACGATACCGTTATTGTATTTGACAGGATCAGGGAATACAGCGCAAAAATGCGTGGTGCAACCAAAACTGAAATCATCAACAAATCAATCAATGAAACATTGAGCAGAACCATCATGACTTCTCTCACTGTATTTTTAACCATCTTGATCCTCTTCATCTTTGGTGGCGAAGTAACAAGAGGTTTCGCATTCGCAATGTTGGTGGGTGTAATTTCTGGTACTTACTCTACCATCTTCGTTGCATCTCCTGTATTGATTGATATCGCTAAGAGCAAACCATTGGGTTCTGCTGATAAAGGAAAAAAATAAAGTAAACCGACTTAATAAAAAAAGAGGGAAGCAATTCCCTCTTTTTTATTTTCTATAAATTGAAAAAATTAAACCGCGAAGGAAGTACCACATCCGCAAGTGGTAGCAGCATTGGGATTATTAAAGACAAATCCTCTTGCATCCAACCCGCTCTTCCAATCAATTTCCATCCCATATAAATACATACCATGAGCAGGATCAATCAGACAAGGTATACCCTCGATTTCAAAAATCTCATCTCGCTCATTCTGCTCGTCCATTTCTAGTATATAACTAAAACCAGAGCAACCACCTCCTTTTACACCAATCCTCAGCATTTTATTGCTTCCCTGCTCTCTGTTATCAAAAAGTCTTCTAAGCTCTTCAGTAGCTGTTTTTGTCAGCTTCACCGGTATTTCAGTCTTCATCTCCATATTGCAAAATTAATAACATTTATCAAATCTATTATTCAACACCCATGACTTACATTTGTTGTAAGCCATAGGTATGAAAGAAATACTCAAAAACGATTCAGGCATTGTCATCAATAA
>JBEASE010000133.1:0-2947 GCA_041162625.1 Bacteroidota bacterium | reverse complement strand
AAGCCTATGAATCCGTTACTTTGGGAGAACCAGGCACAGGAGTGCTAGAGGTTCAAAAAGTAGCGATAGAGAGCATTTGGGAATTTTCGGAGATGTCTATTGACACCGGTAATAAATAGCTCTTTAATTTAATAATGTAAAAACAAATAGCAATGAACAATTTTACCGCATATATTCCCACACAACTCCATTTTGGACAAAATTCCGTAAACGAATTAGGTAAGCACGCCGAAAAAATAGGCTGCCATGCTTTGCTGGTTTATGGTTGTGGGTCTGCTTTCAAAAATGGAAGTTACTTCGATACAGTTGATCAGCTTAAACAACACAACATCAAAATAACGGAGTGTGGCGGAATTTATGCAAATCCTACCGTTGAGTGTGTCTCTAAAGCAGCACAACTAGGTCGGGAAAATGGTGTTGATATGGTAGTTGCGATTGGTGGTGGGAGTGTTATTGATGCGGCAAAAGTTATTGCAATTTGTGTGGCGGATGAGTGTGATCCGTGGACAATCATGACTCGTAATCATGAACCCCAAAAAGCCGTTCCCATTTTGGCTATATTAACATTGGCTGCCACAGGGACAGAAATGAACCCAGCGGCAGTCATCCTAAATCCTTACACAAAACAAAAACTCGGATTCAGGCATAACTTTATGTATCCAACCCATTCCTATCTCGATCCGAGTTATACACTCTCAGTGCCAACCAACTATACGGCCTATGGCATTGTTGATCTTATTTGCCATTGTCTCGAAGCGTGGTTTGGAGAGGGGGATGCAACTTTATCTGATCGTTTTACCATTGCTATTATTCAAGAAGCACTTGTTTATGGTCCAGCATTAATGAATGATATGGGTAGCTTTGATTTACGCTCTAAGATTATGTGGGCAGCTACGAATGCACTTAATAATATGACAACCTATGGTCGTAGTTCACCAGACTGGGGAGTTCATATATTAGCCCATAATTTGTCAGTGCTTTTTAATACGGCTCATGGTGCTACCCTTTCAATTATCTATCCTGCTTGGTTAAAAGTAATGCGCGATCGTGCCAAGCATCGCATTGTCAAATTAGGTGAAAGTTTGTTTGATACTAACGATGTGGATATGACAATCAATGCCATTGAAAATTTCTTTGCCAGTTTAGGTAGTCCAGTACGCTGTCAAGAGGCAAAAATTGATACAGCATACCAACAGGATATTCTCGATTTAATGAACAAAAATCAAGCTGGAGGCTTAAACTATCAACTTTCCCAAGCAGAGCGCAAAAAAATCTTGGATTATGCTTTCTCTGACTAAATAATTATAACGGGTCTAAAAATATAAATATAAGGTTGGTAAAATGGCTATCTTTATGTTATATATTTTTCTTAGTTTAACTAAATCAAACTCCCATGAATAATACAAAAACTGCATTACCTAAAAAACTTGATGAACCAATTTCAATTCGTCCTTTGACTAAGGATGAACTAAATTTTTACCGTGAAAATGGTTATGTTATTGTCCGCCAACTTTTTGATCCAGAAGAAATGGAATTAGTTCGTGCCGTTTGTCAATCTGATCCAAAACTTAAAGAGGTCTTCAAACCGGTAATTGATAATGATGGCAAGACTTGGGGTGCATCAGTATGGGCAGGCTTAAATGATAGTTTGGTGAGTATTGTCACCCAAACTGCTAGAATGGTTTCTGCCGCTGAAGCGATTACAGGAAAATCTTGTTATTTTATGTACTCTAAAATCGTTCAAAAAGCAGCTTATGATGATGCAATCGTCTATTGGCATCAAGGTTTTCCCGGTTGGTACTACGATGGCTGTCCTTTTCCTGATCTGTTTGCAAGTTTTTCGATAGCTGTAAATAGAAACACAAAAGATAATGGCTGTGTACAAGTAATTGAGAAGTCTCATCTTTTAGGTCGTATCGATCATATAAGCGAAGGTAATTCGGATAAAGTCCGTTGCGATCCAAAGCAGATAAATCGAGCATTAGAACATTTGAAAGTAGTAGATTGTGAAATGGAAACAGGTGATGTACTCTTCTTCCATGGCAACACAATTCATGGCTCCCTAGAGAATAAAACGGGAGATGTCCGCATTTTGATGCATGGTCATTACAATGCATTAATTAATCGACCATCAGAGGATAAACCTGATTCTCATCGTTGTGTTCCAATGAAAAAACTGCCTGATTCTGCTATCAAGGATGGACTCTATACATCTGGTTTTGAAAGTGATAGTCAAAACTGGAACTGGTATAACAATGTACCAGAAGATTACGTCAAGGAACCACAACACTGATCACAATCGTGCCATCGTTAAGGAAAAATCTAGTTTTAATCAATGGACATAAAAAGTCAACAACCCACCGCTAAAGCGGGGGCTTGAAATACAGCCCTAGTTGACCAGACTAAGGTAGTAATACCTACGTTAGTGGTAAGTGTTTAAGTTCTTACCTACGGATGCGTAGCCAGTCTGTAGCTCTAAAACTCAAAGGTTAAACAGTCATTTGGGAGACAGTGCCTTTGAGATAGTACCGGCCACTAACATTGTCGAGGCTCACATCACCCTAGAAATAGGAGTCGGGTTTTGGCTGGTTCCTGAAAACAAAACAAAAACCAGCTTTTTTTTCAATATTCCATATTTATTCAGGAGATTTATTGTTATGGATTATAGACCCCTACCCTCCATTCCTCCCACCGCTAAAGCGGGGGTATCCTGGAGGGCGGACAGATGATTAGTGGTTCACCTGATAGCCAACAAAGTCAGACTGGAGATCAGCATCCCTCGTTAAACCTTGGGAATGTCTCCTCATTACCGGCGGTGGGCTTCATTAGTCCTCCTGCCTGGCTAGACCCAGCACCCTATGAATTTACTACAGTTATTCAAGAACCCGTATTAACTCAGCAGGCAATCCCATTATTGCCAGATTTTGATTTTTCCTTTGAAAACCTT
>JBEASE010000132.1:0-3172 GCA_041162625.1 Bacteroidota bacterium | reverse complement strand
TGGAAAGATGACGAACCATCAACTTTAGTTTATGCCATGCCATTGGATAGTGGCTTGATGAAGAAGCAAGTCCCTTTTCATGACGCAGTATATGCCTTGAGTGCTCCTTTTGCTGGTGAGTCAAAAGAGTTGTTCAAAATGAAAGGAAGATTTTCTAACGTGGCTTGGGGAAATGAACAGGTAGCATTAGTGACCGAAGTACTTCGATCAAAACAGTTGTATACCATCAGTAAATACAATCAGGCTCAAAACAATTTGGAAACCTTGATTGAAAGAAGTCTTACCGATCAATATAACAATCTGGGTAATCCTGTTACTAGAAAAAATAAATTCGGAAGAGAGGTGATTGCTTTAGTAGATAATGGACAAGCAGTGTTAATGAACAACACAACAGGTTCTTCACCTAAAGGTGACTTACCATTTCTATCTACTTTCAATCTTCAAACCAAAGTCAATACGATTATTTGGAGAAGCAATGAAGATTGTTTCGAATATGTTGCTGATGTGTTGGATGCTGATAAATTATTAGTGGTTACAAGAAGAGAAACTGAAGTTGAGTTTCCCAACTATCATTTAAAGTCATTAAAAGAAAATACTTCTGTCGCTATCACCTCATTTGCAAATCCCTATGCTTCGATGGTTGGCGTAACAAAACAAAAGATAAAGTATAAGCGAAGTGATGGTGTTGATTTGACAGGTGATCTTTATTTGCCAAAGGGTTATAACAAAGAGAAGGATGGTCCTTTGCCAACCTTACTCTGGGCTTATCCAAGAGAGTTTACCAATGCAGCGGATGCCAGTCAGATCAGAGGTAACCAACATAAGTTTACAATGTTGAGTTGGGGCTCTCCTATATTTTATGTTACACAAGGATATGCAATCCTTGATAATGCTGAGATGCCGATTGTTGCAACATCGCAGGACAAAAAGCCCAACGATGATTTTGTCAATCAGTTGAAATTAAATGCAACAGCAGCCATTGATAAGCTTGTTGAGATGGGTGTGAGTGATAGAAATAAATTTGCTATTGGTGGACACAGCTATGGTGCGTTCATGACGGCCAACTTGTTGGCACATACAACTGGTTTGTTCAAAGCTGGTATAGCGAGAAGTGGAGCTTATAACAGAACGCTTACACCTTTTGGTTTTCAAAATGAAGAGCGTACTTTATGGCAAGCGCCAGATCTTTATTTAGGAATGAGTCCCTTTATGTATGCCGATAAAATCAAAACACCAATTCTGTTGACCCACGGTGAAATGGATGATAATACAGGTACTTATCCCATCAATAGTGAACGTTTGTATGCTGCTATTAAAGGACATGGTGGTACCGTTCGTTTTGTTTACTTGCCTTATGAAGCACATGGATATCGAGGTAAGGAAAATGTACTACACCTTTTGTATGAACAAGGAAGGTGGTTGGATAAATATGTTGCTGGTAAAAAATAGTATTAAATAAAAGACTAATTTGTAGCATATACATTTAACGAATTGCCATGAGTGAAATTTCCCGTCAAGAATTTTTAAAAATGACAGCTTCAGCCGGGGCTGCACTGTTACTTTCATCATTAGAAACATTTGCAAGTGAAACCAATGCAACAAAATTGCGTGTTGCTGTAATTGGCTGTGGAAGTGTGAGTAACAGATATATTCCACATCTTCAAAGTTCTCCTTTGATTGAAGTGGTGAGTTTATGCGATATCAAATACGAAAGAGCAGTAGCGCAAAAAAAGCAATACAATGTAAATGCAGAAACCTATCCCAATATCGATGCCATGCTTGATGGTGTGCCTTTTGATATGATGGTAACCCTTACAGATATGCAGATACATGGTGAGTTAAATAAAAAAGCGCTTCTAGCAGGCAAACATGTGTGGAGTGAAAAGCCAATGGCGAACACTTATGCAGATGGTAAGGCATTGTTGGAATTGGCAAGGAGTAAAAATCTCCGACTTTGGGGAGCTCCTGCTGTAGTGAATAGTCCGCAGTATGCGTTCATGGCTAAGTGCATTCAAGAAGGTAAACTTGGAAGAGTTGCAAGCGCACATGGTCAGTACGGACATACTGGTCCGGGTTGGTCATCTTTCTTCTATGAGAAAGGTGGTGGTAGTATGCCTGATTTGGGTGTGTATAACATTGCAACTTTAACCGGTTTACTAGGCCCAGCTTTGTCGGTCATGGCCATGACTAGTATTGTCAATCCAGAGCGCATGATTGATGAAAAAGGATTGGTGAAAGTGGAAGCAGAAGACAATGCGCATATCTTAATGGATCATGGAAAAGGAATAATTAGTCATGTGATGTGTGGATTCAATTATTTTGATCCACACGGACATGAAGCGAAGGGCCAGCAATTGCATTCTGTGCAAATTTTTGGAGATAAAGGGAACATGCGGTTGATTGGTTACGACTGGGAAACCAATGGTGTCTATCTTGATGATTCATGGGATAATCCTGCAACACTTTATGAAAAAGAAACTGGTGGTTATGTTTGGCAGGAAGGTGCTACCAAAGTTGGTGAATCAATAATCAATAAAACTGAGCCAAAAATTAATGTTGAGCATGCCTTGCATGTGTTAGAAGTAATGGAAGCAGCAAGAAAATCATCTGCTACTGGCTCAAAAGTCAAAATGCAGTCCACTTTCAAGTATCCAATACTTTAATTGCATTTTTTTCTTGTTGCTTATACTTAATTTTGGTGTTCATAGGAACATTAGCTCAGTTGGTTTAGAGCATTACTTTGACAGAGTAGGGGTCACTGGTTCGAGTCCAGTATGTTCCACAGTAACTTTATAATTCAACAAACAATGCCGCTCAATAATCCACTTTACTGGATAGTTCCAGGTACATGCTCATTGTTTGGAATGATGATGTAAATACATTTGATTGGGTGATTAAAACCCTGATAGAAGTCTGCAAACACGAGCCAGAGCAGGCCGAGCAATGCGCTATGTTGATTCACTACAAAGGTAAGACAGATGTGAAGAGAGGGAGTTTTGAGGAGTTGAAGACCATGTGTGAGGCTATCATTGATAGAGGAATTGGAGCGACGGTCGAAGAAATCAAATCGTAATTAGTCGAAATTTTTTGTCCATTCAGGATTCAGCTCAGCGTAGTTGATTACCATAGACCTGATGAATTCATTTGAAGCAGCAGGTTCAAGTTTTTTCTT
>JBEASE010000131.1:0-2968 GCA_041162625.1 Bacteroidota bacterium | reverse complement strand
TAGCATAATATGTCGTGGACATCATTGATGTTCTTGCGACTGTACCAAGTTGGATGTCTCAATTGGGACTGAGAAAGATCATTGTCTTCATCCTGTTTCTCCTTGATGTTTTCTAGGTCCAAGGGATTATCTTCAACCATGTCTTCTGGCAAGTTTAAATAACAATGTTCCTTATTGAAATCACAATTGTGACAGTGATTATACTCTGTGACTAAAGTTTCCACCTTTCTTTTAGTCAGTGGTTTACAAGTATGACAGTGATCCTGACTATACGTTGTTACCAAGGTCTTTGCCTTCTTCTCTGGCAGTGATTTTTTGTTATCAATTTTTCTGCGCTTTGCGTGTCTCTGTTTCTTATTAGAAGAAATACACGGAAGGTTTAGGAGACATTCAAGTATCTCTGTGTCATCTGTCAATGAAGACCCTAATGACTCAATTTCATTGTTGCTTTCTGAGTTGCTAACAATGTTAGTGACTTTCTTCCCCACTAAGGCTGAGGGCACATCTTTGCGCGAAAGTCTTGAAAATGTATCCGCAATGACATTGCGTGGTCCTTCTATGTAATGTAAGGTAGGACCATATTCATCTACATATGAGATCCAGCGTAACCGTCTTTCAGACGAATCGCCAACATTTAGTATGTTTTTATGGTCTGTGTAGATGTGCAATTCTGCGCCAAGTAGCATTGAGCGGAATTCTTTCAATGTCGCAACGACACATAGAAGTTCCTTATCAATGGTTGCATAATTGCGTTGGGCACTATTTAGTTTCCTGCTAAAATAGGCAACTGGACGGTCATCCTGCATTAAACATGCACCAAGTTGGTAATTGGATGCGTCAGTGTATATTTTAAATGGCTTGTTGTGATTAGGATAGGCACACAACACTTCTGCTGCCATAAGAGCTTTCATTTGGTCAAAAGCTTTTTGCATTTCTGGTGTCCATTCAAATGGAGGAGCTTTAACACCCTTTTTTGGTGTACCAGTTTTGGCAGTGATAGGTGCCAATATGTGGGATCTATGAGGCCACATGTCTCTGTAATAATTGACCATCCCTATAAAACCTCTTAATTGTTTAAGGTTGGATGGAGGCTGCATTCTAAGGATGGCTTCAATTTTCTTTTTCCATGGTTTTAAACCTGTTGGAGTAAGCCAATATCCTAGCCAGTCAGTTTCTTTAACTGCCCATTCACATTTAAGTGGGTTGACTGTAAAACCATTGTCCTCTAATAAGGTCAAGATTTTACTGATTAATGTCATGTGCTCTTCCCATGAATTGGAGAAGGCACCAATATCATCTATGTACACTTCTGCATCAGTGACATCACGAAAGATGTTCTCCATTACTTCCTGAGCATAGTCAGGGGAGCATTTTAACCCCATTGGTAATCTGTTGTATTTGAATTTACCAAAGGGTGTTGCAATTGTGCATAGATCCTTTGACTCATCATCAAGTTCAAAGGTGTAATATTGCATAGATATGTCTAATTTGGTAAAGAATTTGTATCCTTTACGCCTTCTTAGGATATCGCCAATGATTGGCAGTGGGTATTGTTTTCTCCTCACCACTTTATTTAATTCTCTTAGGTCACTGACCCAGCGTACTCTACCATCTTTTTTGGGAGTAATAAAAGTGGGACTTGCCCATTCACTAGCACCTTGAGGTGATAAAACCCCTATTTCAACAAGATGGAGTAGCTCCTTTTTAAAGGCTTGTAAGTGAATTACTGGAATGGGATATGGTCTGGAGTGTTTAGGAACTGCTCCTGGTACCAAATCAATGTGGAAAGTTCTATGTGGATAGACTCCCAGTGTACCATCAAATAATTTGGTATGCTTATTGAGCACTTGTCTAATGTCAGACTTTTGCTGTGCATTTAGATGAGTGAGTTGATCTATCACATCATCAACTAGCACTTTTTCATATTTTGCATCCAATATTTCAGTTGCATGGCAATGTGGATCATACCAATCCATGCCAAAGAACTCATGTTCTTCTTGCATTTCTATAATGTCTGCCATGGCTAAAAAATCCTTGCTTTGCAGGGTGCGTGTGTCACGCAATGGCAGTTCATTATCAAACCATTCTATGGTTCCTGTGCTGTATTTTACATCAATTCCTGTTTTACTGAGGAAATCAGCACCTAGAATCACATCATATTTGCAGGATTCTGCATCAAATATGAGTGCTTTCTGTTGGTCTATGTTGCGATTTTTGTCAAGCTCAGGTAATCTGAGGTTGCGCAATACCACCATTTCTGATGAAATGTAAGAGCCTGCAAGTGTGCTTATTTTCCTGCTATTGGAAATCTTGCATGGTTGGCAATGCCGGGGTAGGCATTTTCGGTTAATCATGGTTGTTGTTGAACCTGAGTCCAGCAAAACCTTCAACAAAATTCTAGATTTGATTGAGGAAATAGTGTCTACCACCATAATAGTAACTGGTGTAAGATGCTTTTGAGCATTTGCATTGTTTTTAATGCCTATTGCTTTTTTAGCATTACTTTTTTCTAAGTTAGTATATACCTCATCTGTGAGAATTTATTGGGCATTATTGATGCTATTGGGTGCGTTCCCAGTGGATTTTTCCATAGAAATTGTATTGCAAAATTTTTTGGACAATTGTTTACTAGTTAGTAATCCCCTAGTGGGCGAATTTTCGTGCAATACGGTTTCTAAGCTACCGGTACAAACGGTACTAAATGCTTCCACTGGCGCGATGCGTCATTTGAAGTCAAACGGGTTCATGACGTCATCAGCGTCGTCACCGGCTATTAGGGAATAGGGGTTTTCACGCTCTTCCTCTTGCGAGGCACATGAGCCATCCCAGAACCTCCTCTCTTCACATTCTTGTCGAAATGAACATGGTACTGTTCCTCTTCGTCTTGCTCTTCGTCCGCTGAGCGCGATACGGCACTATCGCTTGCGGGGGGCGAATCCATGCTTGCGCAGGACCCCTCGTCGTCGTC
>JBEASE010000005.1:0-76833 GCA_041162625.1 Bacteroidota bacterium | reverse complement strand
TTGGGCCAGTTGGTGTAAACCTTGCAGAATGGAAAACCCAAATGTAGTAGCTGCTTTTAATAAGTATAAAGACAAAAACTTTACCATTCTTGGTGTTTCCTTGGATAAAGAAAAAGATCCATGGTTGAAGGCAATCAGCGATGATCAATTGTTTTGGAACCATGCAAGTGATCTACAATATTGGAACAGTGCTGTTGTTCCTTTGTATAACATAGAAGGAATACCATTCAATGTATTGCTTGATCCAAATGGTATAGTAATTGCAAAGGATTTAAGAGGAGAAGAGCTCCACAAAAAGTTAGCAGAATTAGTTCAATAATTTTAGTTGAAGCATAAAAAAAGCGGATCAAATGATCCGCTTTTTTTATTGTTAGGCTGAGTTTTATTGCGCGATACTCAATCTGATGGTGTTATAGTTTGGGTTACCCTTAACACCATTGGTGCCAGAACTTAAGATCAATTCAAGTGTTCTTGCTGCACCAGCTACACCTGGATTTAATATTTCCACTGATACTTCACCATAGCTAGAGTTAGCAGGGATTTTAACTACTGGAGTATAGCTTCTATAATGTGTGCCAGCAACAGCTGTTGATGTAACGTTGTTATGGATTACATAAACTTCTGATTCAGTGGAAAGTTGTTGTCCGATTAAATTAACTCTGAACTTTTTGATACCCGGACTGGTTCTTGTCAACAATGGATCTGATGCTGCAACAGGTCTTCCATAACCAGGAACTCTAGTTAAAATTGGGAAGTTTAAACCTGCAGCATTTGCATTCCAAGATGCTGCATCAAATTCTGCGATTGGTGCTGTAAATACAGGCAACTCATTTTTTACGCAACTACCCAAAAGGGAGATTGTTGCAATTGCTAGTATAAATGTTGTAATTCTTTTCATATTCCTTTGTTTTTAGTAGCCAGCATTTTGTACCATATTCTTGTTACCATCAATTTCACTTGTTGGAAGTGGTGCCAAGATTCTGATATCTGTGAAAGCTACAGGTAAATAATGAGGCGCTTTATTAAGATCTCTTCCTAACCTTTTTAAGTCAAAGAAACGATGACCTTCAAATGCAAGCTCTAATCTTCTTTGATTAAGAACTTCTTCATATAAAGCTGAACCTGAAAGCGTGAAAGCTGTCAATCCTCTATTAGTTGCAATAGTATTCAAATCTGCCAATGCAGCAGTCTCATTGAAAACTGGTGAACCCGGAGTTGCCATTGCTTCAGCACGGGTAAGATAAACCTCTGCAATACGAATTACAGGCAAATTATCTAGGTTGATAAAACCATTTTTACCGATATATTTTGTACACTCAACTTTAGATGGACCTCTACCCGTAGTACCTGGTTCATACAATAGATTTCTTACATCCGAAGATCTTGATGCAACTGTAGCATTCAAGCCATAGTTTGCAGTTGTATTTCCACCAGCTAGTGTGATACCTAATCCATTGAGCAAAGAAATGGTAGGAACCAAATCACCAAAACCACCAGTTGCCAATAAAGCACCACCAGGGGCAGTTAATGTAGTAAATGAAGTTTGAAGTGATTCGTTAACACCGTTGTTTTCGGCATTTGATGCTAATGCAAATTGAAACAAAGTCTCTTGGTGAGTAGCATTTCTCCATTGTGCTACATAAGTAGCAGTTGTAGTTAGACGAGACGGACCAACAAGTGTGATACATTTATCAGCCCATTCCTTAGCTTTAGCATAATCTTTACTATAAAGATAAACTCTAGCAAGCATGGCTTGTGCTGCAGCCTTGTTTGCAAAGTTTACACCCAATCCTGGATTGGTGAGAGCAGCTTCTGCTGCTAAAAGATCAGCTATAATTTGTTTGTAAACATCGGCTACTGGCGCTCTTGAAGGTAACAATGCAAGTGCCCCATCAGATGTATTGATTCCTTTTAATACAATAGGTACACCACCTTTGTCTTGTGCAGGTACAGATGCTCCTGGCTCATATGCATATACTTTAACCAAATCAAAGTAATACAAAGCACGAAGGAATTGAAGCTGACCGGTCCAAGATGTTTTATCAGCTGCAGTAATACCAGGGGCACTTACGGTTGGAATAATATCCAAGATTAAATTCGCTTGGTTGATTCCATTGTAGCTAGCCGACCAATGTGTAGCAGTGAAGTGAGCACGATAAACATTGTTTGCTTCGTTCAATAGTCTTCCTGATTTATTAGTTGCGAAACCATTATCAGCCAAGGCTTCTGGTATTGCAATCAAATCACGTCCATACAAACGTACGCTCTTGAATCTTGAATAAACTGATACAACCGCGGCATTGATTCCGTCTTTTGTATTCAATGCAGTTGTTGCATCTATTGATTGTCTAGGGTCGATAACCAGTGCATCGCGACAAGCGCTAAAGCTGGTCACCACCAAGGTAATCAAACTAAGTTTTAAAAATATATTTTTCATCTTGATCAAATTTTTTGATTAAAAACCGATTTGAATTCCAGCAGTGATATTTCTGCTCTGAGGAATAATACCTGTTGCTGCACCTACGAACTCAATATCATAGCTGTACCAATCAGATAAAGTCCACAAATTGGTTCCTTGCAAGTAGAATCTAGCATTGCTGAGTTTCAACTTTCTAACAATCTCGCTATTCAAATCATATGAAAGCGTAACGTTCTTTAAGCGGATATAATCTGCTTTGAACAAAGTTCTACTTCCACCCAAAGAACCGGCTCCTTTTGGTTCGGCAGCTGTTCTCATTCTTGGATACCAAGTAATTTGTCCTGGTGTTGTCCAACGGTTTTCATAAACATCTACGAAGGCATTTAATCTCGCTATGTTTTCTAACATGAAATTAACCTGACCATCATCAGCCATTCTTCCGTATTCATATTGGAAGAACACATCCAAAGTGAATCCTTTGTAAGTGAAGTTGTTCGTCCAACCACCCCAGAAATCAGGTTGTGTATCACCTAAGTAAACACGGTCACGGTTTTGAGGCTGATAAGTAATATTGCCTAAAGTATCTAACCACATAGCACGACCCGTAGCTGCATTTACGCCAGCATATTTCTGAGTAAATACAGATCCAAGTGATCTATTAACTCTCGTACTTGGGTTACCAGGGAGCTCCTGCAATCCATCATACAATTTTCTTACACGATTATTATTGTATGTAAAAATGAAAGTGCTTGTCCAGTTGAAACCACCGGGCTTGAGTGATCTTACAGGTTGAACACCAAGCGTCAACTCAATACCACGATTTTGAATTTGACCAACGTTTCTAGTGATGCTTGAGAAACCTGTAGTCAACTGTAAAGGTTGAGATAGCAACAAATCTGCAGTAATCTTATCATAAGCCTCCAATGAACCGAAGATTTTGTTATCAAAGAAAGCAAAATCAATACCTAGGTTTGCTGTTCTATTTTTCTCCCATCTCAATTCTGGATTTGCTAACTGGCTGAAAGTTATACCTGGCTGACCGCTATAAGGAGATGCTGCACCATACAAGCCTAAACCATCAAAGTTTCCAATCTGGTCATTACCCGTAATACCATATGAAGCCCTGAAACGAAGTGAATTGATCCAACTTGCATTCTCAAGAAACTTCTCATTGTCTATGTTCCAAGCAAATCTTAATGAAGGGAATAAACCATAACGGTAGTTGGCACCAAATCTTGAAGAACCATCATATCTCATGATACCACTCAAGATATATTTGCCATCGTAGTTATAGTTTAAGTTAGCGAATACAGATTGACGTCTATAACCTGTAAAGAATTCTGATGTCGTTAAAGGAGTAGCAGCAGTATTTAATGTTGTAAATTGATAAGTCGGAAACCCTTCACCTACAGCACCTATTCCTTCTTGGTTTTCTCTTCTATACTCATAACCTACCAAACCATCAATTTTATGTTTATCTTCAACATTGAAGTTAAAATTCAATGTTTGAGTAGAGATCATATTGGTGTTCCACTCACTTTCTACCTGGCCAAGACCCTTTCTAGCAAATCCATCGGGTGTCCTTGGATCTGTAAAACGCTTTCCTTGAACTAAACGGTAGTCTAAACCAAAGAAAGAGCGGTAACTTAACCACTGGTTAAATTTATAATCTAGGCTGATGTTACCAACCAATTGATTTGATCTGTTGAAACCTGTATTAAACTCATTTACAGCAATAACGTTTTGGTTCAATAAACCTGCTACGTTTGCTGGGGGAATACCAAAATAGGTTCCATCAGGATTGTAGATTGGGTTAAATGGATAAATGGTAGCAGAAGCAAATGCTGGGCTACCCAAAAAGCTACCAGATGTTGCAAATGGTACATTCTGATCAAATGTACTTGCGTTGATAGAAGTGTTAATGGTTAACTTATCGGTTGCTTTATTGCTTACATCAAGTTTCAAAGTTCCTCTTTTGAAGTTTGCTTTGGAAACAATAGCTTCTTGAAGGTTATATGAAGAAGAAAGACGGAATGTTGTTCTGTCGTTACCTCCGGAAGCACTTAGCTCATAGTTTTGAATTGCACCGGATTTAAATGCAGCATCTTGCCAATCGTATGTCGGCAAAGCAGCTATTGCGTCAGCTGCTAATTTTGACGTTGTGATGTTAGCAATTGGGATTCTGAATTCATTTAAAACGGTCCTTTGTACTGCTAGATCATTTGCAGGTAAATTATTTGCATTTCCTATTGCTTCTGCCCTCAATTGGAAAAGCTGTTGAGAGTTCAATACCTCTAATTTCTTTAATGCAGTTGCTTGTCCCACATAGGTATTGAACTGAAATTTTGTTTTACCAGCTTTACCTTTTTTAGTTGTTACAATCACAACACCATTTGATGCCTGTGCACCGTAGATAGCTGCAGATGCAGCATCCTTCAAGATGTCAATTGATTCAATATCGTTAGGGTTTAAGAAGGCTAGTGGGTTTGATTCAGTATAGTTGGCGTCACTTCTTGTATTCAATTGCACGCCATCAATTACATAGAGCGGCTGAGTACCAGCATTAAATGAACCTGTACCTCTGATTCTTACGTTGATACCACCACCTGGAATACCACTGTTTGATTGAACCAATACACCGGCAGCACGACCTTGTAAGGCTTTATCCAAAGATGGGTTAGGTAGGTTTTCAATTTCTTTACCTCTTACGGTTGAAACTGCACCAGCTTCATCCCTCTTTCTTCTAACCTGATAACCTGTGATGATAACTTCCTCCAGCTTTTTATCATCTTGTTGCAAGATAACATTTACATTTCCACTGGCTGGTATTGCAACTTCCAAAGAAGCCAATCCAACAGCAGAAACTATAAGTGCTTTTGCATTTGATGGAACACTGAAACTGAAATTACCACTCGCATTTGAAGTAGTACCAATCCTGGTTCCCTTAACAATCACAGAGGCATTGGATACTGCTGCACCCGTTGCGTCAGCGACCTTTCCGGAAACCGTCCGATTCTGTGCTGAGAGTTGTCCCACTAAGAACAACACACCGCACAAAAGAAGCAAGATCTTTCTCATGACTTTTTGTTTGGTTTAAATATATGTTAACGAATTGCGAAAATATGATAAGACAACTAATTTGCCCTCTTTGTTGACACTTAAATCATAAATATCTCAAGACTGAAATCCTGAACCTCTCCTAATTATTTGAAGGATGTCAATATTATTGCTATGAATTAGAAATAATTAAATTATGGGTAAATTTAGTAATATAAATTAGATAAAATCTAAAAAAAATGTGTTTTGTATAATTTTTACCTTTTCTTGCTCATTAAAATCAGTAGGACTGGCAAAAATATCAAATTGGTGAGCGTAGCTGTTAACAAAGTAAAGGAGGTTAGCCATCCTAGGGCTTGTGTACTGCCAAATCCACTAAACACAAAAATGATAAAACCTGCTATTAAAACCAGAGAAGTATAGACAATACTGATGCCTGTTTCTCTGATCGTTTGGACTACTGTCTGCTGAACATCTCCATTGGTATGAGGTAACTCTTGCTTGTAGTTCACCAAAAACCTAATGGTTATATCAATTGCAATCCCCAAAGCAACACTAAAGACTAAAACGGTAGAGGGTTTAATAGCAATTCCCATCCAACCCATCAATCCTGCTGTCATAATTAAAGGTATGAGGTTTGGAATGAGAGATGCAAGCAGTATTCTCAAAGATCTAAACAAGTATAGCATGCAAAGGGCGATGAATAAAAATGCCCACAAAACACTTTCCTGCAATCCTTGTATGATAAAACGACTTCCTTCTAGGAAGGTTATGCTGGTACCTGTAAGTGTAATGGAAGTTTTACTAGTGTCAAAGTAATCAGCTGATCTGCGTTGCAGTGTATCAATTAATTCAGGCATTTTCAGACTACCAATATCCGCCATGTTTACACTTATCCTCGTCACTTGTCTATTGCTGTCAATAAAAGAAGACATGAGTTTTTGGAGTGATCCCTGATCTGAATTAGCCGACTTACTTGGTTTAAGATAATCTGCAAGAAAAGCTCCATCAAATGCATTTGGCATTGCATAGTTGTTGCTGTCGCCATCATAAAATCCTTGCTTGGCAAACTTTAAACCCTCTGCTAATGATAGCGGTTTTGCCAGTTCAGGATAAGAGGTCAAATGCTCACTGTAAGCAGCAACTTTGTCATATACTCCCAATGCTCTAGAGCCTGCAATCCCATTTTTCTTTTTGGTATCAATTAAAATTTCTAGTGGCATGATTCCACCGAAATTGGATTCAAAAAATTTGAGATCAGTATAAATCTTGTCTTTCTGCGGAAGATCATCAACAATAAAGGCCTGGGTTTTTAATTTGGTAATACCTGCAAACGAAATAGCTAATGCAATTGCAGTTGTCAGGTAAATTGTTTTCTTGTGCGCGAAAACCCATTTCTCAATTTTAGTCAATAAACTCAGTAGCCATTTGTTTTCCAAATAGTTCATGTGTTTTGCCTTGGGGGCAGGCATATAGTAGAGGGCTATGGGTATAATGATAAGTGAGATAAAAAACAGCGCCATGATATTCACACCAGCAACAATACCAAATTCTTTAAGGATCAAACTTTTGGTCAGTGCAAAGACCGCAAAACCCAAAGCGGCACTAATATTGCAAAACAGTGTCACAATTCCCATTTTGCTGATCATTTCAACAATTGCCTTCTCTTTGTTGCCGTATTTTATATAGGAGGTATGAAATTTATTTAGGAAATAAATACAGTTTGGAATACCAATAACTACAATTAATGGTGGTATTAAAGCTGTGAGTAAGGTTATCTTAAAGCCAAACAAATGAATAGTGGCTAAACTATAAATCACACCAATTAAAACAACGCTTAGTGATAAAAGAGTGGTGCTAAACGATCTGAAAAAAATGAAAAGGATCAATGCTGATAAAACAAGTGAACCAATTAAAAACCAATTCAGCTCACTGGCAATTCGCATGGCTACATTGGTCCTTATCAATGGTAATCCACTTAAATGGATTTTATATCCTGTATTGGCAGCATATGCTGCGGCTAATGCTTCTATCTCTCCAATTGTTTTTTCTCTTGCTTTTGAAGCAAGAATATCTTTATTGATTCTTAACCCAATTAAATAAGCATTTGATTTAGGATTGTATAAAAGACCTTTGTAAAATGGCAGGGTGAAAAATTGTTGTTTTAAACTATCTAATTCAGCTTGATCGTTCACTGCACTTGGGAAAATTTTAATGGCATCAAGCTTACCTGTGCTGTCATTCCTTTTTAAAGTGATGGCTCCATTGACACTGATGATATCTTCTACGCCCTTCACTTTTTTTACTTCCTCTATAAAAGACGAAGTGGCATTGAAATTTTTTAGAGAGAAATAATTTTCGGTGGTAAATCCAACAGTAAGCAAGTTACCGTCTTCGCCAAATGTTTTCTTGAAATCTAAATAAGCAAGGTATTTTGGATTATCGGTCGGTATAGCTCTTGAAAAATCATAGCTCAGCTGTACTTTGCTTCCAATATAGCCGAAGCCTAAGGTTAGTGCAAGCGTTGCAATCATCAATTGGATCCTAAAACGCAGTATGGACTTACCCAGCCAATGCCACATGGTATTTTTTTTGCAAAGGAAAGCAATTATGTAAAGCGATGTCACTTTTTATATCATTATGCCTGCGTCCAATTCATTAATTTTATCGGATGAAGTCGTACTTATTTTTGGTGTTGATTATTTTATGCGGACGACTATCCTTTGCGCAAGGGCTGCCAGCAATTGGTCAATGGCGGGACCATCTACCAATGAGATCTATAGTTTCATTAACTATATCTGATAATACAATTTTGGCAGGTACTACTTATGGCTATTTTGACTATCAGCCTGCTTCAGGTGAAATAAGCACAAAAACCAAATCAAGTGGATTGTCTCAAGTGGATCTGAAGTTACTTTCAAAAGATCCAAACTCTAATAAAATCTTACTTGCTTATAGACAGTCGGATCTCGACCTGCTTGATGGAGATCAAATTAGAAACCTACCTGATTTGATGATTTCAAATGTTAGGGAAGACAGAACAATTAACCACATCAATTGGATTGGCAGTGATGCTTATTTGTCGACCAACATGGGTATAGTGGTATTGAATTCAGATAGGTTTGAAATCAAGAGCACCTATCGGATTGGTGTGCAAGGAACTGCACTTAAAGTTTATCAAACTGCTTTGAATAATGGTATTTTGTATGCCGCTACAGAAAATGGTTTACTTCGCGCCAATTTCACTTCAGCCAGTTTAAATGATTTTCGTAACTGGACAAATGAACCTATACTAAATCAATTTTCTGCCGTTGATCGTATAGTCAATTGGAAAAATCAACTTGTTTTTCAACGAAATGATTCCTTATTTATCAATAAAAATGGAAGCTGGAGTTTTTTATACGCAAACAATAACCCAATTACTGCACTGGCAGTTGTAAATGATCAATTGTTTGTTGGGCAAACCAATGTGGGCAAAGGGATAGCTGTTCTGATTGATCCCTCTTCTCTATCCTCACGAGTATTCAATTCCAACTACCTTACACATCCTACAGACGCAGTAGTTATAGATGGTGTTGTTTGGGTTGGTGACCTCAGCAACGGACTAGTCAATATTTCAACGACAAATGCTCTTCCGGTTTTTCCCGAAACACCAACTGGTTTGGCATATGGCGAAGGCGATCATGTTGATGAAACAATTTTTGTTGCTTCTGGTAAAATTTCTAGTCTACCTCTTCAACCAGCAATACAGAAAGGAATTTATTCTTTTGCTGACGGAAAATGGAAGAGTATCACATCAACCATTTTCCCATCCTTGGATAGTGTTGGTGATATTCGATCTGTTGTATTTGATAAATCGTTGGAATCCATTTTTGCATCTTCTGGAAATGGTGGATTAATTGAAATAGCAAAGAACAATACCGTCAAAACATATAACCGTAATAGTTTTATCTCACCTGAGATTGGTAACCCAACTATTTTTAACGTAGGAGGGTTGGTTATGGACAGGGATCAACATTTGTGGTTGACCAACAGCGGTGTTCAACAAGGATTGATAGTGAAGAAAACTGATGGCACTGTTCAAAAGTTCACTATTCCCTTTGTATATGCTAATCTTGGTTTGTCGAAAATCATTGTAGATAATCAAAATAGAAAATGGATTGCAACTTCAAATAGCGATGGCTTATTTTGTTTTGATCAAGGCAGTAGTTTAGAAAGTTTGGCAGACGACAGATGGAGGTATTTTAAACAAGGGTTAGGCAGAGGAAATTTACCATCGAATAAAGTTACCAGCATGGCCAGTGATCGAAATGGGTTTTTGTGGATAGGAACAGATAAAGGAGTTGCTGTCATCCAATGTGGAGAGGATTTATTTAATTCATCAGCATGCGAAGCAATATTGCCAGTAGTGCAACAAGATAATTTTGCAGGACGTTTATTGGCTGAAGAACAAATCAACGATATTAAAATTGATGGTGCCGATAGAAAATGGATGGCTACTGCAAATGGAGTGTGGTTGTTAAGTGCTGATGGGCAAAAAGTAATCAATCAGTTTACATCCTCCAACAGCAGCCTGCTAGATAATGAAGTTTTCTCGATAGTTATTGAGCCAAAATCAGGAGAGGTTTTTTTCATGACTAAAAAAGGTATCTGTTCATTCAGGAGCACATCAACCGAGCCGGTTGTATCAATTAAAAAACCTTTTGTGTTTCCTAACCCAGTTCCACCTGGGTTTTCAGGTACTATTGCGATTCGTGATCTTCCTGAAAATGCTTGGGTAAGCATTACGGAGTTGGATGGAAGGTTGGTGTTTAAGACAAGATCATTAGGCGGACAGGCAATTTGGAATGGTAAAAATTATAAAGGTGAAAGAGTTGGATCTGGAACTTATTTGATCTTGGTCTCTAATGAATTCAATACACAGCAAGTGGCTGGTAAAATTTTCTTTCTAAAATAAAATGAGTACACCACATCATACAAGAGGATTAATCATTCGCACAGTGAAGTATGGGGAGACATCATTAGTGGTTTCTGTATTTACTTCTAAATTTGGCTTGCAGCAATACATGGTCAAGGGAATTCGCACATCAAAAAAATCAGCCTCTTTTTCTGCAAGTCAGTTTCAAGTAGGAAACATTTTAGATTTGATCGTATATCATAGTGAGAAGAATACATTACAACATATAAAAGAATGTAAACAGCCCTTTTTCTTTGAACATTTATTTGCTGATGTTACAAAAAACGCGGTCCTCCTATTTATGATTGAGTTGTTGCACAAATGCATAAAAGAACCAGAATCTGCTCCTGAGTTGTACGATTTTATTGAAGATGTTATCTTGGGATTAGACAAAGCCACACCAGCGCAAACGGCTAATCTTCCTTTATTTTTTATTTTGCATTTATCTCATTTTTTTGGTTTTCGTTTGATGGACAATTACAGTGAAAATCAAAATATACTTGACTTGAGAGAAGGGCAGTTTGTTGGCCAAATGCCAATTCATCAAATGGCAATGTCCTATCCCAAAAGTGAATTCATAGCCCAATTACTCAGAGTCATGCAAATTGAGGAACTAGACCAGATTCAACTCAACAAGCAGTTGCGTAATGAATTACTTGATGCTTGTTTGCATTTTTATGAATTTCATATTAGTCCATTCGGACAAATGAAATCACTACCAGTTATTAGGACTTTGCTGGAGGCTTGATTAAAGCAAACGCTTGCTCTTCATGTTGTTGTCTAGCTGAACCACACCAGGTTTTTTACCCTTTTCAAAACTACCTAGATCGTCAGCCCTGTCTAATGCTTGAGCACCATTGATGGTTGCCCATTGTAAAATGAAATCCAAAGGAAGTTCAGGAAAATGCTCTTTGATAGTTTTGATTTCTGAGGCAATACTCAATTGCCAGTTGCTGCTATAGCTATCGGTGCCCAACGTTAACGCTGCGCCATGTTGCATCAGCATTTTGATTGGGGGCATTTTGTTTTCAATGTACAGATTTGCATTTGCACAGAGACAGAAATGAATGCCATCTAAGTATTGGTTAGCATAATCTATTGCAAAATCAATGTCCTCCTCTGGGATAAAAGTGTTATGGACAAGCAATAACCTTTGTTTATTTGTAAAATGAGGCAAACAAGATCTTAATGCTGATTGCCCAGTTACAGGAAATGGAGAAGCATCAAATCCGAATATTTTCAAAAAAGGCAGATAAGCTCCTTGTCCAGTTTTATACAATTCATCTTCTGCAGGATTTTCCTGGTTGTGCATGGAGATAACTGCATTGGGAGTGAGCTTATTGATTTCCTGAAAAGTTCTATTGCTGATAGTGTAAGGTGCATGAGGGACTAAGGCCGACTTAAAATGATTTTTTTCGAGTTGTTTTTCTGCATCAAGAAACGCTTGCAATACATCACCATATTGTTGCATTCTTTCTGGCGACATTTCATCACTAAAACTAAGGACCTCAACAAAATTATTCCACTTGATTTTACTTTTTTGTTTGGTTGCTAACGTGTTGGCTGTATTTCCAATATCGCCCACAGCAACAATCCCATCATCATACATTTCCTGTTCTGCTTTTTCAATGCGGTCTAGAATGATATCCATTGGGAAATCTCTTTTTCCAACAACATCTAGCAAAAATGGGATGAGTCCTGTATGTGGGGGAATCACATCTTTGAGATGACTCAATTCAAGATGGCAATGTGCATTGATAAAACCAGGGGAGAGGATACCTGAAAACTTTTCAATGTCATCTCCTGCCTCCGACAGTGGAACCAGTCCTTCAACACGACCAGATTCGTCAGTAATCAGCACATGTTCATGATTGAAAAATTCAAAACCATTGAAAATCTTCTCGGCGCTAAACTTGCGGTATTTCATCACTTGAAATGAGTTAACTTTGCAAACGAAATTAAAGATTTAAAACTAGAAGTTTTTTCTAAACAAGATGCTGGACAGACTAGATGCCATTAAGGCCAAATTTGATGATATTGGAGTAGCGCTTACTAACCCTGAAGTGGTGAGTGATAACAAGCGGTTTAGCCAGTTGTCTAAAGAATATAGAAGCTTAGAGAAAATAGTTGTCGCTTCCAATCAATACAGAAAGCTACTTTCAGATCTTGAATTCAACCGCGAAGCCTTGATGGGTGATGATGATGAATTGAGAGAGTTGGCAAAGATGGAGACAGCAGATTTGGAAGCACAAAAAGAAGAACTAGAGAAGCAGATTAGAAATATGCTCATTCCTAAAGATCCGCAGGATGAGAAAAATGCTATCCTTGAAATCAGGGCTGGTACAGGTGGTGACGAAGCTTCTTTGTTTGCAGGAGATTTATTGCGCATGTACATCCGTTTTTGTGAAAACAAAGGTTGGAAGACGGCTGTGCTCAATGAAAACGAAGGGACAATGGGTGGATACAAAGAGGTGCAGCTTGAGGTTTCTGGTGATGATGTTTACGGCACACTCAAATTTGAGAGTGGTGTTCACCGTGTACAACGTGTTCCCGATACGGAGGCAAGTGGTAGGGTACATACCAGTGCTGCTACGGTTGCAGTCATGCCCGAAGCAGAAGAGGTGGATGTTGAATTAAGAGAGGCTGATGTAAAAATGGAGACTTCACGAAGTGGGGGAGCTGGAGGACAAAACGTAAATAAAGTCGAGACTAAAGTAATGTTGACGCATATTCCCACCGGGACGGTCGTTATTTGTCAGACCGAAAGAACCCAGTTAGGCAACAGGGAAAAAGCCATGCAAACATTAAGAACAAAACTCTATGAAGAGCAGGTCCGCAAACAAGAGGATGAAATAGCTCGACATAGAAAAAGTCTTGTAAGTACAGGTGATCGTTCTGCCAAAATCAGGACTTATAATTTCCCACAAGGAAGGGTGACTGACCACAGGATTGGTCTCACTTTGTATAATCTGCAGGATGTGCTCAATGGAAATATTGTTGAGCTGGTAGATGCTTTACAATTTGCAGAAAATGCAAGTAAGCTGACCCAATCATAACCAAAGATTTATTTCACTACTAATTACTGTAAAAAAGCAGTTTCTGGTTTTAAAGACTCTTTAACAACCAAAAACATTGTCTGTCCGTCTCTATATTGTGTAGAGTAGCGAATCTGTTGGTGATGTAAAATTTTGAAAGCTTTAACGAAAATCGAAATGGAAAAAGTGAGGATAAGTCATCTTATAATTAAGCAATAGTTGTTTTTCTCATAAGCAGTTAGTTTTGGTTACGGCCCCTATGTCCATAGGGGCTTTTTTTTGCCAACCAAACTCCAATTATAGTCCCTGCTGTATCAGCAACTCCATCCCAATAGGAGAAACTTCTGGTAGTAAAAAATTTCTGATAAAACTCCATACCCATTCCAAAAGCACTTCCTAGTAGTATGATAATAAAAATGATGTTTCTTGCTTCAAATCTTGAATGTTGCAAGAAGAATACTCCCCACAAATAAGCGAATATGAGGAAGATGACAAGGTGGATCAGCTTATCTATTCCTGGTAGTTTCCAAAGTGCAGAGTCGCTAGCACTTGAGGTGTCAAAACTTAATAAATAGAATACACAGGCAGTCCATATTAATGGCAACAGCTTGTTGTTGATCAACAATTTCATTTGATTAAGCACCAATCAAAGCCTGGTAGGCAGCTGCATCCATGAGTGTTTCAACTTCAGCGGGGTCTTTTAGGGTAATTTTAACCATCCAGCCATCGCCATATGGGTCTTGGTTTACCAATTCAGGTTGAGTATCCAATAATGGGTTTTTTTCTTTGATGGTTCCAGCAACTGGCAAAAAGAGGTCACTTACGGTTTTTACTGCTTCCACAGTACCAAATACTGCTTCAGCTGAGAGGTCTTTTCCGATGGTGTCAATATCCACGTATATGATATCACCTAATTCGCCTTGTGCGAATTCGGTGATGCCAATAGTAGCTACATTACCTTCTACAGAAATCCATTCGTGCTCTTTGGTATAACGCAATTGCTCTGGAAAATTCATATGTTTATTTTTTGCAAGTTTAAGTTAATATTTAAAACACTGGTAATTTAAATTTCAGATGTAAATAATTGTTATTTGTATCTACGAATCATTTTTACTTTTCTAATCCTAATATCGGTTAGGGGTTTATCTCCTCCTTGTCGGCCGCTGGTTTTGGTTTGTGCAATTTTATCTAAAACATCAAATCCATAAACTAGTTCACCAAAAATGGTATAAGTCTGGTCCAAATGTGGTGCCCCGCCAACTGTCTTATAAACTTCTCTTTGTTCCACTGGTATTTTTCTGCCATTGAGCCTATAAGTTTCTACAGAATCAAGCGATTTATCATTGAATACTTTTCCCTGTACAATATAAAACTGCACTCCACTGCTTTCTCTTTTTGGATTTACGTTGTCACCCATTCTTGCTGCTGCCAACATTCCTTTTTTATGGAAAAAATCAGATGAAATTTCGGCAGCTAGGGTATAAGATTTCAGGAAACGGGTGCTATCTGCTTTTGGTTTGGTTTTTTCATCACCTGCCTGAATCATGAAACCTGCAATAACCCTATGAAAGCTGATATCATTGTAATATTTTGATTTAACCAGTTTGATGAAATTATCGCGATGCAGGGGTGTCTCATCTTTCAGTCGGAGAATCAGATTTCCAGAGTCAGTTACCATCAACACATCTTTATTGAGATCACCCTTTTTAATCTTGGTAATCGGCTGTGCATTGGCTGTGTTGCTCAACAAAAATACTGCCAGAGCAAGAAAGAAAGTCGACAGTTTGCTCATATAAATTCATTTTGAGAAAAATAAAACAGGATATGATCTTTCAACAAGTTTTCTTGTTCAAAAAGCGACATGGCTCTGTATTCTTTTAATTGCTTGAAATGTGGCCATCCGTCTTGGTCCCACCCCTCATGCTCATAGTAGCCGCTGGGAATTAATATTGAACAGACTGCAATGTGCATAAGGTCCTGTTTTTGCTCTTTGGTAAACTTATGGCCTGCTCCATTCACCTCCTGTATACCTATCAGGAACAAAATAGATTCCATGTCTGGCTTTTTACCAAATCTCTCCATTAATTTCTCTTCCAATTTCCACCACCTTGATTGTAAATCATCTGCTGCATTCATCCTACAAATCTAAACAAGATTATCCAACTCATTAAGCCATCCCCTGCTAATGCTTATCTTTGCAAAAAACAAGAGGCATGCTTCAGGTTGGCTATATACGCAATAACAAAGAACTGGTAATAAAGGGGCTAGAAAAGAAACAATTCAAAGAATTGGAATTGGTTGATAGAATAATTGAACTAGACGACCAAAGGAAGAGCCTTCAAATGCAATCAGATGAATTGCTGTCCAAGAGAAACCTGGTTTCAAAAGAAATTGGTGCCTTAATGGCACAAGGTAAAAAAGAGGAAGCCGAGCAAAAAAAAGCTGAAGTATCAGCTTTGAAAGAAAATATAGATGGATTTGCTGTGCAATTGGCAACAACAGAATCTAGTTTAGAAACATTGTTGTACAGGCTCCCCAATTTGCCTGCTGATGCAGTTCCAGTTGGTAAATCGGCTGAAGACAATAAGGTAGTTAGACAGACTGGAAATATTCCTTCGCTTCATGATGGTGCTGTTCCGCATTGGGATCTAATAACCAAGTATGATTTAGTCGATTTTCAAACTGGTGTAAAAATAACTGGAAGTGGCTTCCCTGTTTACAAAGGGAAAGGAGCAAAATTGCAAAGAGCTTTGATCCAATATTTCTTGGATTACAATACAGCCGCAGGCTATACAGAATACATTCCACCTCATGTAGTGAATGCCGCTTCTGCTTTTGGAACGGGTCAGTTGCCAGATAAGGAAGGTCAGATGTATCATATAGGCGCAGATGAATTGTATTTGATTCCAACGGCAGAAGTGCCCGTTACCAATATTTACCGTGATGAAATTATTCCTTCATCTGCTTTGCCAGTGAAGATGACGGCTTACACACCTTGTTTTAGAAGAGAGGCAGGAAGTTTTGGTAAAGATGTAAGAGGATTGAACAGGGTTCATCAATTCGATAAAGTTGAAATAGTTTGTCTTACAGAGGCTTCAACTAGTTACGGTATTTTGGAGGAAATGGTAGTACATGTAGAAAAGCTGTTGCAGCAATTGGAACTCCCTTACCGAATTTTATTATTGTGTGGTGGTGATATGGGATTCACTTCTGCAATGACTTATGATTTTGAAGTCTATAGTGCAGCGCAACAAAGATGGTTGGAGGTGAGTTCGGTTTCTAACTTCGAAGCTTACCAAACAAATAGAATGAAAATCAGGACCAAGGATGATAATGGCAAAACCCAATTGCTGCATTCTCTAAATGGTAGTTCACTAGCGCTACCGCGTATCCTAGCAAGTTTGTTGGAAAATTTCCAAACTCCTGAAGGTATAAAGATCCCTAAAGTAATTCAGCCTTATTTTGGCTCAGACATCATCAGCTGATGTTGTTGATGATAGCGGTCAATTCTCCTGTTCATGATGGCAAACCACAACGGTGGGAAAAGTGAAAGTATAACCATACCTGGATAGCCTGTTGGCATTTGTGGTGCTTCTTCATGATGGCGAAGAATCTGGTATTTTCTGCTGGCTAAATAGTGATGATCACTGTGTCTGGATAATTCAAATAAAATTATTCGACCTAGAACGTGACTGCTGTTCCAGCTGTGTTCTGGCATCGCTCTTTCATATCCTTTTTCAGTCTTCTTTCTTTCCAGTCCGTAGTGTTCAATGTAGTTGACTGTCTCTAGTAAAAGAAATCCAATAGTTGCAGCTGCGAAAAACGACAACAATACCATCGGTCCAAAGAAATAATAAATGGCCGAGATGAATACTAGTTGTAGCAACTGGAATTGAATCATCTGGTTGCTGAAATGCAATACAGGCTTGCCTTTTTTCCTTTGCTCATCTGCTGCAATATGCCATGCTGATAAGTAGCCCATGATGACTGAACGGAAATAAAATAGGTAAACAACTTCTCCTCTTCTTGCACTACTTGGGTCTTCTTTTGTTGATACATTTTTATGATGGCCTTTGTTGTGCTCAATATAAAAATGCATGTACAGTGAAGTCAATAACAATGCTTTTGCAAGATTTCTTTCATAAAGATTTCTTCTGTGTCCAAGTTCATGACCAACATTAATGCCAAATGTGCCGCAAAGCAGACCCATTACAAAAATTCTTCCGATGAGTTCCAATGATGTAATTGTAGGGTCTTGTATAGATGTAAAAAAAAGGTAGAGTGCATAGTATTGAAGTGGTACAATCAGGTAAAGCCATAAGTCGTACAACCTATCTTCTTTTGCAATTTGTTCTTCCGCATCGCTCATATTTTCTCTCATATTTTCTTCAGCAGCAGGAAAGAGTATTTCAACAATAGGAATAAAAGCGAAGGCAAATAGGATTGGCCAAGTGATTACCCATCCTTTTTCATGAAACGCAAACCAGGCAAGCACATATATGCTTAGAGGTGCAGCGAATTTTAAAGCTCTTATATTCATATAATAAATTTATTCAATAGCTTTGTCTTCAGGCTTGGCAGCAATTCTATAAAGGATGAAGGCCATTACAAAGAAGAGTAAAGTCCCCAACAAATAATAACCTTGTTCACCCAATGCTGTAGTTATGGCATGCTCCATGTTCAACAAATTCAATTTAGCTGCAATCGTTTCGTTGGCAGAAAGAAAAGCGACAATAACACCAGCTATGGCACCTCCGGCTACTAGTCCCGTTGCAAATAAATTTCCTTTTCTCAAATCCTCTTCTTCGTTTGATTCTTTTGATTTATGCTTATTGTCAATGATACCACGAATTGCGCCACCAATGAAAATAGGAAGCGTAGTCGATAACGGTAAATAAATGCCAATCGCAAAACTTAGTGCTTTGATGCCACACAATTCCATTACAACTGCGATAGCAACGCCCACCAAAACGAACTGCCAATCAAGATTAAAAGATAAAATTCCCTTAATTAATGTTGCCATCAACGTCGCCTGTGGCGCAGCATATTTATCAGTCCCAATAGCATGGTTGATACCTGAAGAAATCATTTCTTGTGTTGGCGTATCCAAGACTTTAATGGTGAATCCAATCGCAATGGATGAAACAATCGCACCTATAAACAATGAAATTTGTTGTGCACGGGGTGTTGCGCCAAGGATATAACCTGTTTTAAGGTCTTGTGATGTGGCACCTGCATTGGCTGCAGCGATACAGATCATACCACCAACAACCAGGGCCATTGGTTCATATAGTTTCCCGGTCCAGCCGACTGCTATAAAAACCAAACAAGTACCCATGATCGTAGCAATGGTCATACCTGAAATAGGATTATTGGATGAACCAATCAATCCGACAATTCTAGAGGAAACAGTCACAAAAAACGCGCCAAATAATACCACCAAAACGCCAATCAATAATTTGCTGAGTATACCATCGCCAGGTATTTGTGGCATTATGGTCATTAACAGAATCAGTCCCAAGCTTCCCCATAAAACTATTTTCACGGAAAGATCTCTATCTGTTCTTTTGATGGTTGCATTTTCAGTTTTTTCTGCTCGGATACTGCCTAAACTTCCTTTGAAAGAAGAAATGATGGTTGGTATGGTTTTGATGAGGGTAATAAAGCCACCTGCAGCAACAGCTCCCGCACCTATTTGTCTCACAAATGCGCGATAGATGGCAACCGCATAATCATTGAATTGATGTGTTACAGGATCCCATCCTCCTGGTCCACCTGCAGTTTGTAGATCTTGCAAATAGCCCAACTTGACCAATTGTGCTGCAATTACATCGCCTGGTACAACAGTTGCCAACAAAGGATTAAATACAAACCAAGTGAGCACGCTACCCGCTACAAGCACTCCAGCAATTTTCGGACCAATGATGTAACCTACACCAAGATATTCAGGAGTGATTTCTCCACTGATTTTTGCAGAAGGCAAATACTTGTTTGCCTGTGAAGTCATGAAGGATGGAGTTTCTGCAACAACATGAAAGATCTTTTGAAGGAAAGCATAAACCGTTGCTAGTCCCAACCCCGCAAACGCAGTCTTCGCAAAATTGCCTCCTTTTTCACCTGCCTTCAAAACAGAAGCACATGCCGTTCCTTCTGGATAAGGCAATGTTTCGTGTTCTTTTACAATCAATGCACTTCTTAAGGGAATCATCATCAACGTACCCAACATGCCTCCAAATACAGCAAGAATGAGGATGGTGATGTAATTGAAATAATCAGCACTGCTGCTTTCGCTTAAAAATAAAAATCCAGGTAGGGTGAATACAACACCAGCAGCAATACTTTCTCCAGCTGATCCAGTTGTTTGGATGATGTTATTTTCTAAGATGGTTGTTTTGAGAAATAATTTACTCAAAGCAATTGACATCACTGCAATTGGTATAGATGCAGATACGGTCAAGCCCGCTTTAAGAGCGAGGTATACAGTTGCTGCACCAAAGATGATACCAAAGGCAGCACCTGTGATTAGAGCCTTGAGCGTGAACTCTTTCATGGCGGTTTCCGGAGTGATGAAAGGCACAAATTTTTTTTCAGACATATAGTTGAGTTTGAAAAAGGGTTAATCCTTCATTAAGTTCTGCAGTTTTCTGGAAAGGAAGAAGAGAATGAAAGCAGCTATACCAGACATCACAACAAATACCATAAAGAATGAATAATTGTTTTCGATAGGATAGCCTAGAATGAACTTTGCTTTACCTTCTTCAGGATAGAGTTTGCTTAATGCGCCTGCTAAATAATTGGCAAAGGCATTTGCTGTAAACCAAACTGCCATCAACATGGAAGCAAATTTTGCAGGAGCAAGTTTATTGACCAGTGATAATCCGATAGGTGATAGGCAAAGTTCACCTGCAGTATGCAAGGCGTACATACCCACCAGCCATATCATACTCACTTTTATTCCTGGTTGTACATCTTTAACACCAAATGCGATCCACAAATACCCCAGTGCAAGTAGAAGGAGTCCCCATGCCATTTTCGTTGGTGAAGAAGGATCCATTTTTCCCAGCTTCACCCACAACCAAGCAAAAATGGGCGCAAAGCCTACTACAAATATTGAGTTGAGTGATGCGAAAAAGCTTGCTGGTACTACATAAAAACCTAAATCTCTGTTGGTCTGTTCGTCTGCAAAAAAGGTAAGTGATGCACCTGCTTGCTCATAAGCACTCCAGAAAAAGACCACAAAAAAGGAGACAGTAAAAATTACAGCTACTTTGCTTTTTTCAAGCTTGGTAAGGCTTTTATCGGTGAATATGATTACTGCAATAATTAAAATACATGCTACCAATAAAAAGACAAGGTTGGTGAAAAGTGCAGTAGAGATATTAATACTGCCAATATTAAAACCCCAATGTTGGATTTGTCCCAGCCCAGAGTCCATGTACAAAAGAGTAGTTGCAACGCCAATCAACAAGAAGAAAACAACGAGCCCAAAAATTGGATTTTTACTGTATGCTGGTGCCGTTGTTGGAATTTCTCCCAATGTTTTTAAATCTGGACCAACCACATATTTTTTATGGTATAATAGTTGAATCAATACACTTAACAACATACCAATTCCACCAGCCATAAAAGCCCATTTGAAATCAGCTGGATTACCCGTATCGCCAACCAATCCGCAAATGAATGGTCCTAGTGCACCTCCCACGTTAATACCCATGTAGAAAATGGTATAAGCAGCATCAATTCTACGATCTCCCTTGGGATAAAGTTGTCCAACAAGTGCAGAAATATTAGGTTTAAAAAATCCATTACCAGAAATCATGAAACCCAATCCTGTAAAAAAAAGCAAGGTGGATAATTCTTGATTAGTACTATAAACACTGCCACAAAAGAAAAGAATGAATTCCCCTATAGCCATCACCAAACCACCAATGATGATGGAGCGTTGGTTCCCCCAGAAGCGATCTGCAAAATAGCCACCTATTAAGGGAGTTAAATAAACTAAGCTGGTATAGCCACCGTATAGCTGTGATGAAAAATCTTTCGAAAACAGCAATGCTTTTGTCATGAAAAGCACCAGAATGGCCCTCATTCCGTAGTAATTGAAACGTTCCCACATTTCAGTGGCAAATAGCACGTAAAGGCCTTTTGGATGCGATTGGTTTTGGTTGGTTGACATGGGTCTATGTTTATTGATCGTCCTAAAATAAGCAATTTGTATCTTCGCGAGCAGCTTTTCGTAACACAATCATTATTCCTTTATGAATATTCTTCTTCTCGGTTCAGGTGGTAGAGAACATGCCATGGCATGGAAAATCAGTCAGAGTAAACTTTGCTCACAATTATACATTGCCCCAGGTAATCCAGGTACAGCAAAATGCGGAGAAAACGTCACAATTGGGGTCAATGATTTTGAGACTTTAGCAGTTTTCTGCAAGGAAAAGCAGATTGAAATGCTAGTGGTTGGTCCAGAAGATCCTTTGGTGAATGGGGTATATGATTATTTTAAAAACGATCCATCATTATCGCAAATTGTGGTAGTTGGACCATCTGCAAAGGCGGCACAATTAGAGGGGAGTAAAGCCTTTGCCAAGGCCTTTATGGATCGAAATGGCATACCTACGGCCCAATACAAAGAGTTTACAAAAGAAAATTATACTGAAGGGGTAGCTTACTTACGGGAGCATAGCTTGCCAATTGTGTTGAAGGCCGACGGTCTAGCTGCTGGTAAAGGAGTCGTTATTGCACAATCTACTGAAGAAGCAATTGCCACTTTTGAAGATATGATTCAGGAGGCGCGTTTTGGTAAAGCAAGCGAGCGTGTGGTGGTAGAACAATTTCTGACTGGAGTTGAATTAAGCGTGTTTGCACTTACTGATGGTAAGCAATATGTTTTGTTGCCTGAGGCAAAAGATTATAAACGCATTGGAGAGGGAGATGAAGGTCCGAATACCGGTGGAATGGGCGCGGTTAGTCCCGTTCCTTTTGCCGATGCAGCTTTCATGGGAAAAGTTATTCAGCAAGTAGTGAAACCCACAATTGACGGGCTTCACAAGGAAGGATTGGTATACAAAGGGTTTGTGTTTTTTGGCTTAATCAATGTTGCTGGAGAGCCATTTGTGATTGAATACAATTGTAGAATGGGCGATCCTGAAACAGAAGTAGTAATGCCTAGATTACGCTCAGATTTGGTAGAGCTGATGCTGAAAATGGAAAAAGGTGAGCTTGAAGGTGCTCATGTGCAAATGGATGAAAGGGCTGCTGCAACAGTGGTTTTGGTGAGTGGAGGATATCCAGGTGATTTTGAAAAGGGTAAAAAAATCAGCGGATTGTCTAGTGCTTTCAACGAAGGCACACATATTTTTTATGCAGGAATTGCATCAAAAAATGATGATGTTATTACAAGTGGGGGAAGAGTAGCAGCAGTTACTTCTTATGGCAATTCGATAGCTAATGCTGTAGCATCATCAATAGCTGCTATTGATAAAATTGATTTTGAGGGAATGGCCTTCCGAAGGGATATTGGCTATGAATTCAAAAATTAAGTTAAGGCTGAAAAAGCTGATTGTTTATTGGGTTATTTGATTGAAATTTGTAGGGACTTAAAACTGACAACATGGGATTATTCTCTTGGTTTACACAAGATATTGCCATCGACTTGGGCACTGCCAATACATTGATTATTCACAATGATGAGATTGTTGTAAATGAGCCTTCAATAGTAGCATTGGATAGAAACAATCCTAAGCAATTATTAGCAGTAGGAAAGAAGGCATTGTTGATGCATGAAAAAACGCATGAAAGTATCAGGACTGTTCGTCCTCTTAAGGATGGTGTGATAGCTGATTTCAATGCAGCAGAATTAATGATCAGGGAAATGATCAAACTAATCTATCCCAAAAAACCTTTGTTTCCTCCTAGTTGGAAAATGATGATTTGTATTCCATCTAGCATTACTGAAGTTGAAAAAAGAGCAGTTCGTGATAGTGCTGAACAGGCTGGCGCAAAAGAAGTTTATTTGATTCATGAACCAATGGCTGCAGCTTTGGGTATTGGTATTGATGTTACCGAGCCAATCGGGAATATGATCATTGATATTGGAGGTGGTACTACTGGTATAACCGTGATTGCATTGGCAGGTATTGTTTGTGATCAATCAATTAGAATTGCCGGTGATGAGTTTACAGCAGATATCATGGAAGCCTTACGCAGATACCATAGTTTGTTGATTGGTGAAAGAACCGCAGAACAAATCAAAATACATGTTGGTGCAGCAATGAAGGATTTAGATAATCCGCCAGATGATATGCCAGTAAATGGTCGTGATTTGGTAACTGGTATTCCAAAACAAATAATGGTGAGCTACCAGGAAATTGCTGAAGCACTTGATAAATCTATTTTCAAAATTGAAGAAGCAATTCTAAAAGCTTTGGAAACAACTCCTCCTGAACTTGCTGCAGATATTTATAAAAGAGGATTATATATTACAGGTGGTGGTTCATTGTTGAGAGGATTAGACAAACGACTGTCTCAAAAAATAAAGTTACAAGTTCATGTGGCAGAAGATCCACTGAAAAGTGTTGTGCGTGGTACTGGTATTGCATTAAAAAATTATTCGAATTTCCCTTTCATCATGAGATGATCTGGATAAAAAAACACAAGGAGCAGGTTCTCCATGCGTAACGTTTTTTTATTTCTTAAGCGCTATTCAGTTTTCATTATTTTTTTGGTAATGCAAATCATGGCATTATCCATGTTGTTTACTAACAACAGGTTCCATAATACCGTTATGGGGATGGTTACAAACGAAATAGCTGGCAACATCAATACAAGAGTTGATAAAGTAGAGGAATTTTTATCGTTAAGTGAACAAAACAGAAAACTCAGAGAGCAGAATGCAAAATTGCTTTCCTTGTTGCCAAATGGCACTTTGTTACCTGATAGTGCAATGAAATTGGTAACAGATACGTTCCTTATAGATTCTGTAAAGCAGTATAGGCAATATGAATATTTATCGGCTAAAGTGATTTCAAACTCTGTTTTCTTACAACAAAATTATATCGTATTACACAGAGGATCTGAACAGGGTGTTCAACCCAATATGGCTGTAGTGGGAGTAGATGGCGTAGTAGGAACTGTCGTAAATGTATCACCAAATATGTCTTTGGTGATGAGTTTATTGAATCGTCAATCAATAGTAATTGCTACTTTAAAAAAAGGAAGTGGTTTAGGTGAAATAAATTGGGATGGAAAAGACCCGAGATTTCTCGTATTATCCAAAATCCCTAAGACGGTGGTAGCTAAAAAAGGTGATACAGTTGTAACAAGTCCGTATTCTGATAAATTTCCACCGGGATTGACAATTGGTATTGTTGACAAAGTTGACCAGGATCAAGAAACCAATACCTATATTCTGCTTGTGAAGACTGCTGTTGATTTTTATAATGTGCAACATGCTTACGCTGTTCGAAATAAATTAGAAGATGAAATGGAAGCATTAAAAAAGAAGATGAACAAAGAATGAACCTTGTTATAAAAAATATCATTCGATTTATCATCATCATTTCGGTGCAGTTATTTGTGCTTAACAACGTGCCGCCTCTTCATCAGTTTATTGTTCCCTATTTCTCTTTTGTATTTTTACTTTGGCTTCCGTTTAATATTACGCGAACAACTATTTTGTTTGTTGCTTTTATGGCGGGATATATTACCGATATGTTTTATAAAACTCCAGGATTGCACTTAGCGGCCTGTGTTTTAATTGCCTATATCCGACCAGCATTTATTCAGTTGCTTTTACCAAAGGAGGCTACAGAATGGGGAAGTGAGGAGCCAACAAGAAAAACGATGGGTCAGGTTCCTTATATTACCTATATAATCATCATGACGCTTATTCATCATTTTTATTTGATACTCCTAGAATGGTTGCAGTTTGGAAGCTTTTTCTATTTCAGTGGTAAGCTCATTGGGACTACTATTATCAGCTTATTGCTTATTGCGATTGCAGATCTTTTATTCAACAGAAATACCCGAACACGTTAACGTTTCAAATGCTTAATTTTGCATTGAAATTGTGAGTAAACAATGCCTGCATTTAACCAGTCGAGACAAAACTTCATCCGTATCCTCTTTCTACTTGCATTTGTAGTGCTGGTACTTCGTCTGCTTTTTTTACAATTGGGATCCAAGAAATACGATTTGTTGGCTTTGGATAATGCAGTTAGCAAAAATATCATCTATCCTGACAGAGGAATCATTTTTGATCGAAAAGGAAAATCGATTCTAGAAAATACACTTACATATGACCTCATGGTCAACCCTACGCAACTTAAGGGGATGGATACGGTGGGGCTTTGTAAAATTTTGAATATTAGTATCGATGATTTTAGGGAAAGAGTCATTGGCGCTATCATCAAGAATGGTAAGTACAGGCCTTCTGTATTTGAAGGCTCTTTGGCTATTGAGACTTTTGTGCAATTACAAGAAAATATTTTTCGTTTCGAACCTGGCTTCTTCTTGCAGGAGCGTCCCATTCGTTCATATCCATTTAAAGCAGCAGCACATATTTTAGGTTATGTTGGTGAGGTGGATTCAAATATCCTCAAGCGTACGAATTATTATTACCAGATGGGTGATTATATGGGTCTAAGTGGATTGGAGCGTTATTATGAAAATATTTTAATGGGACAACGTGGTGTCCGTTACCAAATTAAAGACAACAAAAACAGGATTGTAGGGGCATACGAAAAGGGTCTTTATGATTCAGTAGCTATTGCGGGAAGAAATTTAAACACATACATTGATATAGATGTTCAGGTTTTAGCGGAACGATTACTCAAAAATAAATTAGGAGCAATAGTTGCGATAGAACCACAAACAGGAGGAATTATTGCAATGGCTAGTGGACCAACCTACGATCCCAACCAGCTTACAGGTAATCAGCGTAAGAATAATTTTTCTTGGATGTTGCGCGACACAGCTCGACCGTTGTTTAATAGAGCCATAAAAGGACAATATCCGCCAGGTTCTACCATAAAACCAATGGGCGCATTGATTGCTTTGGATGAAGGTGTTATCACGCCCAACTTTGGTATTGGATGTGGTGGTGCTTATTTTGGATGCAGAAGACCAATTAAATGTACACATGATAATCCTGGACATGCTGCAAATCTTCGACTTGCATTGGCAAATTCATGTAACAGCTACTTTTCTCATATCTATCGTTTATCGGTGGATAACCCTAGATTGAATGGAACAGTTAATGGTTATTTGAAGTGGAAGCACTACATGAATTCATTTGGAATTGGTGTTAAATTGGGGATTGATCTACCCAGTGAAGACAAGGGTTTAATTGTAGATACCAGCTTTTATAATCGTTTGTATAACCGATCATGGAATTCTTGTACAAATGTGTTCTTGGGAATTGGTCAAGGCGAAATGCAGGCCACACCTCTTCAAATGGCCAACCTGATGTGTATCATAGCCAACAAAGGGTATTATTATACACCTCATTTTGTAAAGTCAATTGAGGCGCAAACAGATGAAGATACTGTCTTAAATACATTTAAGAAGAAGCACCAAGTAACCAACATTCCATCTGAAATTTATGATATCGTTCAGCTAGCTATGCAAGATGTAACTGAGTCAGGTTCTGGACGCATAGCTAGAATAGATGGAATAGCAGTTGCAAGTAAGACAGGAACTGCAGAAAACTATGGAATTATTTATGGTAAACGTGAAAAGCTAAAAGACCATTCTTGGTTCGTTTGTTTTGCCCCAAGAGAAAACCCAAAAATTGCTGTTGCTGTTATTGTTGAAAACGCAGGCTTTGGTGCTACATGGGCGGGTCCTATGGCTGGATTAATCATGGAAAAATATTTAAAGGACACCCTATCTGCAATTCGTTGGAAGGAAGTTGAGCGCATTGAAAATCAGGAAATCATTTTACCTATTGTGAAAGCGAAGCGTAACAGATTAGATTCTCTCAAGCGTGAAAGATTAAAAAAACAACAGCTAAGAGTTTTAGCCAATCATGAACATGACAGAAAAGATAACAATAGAAAAAAAGCTGTTGCGCACCATAATATAATAGCAATAAAACCGAATGATGAAGAACAATTCGTTTGAAATATCAAAAGGGATTGACTGGACGCTGATTGGTGTCTATGTATTGCTTGTGCTTACAGGTATTGCAAGTATTTTTGCAACAACCTATAGAGATGAATCGGTTATCAAGGGATTTCTTTCTTTGAATACAGATTACAGCCGACAGCTATTGTATTTTTTGATTTGTATTGTAATTGGTTCATTTATTTTACTTACCGATAGTAAGTTTTATACAGCAACAGCCAACATTTTATATGTGTTTGGTATCATCTTAATGGTGTTGGTATTTCCTTTTCACACTGATATTAAAGGAACAAAGTCGATTATTAGGTTTTCTGGATTTCAGCTTCAGCCAGCGGAGTTGTGTAAAATATTTGTGAACCTTGCATTGGCAAAATATTTATCAACACCAGATCTCAATTTCAAAAAATTGAAATCGCAAATGATTGCTTCTGCATTGGTATTGATCCCAGCAATAATGGCTGTATTGCAGAGCGAGACAGGGTTAGCTCTTGTTTATTTTTCCTTTTTTCTAGTGATGTACAGGGAAGGATTGCCTTCTGCTATTCTTGTCATTGGCTTTTCTGTTGCGATACTTGTTATACTCACTTTACTGATTGATCAAAATATTTTGGCTGTTCTATTGACGGTAGTTGCTGCTGCAGTCATTTATGAATTAAAGCGACAAATCAAGAGAAAACGCTCTCTTTTATTTTTGATCATTGGTTTTTGGGCGCTAGCAGTAGGTATACAAAGATTTGCGATACCTTATTTTTTTAACAATGTCTTGAAGCCTTATCAAGTACAGCGTATTTATGCAACAGTAGGTAAGGATATGGAAATTGATGAATCAACAATGTCGGAGCAAGACATTAAAAAAATGCAAGAAAGACAAAAGGCGGGAAATTACAATGTAAAACAAAGTAAGATAGCAATAGGGTCAGGTGGCTTTTTGGGAAAAGGATTGATGAAGGGAACTCAAACCAGGTATGATTTTGTGCCTGAACAACGAACAGACTTTATTTTTTGTACAATTGGAGAAGGATTTGGATTTGTGGGCAGTATTTTTCTCTTGGGTTTATATCTGTTCATGTTGTTTAGAATTGTGAATATGGCAGAGCGACAAAGAAGTACTTTCAGCCGCGCGTACGCATATGGCGTTGCATCTGTTTTATTCTTTCATATATTCATCAACATAGGTATGACCATTGGTATAGTTCCAGTAATTGGCATTCCTTTGCCATTCTTAAGTTTTGGCGGAACAGCCTTGGTAACATTTACTGTGCTTTTGTTTGTGCTAATTAGACTGGATGCAGACCGGCAAATGATTCTTCGATAATCAAGTATGAAAATTATACCACTTTCAGAGGGAGCATTTACTATTGATCAAACAAAAGTCTTTATACCTTTTGATGTTCAAAAAGATAATCTTCAAGAAAGATCGAGAGGAAGTTTGCTTGTTGAAATACAACCTTTTCTAATTGTTACAAATAAAGATGTACTCCTATTAGACACAGGATTAGGTTTCTCAGTAAATGGGGTAGCGCAGATTTATGATAACCTCGCTCTTCATGGCTTTTCCTCTCATGATATCACAAAAGTGTTAATGAGTCATTTGCATCGAGATCATGCAGGAGGGTTAACCATTAAGGATCCTTATCAAGAAGCCTGGCATTTGGCTTTTCCTAATGCGATGCATTACATACATCATCAAGAATTGGAGTATGCCTTGTATGGAAATAATGTTTCATATGACGCTGAAAAGCTTCAGGTATTAGAAGGAAATGAAAAGGTTGTATTCCTATCGGATGATGGCACAATTGATGGCTATATAAGACACCAATTTTCTGGAGGCCATTCTCCATACCATCAAGTATTTTGGATTGAGGAAGAAAGTGAAACTATTTTCTTCGGTGGTGATGAAGCTCCTCAATTACAGCAAATGAAGACGAAGTTTGTGGCCAAGTATGATCATGATGGTAAAAAAGCAATGGAGCTTAGGCAAAGCTGGTGGGATCATGCTAAGACAGCGGGGTGGTGTTTTTTATTTTATCATGATATAACAACACCATTGATAAAGCCTATATAAATTAGTATTTTTATATAGATTTTGTAAATATTCAGTATAGATGGGTATTTAATTTGATAAGAAATGCTACTAAATTGAGTGTATTAATAAAAAAAGGCTAGCCCTGAAAAGAGCCAGCCGTTGCTAACCTATGAAAAACACCAGGTTAAAAATACAATAAAAATTAAATTAAAAGCCTTTTTTTCTTGACTCAAGCTGCTTTTTTTCTGCCTGTCTTTTTTGAAATTCTCTCCTTACCAAGGATTTAAATTCATCCTCTGCCCCAAAGACTTTATTGGCTCTTTCGATGCTGATAACTTTTTCAAAGTCATCTCTGTATTGCTTTCTGACATCCAGCATTTTTTGTTGGCGGTCTAGATTGTCCTTATACTCCTTAGCCTGTGCTGCCTGCTTTAAATCGTTTCTGTATTGGTTGAAAATTGGCCAAAATTTTTGAGCCTCTTGAGGGTTGAGATTAAGCTCTTTTGTTATAAATGCCAATTCCATGGCCTGAATCTTCTTTAATTCAGCAACCCTGGCATCCATATCTGGACGTTGACGTTGCGCCTGGGCGTTTACAAAAATCAGTAAACAAGTAAATAGTGTAAAAAATGTTTTCATATTTTGAACGTTAGACATGTTTTTTAGTTCATCATAGTTAGATCTTCATTTTTACTGAGATCAATATAGGTGGATATTTCGTTTTCGGGTATTTCACTCAGTATCTCTGTCACCGTATTTGCATCCATCTGAACCAATAACGACTGTGTGTCATCAATTATTTCTTCAGAGTGATCCTCGTCAATAGAAGCTGTTTCATTTAGAAAAAGCGCATAGCCATCGGCTGAAATAGCAACTTCCTCTGTTGATTTAGCAATTGATCCTTGCCTTTCACTACTAAAATAGAGGGTAGCAAACGTAGCGATAATTCCAATAACAGCAGCAGCGGCTTCATATTTTAACACTGCTTTTAAGTTGAATAATCGCACAACCTTGCCTTGCGTTGGCTTGATCTCAACTTTGAATTGCTGCATATAATCAGGAGGAACTGAGTAGGGGTTTTCTTTTTTGAGTGATTGTAAAAATGGACTAAGTGCTTCTTTTTCAATCTCTTGTGCTTGAATTTGGAACAATATATTTGCTGAAAACTCCTGAAAATAACCTTTTGGTACCTCAAAAGGATTATTTCTGGGCATATCAGCAACAAGCGGACTTATTGATGAGAGTTCTGACATTATTTGTTGATCGTCTTTCATCACAGGTTAGACTGCACTTAATAAGGTTAGTTTAATGATTTAGTATGTATTCTTCTATCTTTTTAACGGCATGGTGATAGCTTGCCTTTAAAGCACCTACAGAGGTTTCCAGGATTTCACTCATTTCCTCATATGGCATCTCTTCAAAATAACGTAAATTAAATACAACTCTTTGTTTTTCAGGAAGTTGCTGTATTGCAAGCTGAAGTTTCCAAACTGCTTTTTTCTCATCAAAATCCTTTTCACTGTGTAGTTTATCCACCAAAGTATCGCTCATATCATCAAAAGAGAGGGATGCCCTTTTCTTTGATTGTTCAATAAAAGTTAGTGATTCATTGGTGGCAATCCTATATAGCCAGGTAAACAACTTTGCATCTTCCCTGAATTGATCCAATGCATTCCAAACCTTGATGAATACATTTTGCATTACGTCGTCGGCATCAGTGTGACTAACCACCAATCTTCTGATTTGCCAGTATATTTTTTCCTGGTATCTTTTAACAATTACTGTAAAAACTTGCTCTTTGTTCTTGTCTTCTTTAAACAAGCGAACAAGCTCAATATCATTCAGGTCGTTGAGCATGGTTAAGCACGCTTTCTTGATATAGCTTTTTCAACTGCAGCTATAATATTTTCTGTTTCCAAACCATACTTCTTAAGCAGTTCAGTTGGTTTACCACTTTCGCCAAAAGTATCTTGGGTTCCAATCATTTCAATAGGTATTGGGAAGTGCTTGGTGGCTGTTTGCGCAATGCTGTCTCCTAATCCACCAATTACATTGTGTTCTTCTGCAGTAACAGCACAGCCAGTTTTTTTAATTGAATTCAATACTGCTTTTTCATCAAGGGGCTTGATGGTGTGAATATTAATTACATCAACATGTATGCCTTTTTCTTTCAATGCTTTTGCAGCTTCTATGGCTTTCCATACCAAGTGGCCGCAGGCAAAAATACTTGCATCGCTTCCTTCAGCAAGTTGCTGTGCTTTTCCAATGATAAAAGATTCATCTGGGTTAGTGAAAATAGGCCATACAGGTCTACCAAATCTCAAGTAAACTGGACCTTCATATTCTGCTATGGCGATAGTTGCCGCTTTGGTTTGGTTATAATCGCATGGCACAATAACAGTCATACCAGGAAGCATTTTCATCAATCCAATATCTTCTAGAATTTGGTGTGTTGCTCCGTCTTCACCGAGTGTTAGTCCTGCATGTGATGCACAAATTTTTACGTTTTTACCTGAATAGGCAACAGATTGTCTGATTTGGTCGTAAACCCTACCCGTGGAGAAGTTAGCAAATGTTGTGGTAAACGGAATTTTTCCTCCAATGGTTAATCCTGCAGCAATGCCAATCATGTTTGCTTCAGCAATTCCACATTGTATAAATCTTTCAGGGAATGCTTTGATAAATGCATTTAGTTTCAAAGAGCCTGCGAGATCTGCGGTCAAAGCGACTACATTCGGATTTTTTTGTCCCAATTCAAAAATACCATCACCAAACCCACTTCTTGTATCTTTTTGTCCGGTTACCTGAATTGCATCTAACATTTTCAACTTATTTGACGCAAAGTAACATCAATTAAGGCTTTATTTTGGAGTAAAGCGGTTAAAATTTTCAGATTAATTTAATCGAAATGCTCTAAGATCAAGATGGGTAGGTAAATCTTTTATGTATTGTTCCCATTTCCATGCACTGGTCATGATATCCTTCACACTATATTGTGGTTCCCAGCCAAGTTCATTTTTCGCCTTTTCGTTATTGGCATAAATCGCAATTACATCACCTGCTCTTCTTTTACCTACACGGTAATTCAATTTTAATCCCGTACTTTCTTCAAAAGCTTTGATGGCTTCAAAAACGGATATTCCATTTCCAGATCCAATATTATAAGCTATGCAGTTTTGCTTGTTTTTCTTTTCAATGATGTGGTTCAAGGCAAGCGTATGTGCATGGGCTAAATCACAAACATGAATGAGATCTCTGATACATGAACCATCTGGAGTAGGATAGTCGTCGCCAAATACAACCAGTTCATTTAGTTTACCAATAGCTGTTTGGGTAATCACTGGAGCCAGGTTCTGCGGTTTGTCGATGGGCAGTTCTCCAATTAATGCTGTTGGGTGCGCTCCTGCAGGATTAAAATAACGCAACAAGACAGTGTTCATTGCAGGATTAGCTGCAGCAAGTGCTTCTATCATTTGTTCACCAATTTGTTTGGTGAGTCCGTATGGCGATGCAGCTTCTTTTTTTGGCGTTTCTTCTGTAACTGGTATTTGATCTGGGTTGCCATACACTGTGCAGGAAGAAGAAAAAACAAAGTTGTTTACTTTGGCTTCTTCCATACAACGCATCACATTGATAAGTGAAGTAAGGTTATTATGAAAATACATGAGGGGTTTTTCTACTGACTCACCAACAGCCTTGTACGCTGCAAAATGAATCACGCCCATTAGCTCGTTATTCTCCTCAAATATGGCTCTTGTTTCATCGTAGTTGCAGAGGTCAACCTTGTAGTTCTTGATTTTCTTTCCAGTAATTTGTTCAATGCCTTCCAGCATACCTGGTGTAGATCTCGAATTGTTATCTGCAGAAATTACTTCATATCCATTTTCGATTAAATCTACTATTGTGTGAGATCCTATATATCCCGTACCGCCCGTGACCAATACAAGTTTTTTCATTACTTCTAATTGATTAAATCCATAAGGTATGTACCGTATCCACTTTTAAGCAAAGGTGTTGCTAGTTTCACCAATTGTTCTGTATTGATGAATCCTTTGCGCCATGCTATTTCTTCAATACAAGCAATTTTGATTCCCTGACGTTGTTCAATTACTTGAATAAACTGTGAAGCTTGCATCAATGAATCAAAAGTACCTGTATCCAGCCAGGCTGTCCCTCTATCTAGTACCGACACATGTAGTTTACCACTCTTCAAGTAAGCTAGATTCACATCTGTGATTTCATATTCACCTCTTGGAGAAGGTTGTATGTTTTTTGCAATCTCTACTACATTGTTGTCGTAGAAATAAAGACCAGGAACTGCGTATTTACTTTTGGGTTTTGCAGGCTTTTCCTCAATGGATATGGCTTTCATATTTTCATCAAATTCAACCACGCCATATCTTTCCGGGTCGCTTACCTGGTAGGCATATACTATACCACCATCAGGTTTTGAATTTTTTTCTAATGTCTTTCCCAAACCCATTCCATAGAAAATATTATCACCTAAAACCAATGCACAGGAATCATTTCCTATAAATTCTTTTCCAATAACAAAAGCTTGGGCTAGTCCGTTAGGAACTGCTTGCTCTGCATAACTAAAATTCAATCCAAGGTGTGCACCATCACCAAATAATTTCTGGAATTGTGGTAAATCTTGAGGGGTAGAAATGATCAAAATATCCTTTATGCCAGAAAGCATCAACGTAGAAAGTGGATAATAGATCATTGGTTTGTCGTATACCGGCATAATCTGCTTGCTAATTGCATACGTTATCGGGTATAATCTAGTGCCGGAGCCACCTGCCAAAATAATGCCTTTCATGTGATTAGTTATGAGGGCAAAGATGCGGTTTTTTTCAACAAAATGGAAGCTTGTTAACATGGAGGTAACATACAGGTTACAATTGGTTAACCGACTGCTAACACCCTATTAACGCTGCGATTGTTCCTTTGCAGCATAATAAGAACTATGCAATCAAGGAATTTCAAAAAGCTGTTGTTCGTCACTTTTTCCAGTCTTTTATTGGTTTCTACATCTTTTGCTCAAACCATCAAGTTGACTGGTAAAGTTATCAATACGAAAAACGAGCCAGTCGCGGGTGCATCCATTCTCATTGAGGAACTGAAAAGAACCATTGTTGCAAATCTAGATGGTCAATTTGATGCAAATTTAGAAGCAGGAAAGAAATACACTTTCACCGTATCGAGTGTAGGGTATAATACTAAGGTTGTTGCTGATATTGAAGTAGGTGCAAATGCCGATAACAACGTAACTGTTGTTTTGGAGCCACAATCCAAGAACAGTGAAGCAATTGTAATCAGATCAACGCGTCGCCAGGAGAGTACTGTTGCCTTACTTACTTTCCAAAGAACAAACACAGCACTATCAAGTGGATTGGCTGCTGACTTTATAAGAAGAACACCTGATAAAAATACTGGTGAAGTTTTGAAGCGTGTGAGTGGAGCTTCTATTCAGGATAATAAGTTTGTAATTGTTCGTGGCTTGAGTGATCGCTACAATTCTGCCATGTTGAATTCAGCCTTATTGCCAAGTAGTGAACCAGATAAAAAAGCATTTTCTTTTGACATGTTCCCGGCTGCTTTGATTGATAACATCGTCATCAATAAAACGGCTACTCCAGAATTTACTGGTGAGTTTTCAGGCGGATTGGTACAGGTAAATACTAGGGATATTCCTACTAAAGATGTTATTACTGTAGGTTTTGGAATTGGTTACAACAACCAATCGACTTTCAGAGATTTTACTAGTAATAAGAGAAACCAGTATGATTGGTTAGGATTTGATGATGGAACAAGAAATATTCCAGATAGTTTCCCTGCAACTGCTCAAATCTATCGTGCATTAGGTAAAGATGCTGCAGGACTAAACAAGCAAATTGAATTAACGCAACAGTTCCGTGGTGATGTTTATGTTCCCTATACAGTGAAGGCTGCACCAATCAAGACTTTTAACTTTACATACGCTCAGAATCATAAATTAAAAAATGGTGCTAATCTAGGAACCTTGGTAGCTATCAACTACAGAAACTCAATGTTGATTTATGATGTTGAGAGAGCATTTTATGAGGCGGATGGTACCCCGGTTTTTAACCTCACTGATAAGCAAAACAGGTATCAAACTAACCTTGGTGGAATTATTAATGTAGCATGGGTGAAGGGTAAGCACAAAGTAGCTTTCAAAAACCTGTTCAACCAGTTGTATGAAGACAATTATTACACCAGAGAAGGTTTTAATACCAACAGACGAAACGATTTAAGATTCTATTCTTCTTATTTGAATCAGCGTAGCTTGTTCAGCTCTCAATTGGAAGGTGAGCATCAATTGACAACAAGAGGAATTAAATTTAAATGGAATGGTAATGCGGGTTTGAACTGGAAAAAACAACCAGATTTACGCAGCGCTTTGTATGCACGTGCAATCAATACGGATGAAAAATTTGAAATTGATCCGGATGATACTAGAAGATTTTACAGTGATCTAAAAGATTATAGTGCAGGAGCAGGCGGACAATTTATCATCCCAATGAACTGGGGCGGCAAAGACAAGCAAACTTTAAAATTTGGTGGATCTACTTTGGCTAGGATGCGTGATTTCAGAAGTAGGATTTTCAGATACAACATCACCAATTTCAATTCATTTATAGCTGCTAACGCTTACAAGCCAGTGGATAAGGCATTCTTCTATGATAACATGGGTACTTCTGGTTATGTGTTGGAAGAGTTTACAAACAATTCTGACCGTTATTTTGGTCTATCTGTCTTGAATGCAGCATATGGTATGATGGATAATAAGTTTGGTGACTTCAGGGTGATTTGGGGTGTGCGTGCAGAAAATTTCCAACAGTTACTTACCTCTAAAGAGCAAACTGGTAATAGAAGTGTTAGGTTGACTAAGAAATGGGACTTCCTTCCTTCTGTTAATTTTCTCTTGAATGTGGGGGATAAGCAAAACATCAGGGCATCTGCTAGCAGAACTGTAGCTAGACCTGAATTTAGAGAGTTGGCTGAATTTGCCTTCTTCGATTATGAGATGAACTATGGTGTTAAAGGTGATACTGCTTTGAGAAGATCATCCATCTTGAACTATGATCTTCGTTATGAGATTTATCCAAAAGCAGGTGAAGCAATAACCTTTGGTGCTTTTTATAAAGAGTTTACAGATCCAATTGAATTCAGACTTGATCCAGGTAGTAACGCAGATACAAGAAGGTATTTCTATCAAAATGCATTGAGTGCTAAAACAATTGGTTTCGAAATTGAACTCAGAAAAGGGTTGGAGTTTATTTCTTCAGCACTAAAACCACTTAGTTTCTTTGGTAACTACACTTACTTGAGATCACAAGTTGTTTTCAATGATTTGAGTGCTGACAGCAAAACAGTTAAAGCTGATCGTCCTTTACAGGGGCAGTCGCCTTACTTGCTCAACGCAGGTCTTCAGTACACTTCCGATATGTTCAGTGCTTCAGTTTTATACAATAGAGTAGGTGAGCGTTTGACTTTGGTGGGTAATGAAGAATTTCCTAACGTTTATGAGCGTCCGAGAAATCAAATTGATATACAGCTTTCTAAGAAAGTTATTGATGGTAAAGGAGAAATCAGAATCAATTTCGCAGATATTCTTAATAATGCTTTTTACTTCTATGAAAATGTAAATGAGAACACTGCTTTTGATAAAGGTGTTGATCGTTTGTTCAACTCATATAAGCAAGGAAGTACAATTACTGTTGGATTTACTTACGACTTCAATATTGGCAAGAAAAAATAAAAAAAGATAAAAACCTCAATTATGAAAAGAATCGTACTTGGTTTGATGGCGTTCACGATGCTTACGCTCAGCTCTTGCATCAAAGTGAACTTTGATGAAACCATCAACAACAACAACACTGGTGGTGGTAATGCTGCAGATCCTCAAGATCCAGCTGCTAACGGTGGACTTATTCAAGGTATCATCAACAAAAGTTATTATTTACCTAAGGGTAAGTATACGTTGAAGGGTTATGTATATGTTACTGAGGGTAATACACTCACAATTGCTCCAGGTTCTGTTATTGTAAGTGATATTACAGAGAAAGGTGCACTCATCATAGAGAGAGGTGCTAAGCTAATTGCTGATGGTAGAGCAGCATCTCCTATTGTATTTACCAGTGGAAAACCAATAGGACAAAGAACTCCTGGCGATTGGGGTGGAATTATCATGTTGGGTAAAGCACCTACCAACCGTCCCCTAGACCCAGCTCCAGTTATTGAAGGTGGTGTAGGTAGAAAATATGGTGGAACTGATCCTAACGATGATAGTGGTATTTTAAGATTTGTAAGAATCGAATTCGCAGGTATCGCTGCTGAACCTGGTTCTGAAATCAACGGTTTAACACTTGGTGGTGTTGGCTCTGGAACTATCATTGAGAATGTACAGGTATCTTTCGGTAATGATGATGCATTTGAATTTTTCGGTGGCACTGTTAACTGCAAGAACTTGATTGCTTTTGCAACAGCTGACGATGATTTCGATTTCGATTTTGGATATGTAGGAAGAATACAGTTTGGTATTGCTTGTCGTAAGCCAGATTTTGTAGACGGTGGTGATGCTGGAAATGGAATTGAGTGTGATAACGATGGTACCGGTTCTGCTGCAACTCCTACAACAAGACCTCAATTAAGTAACTTTACTTTTGTTGGTCCGAATAATATAACAGGAACAGCAGCAAACCATAACTTTGGTAACAGATGGAGAAGAGGAACTCAATTTGTATTGAGAAATTCAATCATGATAGGTTGGCAAAAAGGTGGTTTTTCAATGGAATCTGCTGCTACTGCAAATGCTTATGTGGCTGGAACATCTGAGTTTAAAAATAACTTGGTGCATTCTAATACGGCAACAGCAATTTATCGTGGTGATGCAAATGCATTGGCTGTGATTACTGCTGCAGCAATACAAACTAAAGCTGAATCAGAGGGTTGTCTTACATTGGCAAATGCTGATGATGCTCAATTGACTTTACCATATTATTCAACCAATCCTAATTTCCTTCCTAAAGCTGGTTCTCCAGCATTAACTGGTGCTTCATTCACCGGAATGAATGCCTTCTTTACAGTTGGTACATTTAGAGGGGCAATGGGTGCAACAAACTGGACTACAGGTTGGGCAAACTGGGATCCTCAAGCAACAGCCTACTAATCGCATAACTATTTTAATACTAAGGGACTGCAATTGCAGTCCCTTTTTTATTTTTGGTAGAGGTAAGCGATTTCGTAGGACTCCTTTCTTTGTTTTTTAGACATCCAGCCAATACCATGTTTTATTTTTTGTGGGGTTGGTTCACAAATAGTAAATACTTTACCATTGATGTTTATTCCCAATCCTTTTGGTTTAGGTAATTGGACAGCTACATTTACATGATTAGGGTAGGATATGATTGCCATTGGTAGATTGTATATTTCTTTCACCAGTGAAAAAAATAATGCAGATCTATCTTCGCAGTCACTTGATGAAGAAATCAATGTTTCTTCTGCTGATAATCTTTTTTCTCGTCCAAATAATTTGGTATCAGTTTCAAATTCAAAACCATCTCGTACAAAAAGCATAATATATTCTATGCCTTCATTTACTGATAAGTTCATGATTCTCGATTTTAATTGAGGAATCAATGTGTTATAGGTGACTTCACTAAATGGGATATTGAATTGGTATCTGTATTCTGTTACAGGGTAATTGGTAAAGTAGTCTTGCATTTCTGTATTTACTAATACATTATATTTTTCAATTTTTTGCTTGTAGTTGAATGTGATAGTTTTTTCTGAGTAAGATTCACGTTGAAATGAAGCTAAATAATCAATATGATAATTGAAGTCTTTTCCTTTTTTCGTTAAATGTTCAAATTTTCTGTAAAATTTTTCTGTTTGAAAGTTGATTTGAAATTTGTAGTCGTGGTAATTGAGACATACATATTGACTTCCATTTATAATTTTATTTGGAAGATTGTATACCGTATCTGTAGATTTTACATACAATAGTATTTTTTCATTTGAAGTATATATCAGAGGTTCAAAACCAGTTCCAGAAAGTAATGCGTATTTAGTCAATGTGTATTGTGAATAATCTTCGTATTTTGAATTAATCTGTTCGGCAATTCTTCTGATTAATTGATATACGAGCCAGTCGGCTAGCTTTAGTTCAATTTTTAAATTTTGAATCTTTTTTATGGCGGGAAGCAAGAGTGTATCTGATAGGGAATCAGTTGAGAGTTTTGTTTCATTCAAGTTTTGAAGAGTTTTTTTGATATTATTTTTTTCTAAAACCAAATCATATTGATTTCCAAGAAAATTAATCAAAAGGGTATCAGTAGTTGTTTTGCTTCTTGAGAAACAACATATAGAAACGGTTAGGCACAAAAAAGAAATTAGTAGTCGAAGTTTAGACACTTTACCCCGTCATTTGTATGTTAAATTAACATAAAATTCATTTTCGTTATTAAAACTAGCTAGTCAGCTTCTTTAAATTGCAATATGGCAAAACCAAGTTTCCTTCCAAGAGATATAAGTTGGCTAAGTTTTAATGCAAGGGTGTTACAGGAGGCAAATGATAAAACAGTCCCCCTTAAAGACAGAATTCGTTTTTTGGGAATTTTTTCAAATAACCTGGATGAATTCTTTCGGGTGAGGGTGGCTACACTCAAAAGAATGCAAGAATTAGGCGGTTCCTCCAAAAAGCTAAATATGCATTTAGAGGCATATCCGGTTGAAATTTTAAATGAGTTGATGCACATTGTACTGCAGCAACAAAGTGAATTTGACAGAATTTGGATCAATATTCAATTAGAATTGAGAAAAAATAAGATATTTCTCAAGACTGAAAAACAGTTGAATAAGGAACAAAAGGCTTTTGTAGTTAATTATTTTGAACAGGAAGTACGTTCTAATATAATTCCTTTAATGGTTGAATCCATTCCTGAAATGCCTTATCTGAGAGATAAGAGTATATACTTGGGCGTTGTGATGAGACAAAAAAAATCAGCATATAAACAAAAGTATGCACTCATTGAAGTACCATCTAAGTCGCTTGGTAGATTCCTAATTTTACCAAGTTCTGGATCTGAGACTCATATCATCTTACTAGAGGATGTGATACGTGTTAACCTTCCCTATATATTTTCTTATTTTGGTTACGATCAATTTGATGCCCACATATTTAAAGTTACGAAAGATGCTGAATTAGATTTAGATAATGATATCAGCACGTCTCTTGTTGAGAAAATGCAAAAAGGATTGAAGAAAAGAAGAAAAGGGAAGCCAGTTCGTTTTGTTTATGATAAAGAAATGGATAGTGGGCTACTAAATTTTTTAACTAGAAAATTAAAATTGGATGCAAAATCAAGTATCATTCCTGGTGGTAGGATACACAATTTTAAACATTTCATGGATTTTCCAAACGTTTTTGTACAGTCTAAAAAGAAAGTATCTGCCTTTGTTCATCCTCATCTAAAAACATCTTTACGGGTTACAGATGTTATTCAACGTAAAGATGTTTTACTCAACTTCCCTTATCATTCGTTTAGTAAGATAATTGATTTATTACGTGAAGCAGCAATTGATCCAGAGGTTGTCTCCATTCGTATAACAGCATATCGATTAGCATCTGATTCAAAAGTAATCAATGCATTAGTGAATGCGTCGCGTAATGGCAAAAAAGTAGAGGTAATGCTTGAGCTTAAAGCAAGATTTGATGAGGAAGCAAATTTGGCATGGAAATCAGTACTGGAAGAGGAAGGTGTTAGGGTAATTTTGGGAATACCCAATATGAAAGTACACGCTAAGATATGTGTTATTAAAAAGAGAGCAGGAAACAAAACAATCCAGTATGGTTTTGTAAGTACAGGAAACCTAAATGAAAAGTCGGCCAATATTTATAGTGATTTTTGTTTGCTTACTTCAAACAGAAACATCATGGCGGATATCAACCGTATTTTTTATTATCTAGAAAATCCGCTTGCGCACAAAACCGCCTTATTGGATTGTAAAACACTAATGGTTAGTCCGGTTAACATGAGAACTCAAATAAATGGACTTATTGATAAGGAAGTAAAGACAGCAAAAAAGGGGAAGCCAGCAAAAATAATTTTAAAATTAAATGCTCTTAGTGATGTAGAACTTGTAGAGAGGCTGTATCATGCTGCATCGATGGGGGTTGAAGTGAAATTAATCATTCGGGGTATCTACTCTATAAAGAAACTATTGAAAAAAGGTCAAAAAGAGCCTTTTGCTGTTAGTATAGTTGATCAATATCTTGAGCATGGAAGAGTAATGTATTTTTATCAAGGAGGTAAAGAGTTGATGTACATATCTAGTGCAGATTGGATGGTGCGTAATTTGGATCATAGGGTAGAAGCTGCTTGTCCAATTCAAGATGTACAGATTAAGGAAGAAATCTTAAAAATTTTAGAAATACAGCTGGCCGATAATGTTAAGTCGAGGATTTTGGATGTAAACTTTACCAACAACTATGTATCTTCACAAGGACGAAAAAAGGTCCGGTCTCAGTTAGAGACCTACAATTATCTTCATAAAAAACAGTTGCATATAGATAGTGAAATTAGCAGCAATTGATATCGGGACGAATGCATGTAGGTTAATGATTTCAGAAGTTATACCTGTTGTGGGTGGTACAACAAAGTTCAATAAGTTAAATCTCGTTAGGATTCCACTTAGGTTAGGATTTGATGTTTTTGAAACAGGAGAAATCTCCAAAGAAAAAAGAGGTATGTTGTTTCAATCGATGAAGGCTTACAGTCATATCATGAATGCTTATGGCGTAACCAAGCATATAGCGGTTGCAACTAGCGCGATGAGGGATGCTAAGAACAGAAAGGAGATAGTGCAGAAGGTCTTTTTGGAGACAGGAATTAATATTCAAATTATTTCAGGTGATTTTGAAGCCTCCCTGATCTATGAGTCTCATATAGCAGAAAAACTAGATCAGGATAGTAATTATCTGTATGTAGATGTAGGAGGAGGTAGCACTGAACTTACTTTAATATCTAAGGGACAATTAGTATTTAAAGAGTCATTTAATATTGGAACTATACGATTATTAAAGGATCAGGTTAGTGAAAATGAATGGGATGATATGAAGCAAAAGGTAAAAGAGGCTACAAAGGATTATGCTAAGTTAATTGCCATAGGAACAGGCGGGAATATCAACAAGGTCTTTTCCTTAAGTAAGCGAAAAGATGGAAAGACGTTAGATCTAGATTTATTAAAATCGTATTATAAAGAATTTTCATCCTGCTCTTTAGAAGAAAGAATTCAGCTCTATCAACTGAGAGAGGACCGAGCAGATGTTATTGTACCTGCATTATTGATCTATACTCAGGTGATGAAATGGGCTTCAATCAATGAAATCCTAGTGCCGAAAATAGGGTTAGTTGATGGTTTGATACAACACCTGTACGAAGAACTCTCCATATAGTTTATTGGCTTGCAATCTGTTGATGGGGAATTTCGAAAGGTGAGGTCCATTGATTGGCTGTTATACAAGTTAATTTAGATTGTGGTTTTCCTTCAACTACTTCTTCAATAATTTCGAGAGCTGTTTTACTCAGAATCAATTGTTTTTGACCATTATAATCTATCCATTTTTCAAATAAAAATTTGAAGTTTTCATTCAGATTATCAATGACCATAACATTAAAATCTTTCAACGCCTCGGCATTACACAATTGTTCATATTGACCCTTAAGTGGAATGACCATGAGTTTTTTATTAAGGTATAAAGCTTCAGCAGGTGTTTCAAAACCTGCACCAGTAATAATACCTATACAACTCAATAAACTTTGGTTAAAGAGTTCCTGACTTATAGGGAGTATTTTGTAATTATGGTTGACAATGATATCTTTTGATTGGCTGCAGAAGATTTCAAATTTGAAATCAATTAATTCTTTTATAGCTTCAATAATGATGGAAGTGTCATATTGACCCAAGTAAATGGTGAAATGTCCTTTATTGCTGGGTTCTGCTTCTAGGATACTATTTTTGATGATGGGGTTAAAAATATTTTTATCATAATCACGAAAATGAAATCCATAGGTTTCAGTACCAGCTGCATAATTTCTGAGTACCCACTCACCCCAAAAATCTTTTATTGCTGGTCGAGGTACTTTTTTACTCACAAAAGATGCTTGATGCCCTAGGTGAATTGATTTTACTTTTTTTAATCTGCAAGCAAGAGAGGTTATGGATTCAAAATCATTGACCACTAAATCATATTTTTCTACAGGTAGAAATTTGGCCTCATTCCAAATTTTTCTGAGTGATATATTTTGAATTGTTTTTTTTATGTCAATTGATCCAGATTCACTATTGTAGGCCAAGCTGAGACCTTTGCTTCTGTAGGCAATTGGGAGATTTGATTTTAAACTATAATTCGATCCACTTAGAAAAACATCAACATCGCCATATTTTTGAAGTAAGGGTACTAATTCTGTGGCTCTGCTGATGTGCCCATTGCCAGTGGCTTGAACAGCATAGAATATTTTCATAGGTTAAGCGGAGGGTAAAATGGAGTTAAAGAAAAAGGAAACTTCTTCTGATAGAACATTTAATGAGGGGATTCTATTTTCTTCCATGATTTTGACCTTGTTCTCTACTGCAAAAGCCTTTTCGTCGAACTGATAAATCTCCCATTTGTTATCAACATATTCTAATGTCGTAAGATTTTCTATCCAGTCGCCACTGTTCATATATACCACTTCACCATATTCTGTTTTAATTGTTTTAATCTGAGGTTGATGAATATGTCCGCAGATCACATGTCTATATTCATTTTGGATGGCTAATTCTGCGGCAGTTTGTTCAAAATCACCAATCCACTTGACTGCTTTTTTTACACTATTTTTTACTTTCTTGCTCAAGCTCATTTTTTCTCTACCCAAAATTTTCAAGATCCAATTTATAGCTCTGTTGAACAAAATGAGAAGGTCATAGCCTTGTCCTCCTAGTTTTGCAATTATTTTAGCACTACCTTTTGTTGTAGCGTCAAATACATCTCCGTGGAAAATCCATGTTTTATTGCCATCAATCTCCAGAACGAGTTTATCAACCAATTGGAAGTTTCCTAATTTTAAACCACTGTATCTTCTAAGAGATTCATCATGGTTGCCTGTGATGTATACAATTTTTGTACCTCTTGAAAGATGGCCGAAAATCTCCTTTATCACTTGCATATGAGAGGAGGGAAAGAAGTGCTTCCTAAATTGCCAGATATCAATAATGTCTCCATTGAGTACTAAGAGCTTGGGCTGGATACTTCTAAGATAACTGACAAGTTCAGTGGAGTGGCAGCCATAAGTTCCGAGATGTGTATCACTTATAACTACAATGTCGATTACCCTTTTTTCCATTTTTAGAGTTTAGTAAAATTCAACTTCAGAATTAAACTAATTGTTACCTATCGATTATTGAAATGTAAGTCAATTGTAATCATAATGTTAACAACAAGTATTTTTTAGACTTTGCAATTCCGTAACATCCATTTAAGAATTTGATAATCTTAAAGTAGCCCAATAGATACAATAGATGTAGACTTTCGCAGCAAATTATAACTGAATGAGAAAGGTATTATTTGTCTTTTCTTTGGCAATCCTATTTGGCTGTAAAAAAAATGAGGAAATTCTGCCATTAGAATTTACCGTATCTGAGGACTTGAGTTCATATACGGAGATAGCATCAATTGGACTAGGCGGCCTAGGAGCAGCTGAAATTTCAACTTATGATGATAAGTCAAAACGTCTTTTTGCGGTAAACAACAGTGCTATAAATAAAATTGATGTAATTGATCTTTCTAATCCTGCAGCACCCAAAGTGATAGCTTCAATTTTGATGCAGCCATATGGAGGGTTTGTTAATAGTGTTGACGTCTATGATGGTAAGTTGGCTGCAGCAATAGAATCGGTGAATAAACAAGCACCTGGAAAGGTGGTGGTATTTGATGCTGCAACATTAGTTCCTGTCAAAACCATATCTGTAGGTGCGTTGCCTGATATGGTTACTTATTCTAAGGATGGTAATTTCATATTGACTGCTAACGAGGGTGAACCAAATGATTCATATACAGATGATCCAATTGGCAGTGTTTCTATTATTAATGTAAAAAATGGATATACAGTAACTAATGTTGATTTCTCTGGTTTTGTTGGAAAGCTTCCGGAATTAGCGGCTAAAGGTTTCCGTGTATTTGGACCAGGTTTAAGTTTTAATAAAGATATAGAGCCGGAATATATAACAACCTCTGAAGATGGAAAAACTGCTTGGGTAACACTTCAAGAGAATAATGCAATTGCTGAGTTAGATATTCGTTCAGCAACTACAAGAATTATTTATCCTCTTGGGTTTAAAAATTATGCTGCAGCAGGAAACAACGTTGATGTGAGCGACAGAGATGGACGCATTAGTTTTGGAATTGCAAATGTATTTGGTATGTATCAGCCAGATGCCATATCAAGTTTACGATATGAAGGAAAAACCTATCTCTTTACAGCAAATGAAGGCGACTCTAGAGAATATACAGGATTTACGGAGATGCAAAGGGTAAGTGCGGCTAATTTAGATCCAGTTGCATTTCCAAATGCCGCTGCTTTAAAAGCAGACGCAGTTTTGGGGAGATTAAATATGACCAAAACTCTAGGCGACAAAGACAAGGACGGTGATTATGACGAAATATACAGTCTAGGGGCTCGATCATTCTCTGTTTGGGATGCTTCCAATGGGAATTTGGTATGGGACAGTAAGGATTTTTTAGATAGAGAATGTTTTACGCTCGGATTGTATGATGATACTCGCAGTGATGATAAGGGTGCAGAGCCTGAAGCAATAACCATAGGAAGAGTTGGTGCTAAAACAATTGCGATAGTGGGAATGGAGCGTACAGATGCTTTTGCGATCTATGATGTTACTAATCCAAGGGTACCAGTCTTTGTGAAAATGTACAAAACAGGCGATGCTCCAGAAGGAATTTTGTTTATCCCTGCATCAAAAAGTCCAATTCAACAAAGTCTCATTGTTGTTAGCAGTGAAAATGATGGATTCGTGAAAATTTATAAAGCCACAAAACAATAGTAGATATTCTAAAATTAATTTAGCCATGAATAAGTTTCTTAAGACATTGTTTTTATTATTAGTATCTGGATATTCTTTTGCGCAGGTTACTACCAGTAACGTTTCAGGTATTATAAAAGATGCATCAAGCAACCCATTGGAAGGAGTAACAATAGTATTGCTTCATCAACCTTCAGGTACAAAATATTCAACCACCTCTAACAGGGTGGGTGCGTATGATTTTTTAAATGTTAGGATTGGTGGGCCATACAAGCTGACTGTCTCAGGAGTTGGTTTCAAGAATTTTGAGGAGTATGATATCTATGCTCCTCTAGGGTCTACCATTAACGTTGATGTAAAGATGGAGGCTGCCTCTACTACATTGGAAAATGTTGTTGTACGCGGACAACTCAATTCATTGATCAATTCAAAATCTAATGGTGCAAAGGTTACTATCGGAAGAGAAGCTTTGAACTTGACCCCTACCATTGGCAGAAATGTGAATGATGTTACCAAATACAATGCTTACAGCAATGGTCGTTCTTTTGCAGGTCAGGATAGCCGATTCAATAATTTCACAATAGATGGTGCTGTGTTTAACAATGGCTTTGGTTTAGGAAGTGATGCTCAGGCAGGAGGTAGAACCAATTCTACTGCAATTTCTTTGGATGCATTAGATGAATTACAGATCAATATCACTCCTTACGATATACGTCAGTCTGGTTTCGCGGGTGCTGCCATCAATGCAGTAACAAGAAGTGGTAATAACGAATTTTCTGGTTCTGTATTCAGATTCTGGAACAACCGTGATTTAGCTGGTAATAGGGCTGCAAGCAAAATTGATAATATCCCAGTTACTCCTTTCAACGTAGAGACAAATGGTTTCAGAGTAGGCGGACCAATCATCAAAAACAAGCTTTTCTTCTTCATAAACGGCGAATTCACAAACGGTACCAATCCTGCTTTAAGCTGGGTAGCAAATCGTACTGGTGCAACTGGTAACGTCTCAAGAACAACTGCTGCGGACCTTGACGATTTAAAGACTTTTATGAAGTCAAATTTTGATTATGATCTTGGTGCTATTGATAACTTCAATAATGAATCATTCAGTAGAAAAATGTTGGCAAGAATTGATTATAATATCGATGATATTCACAAGTTGACACTAAGATATGCGCACCATGATTCTCAAAGTGATGTACCTATTAGTAACAGTAACGCGGGTAATACTGCTGGTAACGGCAACCGTCAGAATTCTGCTTTGGCTATATCTGGTCAAAACACTGGCTATATTATTGAAGATAATACAAGGTCGGCTGTACTTGAACTCAATTCAAGTTTCAAAAACCGTATTTCTAACCAATTTATTGCTACCTACAATAAGCAGTTGGAAGATCGGGCCTATAGAACTGCAGTGTTTCCTACTGTAGATATATTAAGTGGTGTTGGTGGTAGTACCTATACTTCAATTGGTTTTGATCCATTCACTCCTAACAATCGATTAAACTATGCAACATTTAATATTACTAATAATACCACGATTGTGAGAGGAAAGCACACAATAACTATAGGTGCTGCTTATGAAAACTTCAAATCTAACAATTTGTTCTTTTATGGATCAAATGGAGTATGGGTTTTTAATAGCATAGCTGATTTCAAAACTGCTGCTTTAGCATTCAAAGCAAATCCTGCTCTAACAACTTCGCCTGTACCTATCGCACGATTCAATTACAGATATACTTTGTTGCCTAATGGAAAATTGCCATGGCAGACTTTCCAAAATCAGTTCTATACTGTATATGCGCAAGATGAGGTGAAGATGACCAACAATTTCCGTTTGGCTTATGGTGTAAGATTGGATTACCTCAATATTGAAAATACCGCATCTGATTACTATAATCCTTATGTTGCTTCACTTCCTTTCAGAGAGCCTTCAGGTGTTCCATTCAACATCAATACGGGTAGTATGCCTAAGTCGAGGTTGTATGTTTCACCTAGACTAGGATTCAACTGGGATGTAAATGGCGACAAGAAAACACAAATCCGAGGTGGTTCTGGTCTATTCTTGTCGAGGTTGCCTTATGTTTTAATCAGCAATCAGTTGGGTAACAATGGTGTGAATATTGGTTTGGTAAATGCTACAGGTAATACTGCGTTGAACTTTCCATTTACCACTGATCCATCAAAATACACTCCTGCAACAACTGATATCAACAGTTTAAGAGGGTACAATATCAACTATGGTGATCAGGATCTCAAGTTCCCGCAAATTTGGAAGTCAAATATCGCCATTGACCAAAAATTGGGCTGGGGAGTAGTTGCAACATTAGAGGCTATTTACAACAAGAACATCAACATGTTGCATTATTATGATGCCAACTTAAAGCGTTCCAATGCACAGTTTACAGGTAATGACCAGAGAGATATATACCCAGCTTTAGACTTGGCGGGTGCAGCTGCAACAAATGTTAGGTTCCTGAACCCCGGTATTGGAAATGCATTTGTTCTTACCAATAACAACGTCGGTTATTCTTACTCTTTAACTGCCAAATTAGAAAAACCATTGACCAAAAATTTTGGTGGAGTTATCGCCTATACACATGCTAAGGCGACGGATTTATCTTCAGTTGCTAGTACTGTTAATGCTAGTACACCAAGTATTTATGGATTAAACTATTTGAGACAAGGTTTCTCTGATAATGACTTGAGACATCGTTTCATGGGTTATGTGAATTATCGCTTAAATTATGGCGGTAAATTTGGTGGAGCGACTACTTTTTCTTTTGGTCTTGTCTCTGCAAGTGGATTTAAGTTGTCTTACACTTACAGCAGTGATGTAAATGGTGATGGTCAGTTCAACGATCTAATCTACGTGCCTGCTGTTGGTAATAACCTGAATTTCCAGGAGTATGCAGTAGGAACTACCACTTTCACAGCTGCAGAACAAGCACAAGCATTCAGCTCATTTATTGATGCAAATCCATATTTAGCTAAAAGACGTGGTGGCTATGCCGAGAGAAATGGAGCGCAGGCACCTTGGTTAACAAGATTGGATTTTGCTATTGAGCAAGATATATTTGTAAAAGTGGGTAAGAATGGTAAAGCTAATACCATTCGTTTCAGGGCAGATTTCCTCAATTTTGGGAATTTATTGAATAATAATTGGGGTGTAGGTAATGTATCAACAACCCCTCAGCCATTGAACTATCGTGGTAGGACAGCGGCTGGTGAGCCAATTTATCGTTTGGCAACTCAGGTTGTTGATGGAAAAACAATATTACTAAGGGATTCATGGGTGGCATCAAAAACCTTATCTGATGTATACCAGATTCAATTGGGCATTAGATATATTTTTAATTATTAAGATTCTCTTTTAGTTATCTCAGATGCAGTTAGATCCCCCATTTTAATGGGGGATTTTTTAATACTAGAGTAATATTGAGTTAACACTTAATCAGCAACTTGTGCTAAATCAGTATTTATGTACATCATCAAGAATAAAAATGAGCAAGTTGTTGCAGTAATTCAAAATAATATAGTTTTTACATCACAAGATCATCTGGTTGTTGGCATTTTAATTGGAGATTGTTTATACGGAAAGTCTTTCAAGATGGTAGGCAAAATATTTAATTCAACTGTCTATCTTTTAAATGGGAGTATTGCAGGTACTGTTGAGGCAAACAATACTCATAATGTGAGAATTATTAAAAAAGAGCATATGGTTGAAGCATGGGCAATTTTATCTGGTGTTAAAGAACACACCAGTCAGTGGATAATTGAGAAAAAGAATTGGGCTCAGAAGGGGCTGATTGATTATTTAGGTTAACTTTTGTTTGCATTTATTTAATCAACACTTAATATTAACTTAACCAGCAATTTACATTGGTTAAGCAACTTTATGTTAGTTATGTTTAGGCTGTAAGGCTCAAAACAGGCTTTTAATTGCAACGCCCCGGCATTCTTGTCGGGGTTCTTTTTTGTATAAAAATTGCTTGAATTAGCTTCTGCTTAATGTAAACCCAAAAGTTGTTCCAACACTAGGGCTACTTCTAACATGAATTATTTGTCCGTGTGCTTCTATGATGTGTTTGCAAATAGCTAGTCCCAATCCTGTACCCCCAATATTTCTGCTTCTTCCAAAATCAGTTCTATAAAACCTTTCAAAAATTCTTGGTAAATGTTCTTCCGCAATTCCTATTCCATCATCGCTTATTTCGAATAGTACACTTTGGTTATCGGTTTTATAAATACTGGCTTCCACATGACCATCTTGGTTACCATATTTAATTGCATTATCAACTAGGTTAGTGATTACTTGCCTGATTTTTTCTTTATCGGCATATACCGTAATTGGTTGTTCACAACCCTTCTTTATGCGGCACTTGATATTTTTAGGTTCCGTTTTTATCATCAACGCATCAAACACCTCTGTCACTAAGTCTTGAATAATAAAATGTTGTAAATGCATTTCTTGTTTACCGCTCTCAAGTCGAGTGATTTCATCTAAATCTGAAATGAGATTTATAAGTCGTTCTGTATTATGATAGGCATTATTTAAAAACTTTTTACTTACTTCAGGATTATCCATTGCTCCTGAAATTAGCGTTTCAAGATAGCCTTGAATAGCAAATGCAGGGGTCTTAAACTCATGTGACAGGTTTTGAAGAAATTCTTTTCTAAAGGCTTCATTTTTTTCAAGTAGCTCCATTTCTGCCTTTCTTTGATCTGCCCATTGAAGCACATCTTCGCTTACTTCCTCTAAATTTTTTTGAGGCAAGACTTTAGTTTGGTAAAATTCCTCTCTTTTTGAGGCTTTGGTTTGATAAATAAATTTATAAATGAGTTTAATTTTTCTATTGATAAATTCTTCTATAATATAACGGGAAAAGAAATAAGTCAGTAAAAAAATTGAAAACGTGGAAACGACAAAAATGATTTTGTTGACGGATAAAAATAATAGCAGTAATGCAACAGCTGTTGCTGCAACTATTGCTATGAAGAATGAAATTCTATTTGTTGAGGGACTTTTCGTTTCGAACATACTGCAATGTACGAAATCAGATTTCGAATTTGTAACCTACACCTTTTACTGTTGTTATACAGTCGATACCTAATTTTTGACGAATTTTTCGGATATGTACGTCGATGGTCCTATCACCCACAATAACTTCACTTCCCCAGATCCTACTTAAAATTTCATTTCTTAAGAAAACTCTTCCGGGCTTCGAAGCCAGGTAATTTAGTAGTTCGAATTCTTTTTTGGCTAAATTGATGGGTTGGTCTTTGTAATACACCATGTATTCATCTGGGACAATCCTGATATCACCGAGCTCAATTGCGTTGGTGGTTTCGGGTTTATTGATCCTTCTGAAAAAGGAATTTACTTTTGAAACCATGATTTTTGGAGAAATGGGTTTGCTGATGAAATCATCTGCGCCATATTCTAAACCCTTTACATGGGAAAGTTCATCGTTTAGGGCAGTCAGGAATACAATTATTGTTTCATTGAATTCTGGTTGTGCCCTGAGAATTTTACAGACTTCGATCCCATTTTTTTTGGGCATCATGATATCTAAAATAATCAGGTCGGGTTGGTTTTGCTTGGCTTTTAGGATTGCCTGGTCGCCATCCCTGGCAGTAATTACCTCATAACCGTGAAGTTGCAGGTTATAGCTGATGATTTCCAGGATATCTGGCTCGTCATCTGCTATTAAAATCTTTTTACCTGCCGATACCATTTTGTGGGTTTTTACAAAGTTACATTTCGTTTGGGGGATAGTAAAGGGATTCATCATTACCAAATTGTTAACACCCCAAAATGAGTTGCCTGAATTAGTGCTAAATTTACATCATGTTGCGATGGTGTACTCTTTTTTTGGCCTTCTTATTTGGTTCTCTAACTTCATTTGCTTGGCCTAAAGCAGATACTGGTAGGTTGGCTATCGATATCAGAAGAGTTCAATTGCATGAAGATATCGACGCGCTACAAGTCAAACTTTATGGGGTAGATGGGAAGCAAGATAGAATCATCGCTGCTAGCAGAGATATTGATTTGAATCTCTTGTTAACCGATGTTTATACAAGGCAGGTTGATGTGCTTCAAAATGAAATAGAGACAGACTCGGCTTTGGATCACCGTGCGAAAATCAAGTATTTAACCGGATTGAAAATTGTATTAGATGGGGGATATGGCGCATTAAGATCAGGCCAATTATCTGCGGAAGCCGCAATACAATTGTTCGAAGCATATAAGGTTTACTATGCAAAAGATAAATCAGGTATTGGTTTAGGAAAATCAGTTGAGCAATTTGCTTATCCCATAAATAAAATTTTGTTGGGTGATAATACTGTTTTCTTTGAAAACCCAGGACTGAATCTGGCCAAAGTAGTGATGTTTCAGCAATTTGCAGATTTACATCCAGGTGAAGTATTGGTTAAAATAGAACCTTATTTAGACCAGCCATTTGCAGATAGTTTATTAATTGGGTGCGCCTATGTTTTCCCTGATAAATTCTACAATTATGCAGCAGCATCAGAAACAAGAGTTGGTAAGCAAATTCGAAACATAAAGGATCCATTAGTTCAGCTCATTGTAAAAATATCTGATGAACGTTCTGGTAGATTAATCTTCCCTTTTTTACATGCTATCCAAAAAGGCAGATTGACCATCGACAGTGTTAAGCAAACTGCGAAAGACAATTTAAAATACTATAGGCTACTGGTTAAAACACAATTAGAATATATTGATGAGTTGCGTAGAAAAGACACGCCAGTTCTATATAAAGAATTAGGCGCAATGATTAAGCGTAAAGCAGAAGAGCTTTACATCAATGAAATCAATGCTTTGCATGATTTGCCTGATGATAAACGGTTTAAAGTTTTGCAACCACTTACCGCACCTGAACTTTACTATATCATTGTAACAGGCGAGGATGTTATTTATACATCTAGTTACGTAGGAGTATATAACCGGATGATGGCAAAGGCTCCTCAACGTAACGGTGATAGTCTCTTGATGCAGGTTAAATTTGATCGGTTTAAAAAATTTATCAGAATGGCAGCCAGTTACAATAAGCTGGATGCTTTTCTTTCCTCTATGCAACCAGGTAATGCTCAGTTGCTGATGAAAGCCTTTGTACGTGGACTCGAAAAAACAAATAATTTGGAAGACGCAGTTGATGTAGCTGACTCTTACGGTAGCATAGGGAATCCTGCAATTGTACAATTAATGAAACAAGAAATCCTTGTTAACCTCAATCAGAATATTTTGTACAACAATAGCAGGGGAGAGGCTATATATGATATTTTAAATCTGCTTATTCTTTCTGCCGAAGACAGTAGTGGGCAACTTATTTCTAAATATAACGTTCCTCCTGTATATCAAATTCCTACTGATTTTTTAAAGGATACTGCAGGTAGAGTTGTACAACAAGTTTTTTTCTATGGTGATAAAGATGGTATACAATCATTTCAAAATTTCCTTGGTTTATTTAAAGGAAAAAAAGAGTGGAAAATAGTTCAAAATGAAAATTGGGTTGAAATACAATCTCAAGTTGGAAAGCCAGTTTTGATTTTTGCCAATAAACCTCTTGATAATTCAAAAGGAAATGATCCTGATGCCAAGGCGCAAGAATTACTTATTGAATACATGCAAGAGAATGGAATTCAGCCAACAATTGTGATTCATAGAGGGCACAGTTATCATTTAAAATATACAATTGCTCAGCTTCCTTCAACAGCTAAAATAATTTTGCTTGGTTCATGTGGTAGCTATCAAAACCTCACTTCTGTGCTACAAGTTTGTCCAGATGCCCAAATTATCTCTTCCAAAGAAGTGGGATCCCGTTTGGTTAATGAGCCAGTGCTGAAGCTGATCAATGAATCTCTTCTTTATCAAGATAGTATTGATTGGATAAGTATGTGGAATGCATTGGGTAAACTATTTGAAGGAAGTCTAGCAGAAGACCGTTTTGAAAATTATATTCCACCACATAAAAATCTTGGTGCACTTTTTATAAAAGCATTTAACAATAGAGAGCTTTGAAGCAATAGCAATGGGTGGATCGGTTGAAAAAGATAAGCAGAAAAAAATTTTTGATCTTCAGCTTTTGCTGAGAATATTTTCATTTGCAAGACCTTATGCTGGAAAGTTTTATTTATCAACACTACTTGCAGTGCTATTGGCAATTCTCGCGCCTATTCGTCCAATTTTAATCAATGAAACCCTAAAAAAAACAAATGAGGTTACTGATACTTCTATTGAAATAGTTACACAATTCCTTTTGATTATCACATTAATTCAAGTTGGATTACTATTGTTGGAATCGGTCTTGAGATTTCTATTTACTTATCTTACTTCGTGGCTTGGACACAAAGTGGTTAAGGATATCAGGGTTCAAGTATATGATAAAATTTTATCTCTCAATCTAAAGCAATTTGATAAGACCCCTATTGGTACATTAACAACACGAACCATAAATGACATTGAAGCAGTCAATGATATTTTTGCAGAGGGCTTGGTTCCAATTTTAGCGGACTTCCTTTCCATCATTGCAATTCTGATTGCCATGTTTTATACCGACTGGCAATTGGCGCTAGTTTGCATCATTCCTTTCCCCTTTTTGATTGTTGCTACCTATTTTTTTAAGGAAAGTGTAAATAAATCTTTCATCAGTGTTAGAAATGCCATTGCAGCATTAAATGCTTTTGTCCAGGAGCATATTTCTGGTATGCAAATCATTCAGTCTTTCACGGCAGAAAAGCGAGAACAAGAAAAATTTGCGGTCATCAATCAGCAACACCGTGATGCAAACATTAAAGCAATTTTTGCCTATTCTGTTTTTTTCCCTGTTGTTGAAATTGTTTTGGCATTTTCCATGGGTATCCTTGTATGGTTTGCTGCAACAGAAATAAATGCCTTAGGTTCGGGACAGGCTATGGAAATGGCGGGCAAGGTTGTCTCTTTTACTTTGTTGTTGAACCTGCTTTTTCGCCCTCTTCGGGTTATTGCAGATAAATTCAATGTCTTGCAAATGGGAATGGTTGCCGGAGAAAGAATTTTAGTGGTGTTGAATAACCAAGATGTATTGCCTACGCAACACAATACACGGTCTATTCAATTAAAAGGAGAGGTAAAGTTTGAGGAAGTATGTTTTTCCTATGTAGAAGGTCATCCAATCTTGAAAAATATCAGTTTTGAAGTGCCGATTGGTAAAACATTGGCCATTGTGGGGCATACCGGTAGTGGAAAATCAACAATTATTAATCTGATCAATCGCCTCTATCAGCATCAATCTGGGCGCATTTTAATTGATGGGATACCTGTAGAAAATATTGAAATACAATCACTTAGATCTGGAATTGCTGTTGTTTTGCAAGATGTTTTTCTGTTTTCTGGAACCATTTTGGATAATGTTACTCTCAGAAACCCTTCAATTACAAGAGGCGAAGTGATTGCTGCGGCCCAAATGATGGGTATCCATGATTTCATCATGCAACTGCCCAATGGCTATGATTATAATGTAATGGAAAGAGGAGCTACATTGTCAGTTGGACAACGGCAATTGCTTTCTTTTATCCGTGCCTTACTATACAAGCCGGCATTGCTTATTTTAGACGAAGCTACTTCCTCAGTAGACTCCCATACGGAAGGTCTGATTCAGCGAGCGATTGACTTGCTTACCACCGGTAGAACCTCTATTGTAATTGCCCATAGGTTATCAACCATTCAGAAAGCCCATCAAATTCTGGTGCTGGAAAAAGGACAAATTTTAGAGGCAGGTAACCACCAAGAACTGCTCCAAAAGGGGGGTGCCTATACCAGATTGATAGAACTCCAGCGACAGTCGAAAATTGACTGATATTTTTTGCCCTAACCTAGCTTTATTAGAAGTTTCGGCACTATCTTTGCACAAAATTTAAGAGCAATTATGCGTCTGAATGGCCTAAAATCTATGCTGGTAGCGTGTTTCAGCCTTTTTTCTGTGCTGATTTCCTTACCTGCAGCAGCAAACGAGGAAGTCGCCGGAGAGAAGCTCAACCCGGCACAGGTGATCATGGAGCACATTCAGGATTCACATGAATTCCATTTTTTCACTTTCAAAAAAGCTGATGGTTCTGAATTTCATGCAACCATCCCGCTCCCCATTATTCTGTATTCAAAAGAAAGAGGCCTTTCTGTATTTTCATCTTCCAAATTTCATCACGGACATGAAGCCTACAATGGCTATAAAATGGAGCATGATAAAATCCATGCAGAAGATGCTAATGAACACGTTTATGACCTCTCCATTACTAAGAATGTGGTGCAAATGTTTATCGCATTAACATTACTGGTAGTAGTTATGCTCAATATTGCAGCTAAGTACAAAAAAGGTCAGGGTGTAACTTCTGCTCCAAAAGGATGGCAGAATGCAATTGAGCCAGTCATCACTTTAATTAGAGATGAGGTCGCCAAGCCTAATCTTGGTGGTAAGTACAAAAAATATCTTTCTTATTTGCTGACTGTCTTCTTCTTTATATTAATAAATAACTTATTTGGATTGCTTCCAGGATCAGCAAACGTGACAGGGAACATAGCGTTCACTGTTGTACTTGGTGTGATTTCTTTTTTTGTGATATTATTCAGTACCAATAAACATTTCTGGGGCCATATTTTTTGGTTCCCTGGTGTTCCAACACCAATAAGAATTTTTATCATGTTGCCGGTTGAATTGCTTGGGGTATTCACTAAGCCATTTGCACTTATTGTCCGTCTTTTTGCCAACATGGTTGCTGGTCACATTATCATATTAAGTTTCATAACATTGATATTTATTTTCGGAGAAATGAATGGTATAGCTGGATGGGGTTTCTCACCACTTTCTATTGGCTTTGCTGTTTTTATTTATCTGATTGAAATAATGGTAGCTTTTATTCAAGCGTTCATTTTTACTAACCTGACTGCTGTATTTATTGGACAGGCTTTTGAAGGTGGGCATGATGAGGGGCACCACTAAACTCTTTTTTCATTTTTAAAAACAAGTATCATGAGTCTGATGAACATTCTGCTAGACGTTGGCTTATCCCACCTTGGTGGTGCTATCGGCGCAGGCCTCGCTGCTATCGGTGCCGGTATCGGTATTGGTCAGATTGGTAAGGGTGCAGTTGAATCAATTGCACGTCAACCAGAGGCTATTAATGACATTCGTGCGAACATGATCCTGACAGCAGCTTTCGTTGAGGGTGTTGCCCTTTTCGCAGTTATTGCAGGTCTTCTTGCTGTATTGAAGTAATCATTCAGCATTTCGCCAAATTCATACTGCATCCAATGCACAGGGCGGAGGATGCAGTACTTTAAAAACAAGTCCTTTAAAATATAAAACATGGATCTTTTATTACCTGGTATAGGTCTTTTGGTGTGGACCCTTGTTGCTTTTCTACTTGTATTCTTCATTTTAAAAAAGTATGCATGGGGAATTATCATCAAATCATTGTCGGAGCGTGAAACTGGTATTGCTGAGTCACTGGCCTCTGCTCAAAAGGTAAAGGCTGAAATGGCACAGTTAAAAAGTGAGAATGAAGCTTTAATGGTACAGGCGCGTGAAGAGCGTTCTCAGATGTTGAAAGAGGCTAAAGAAACCAAGGATCGTATTGTAAATGAAGCTAAGGATCAGGCTAAAGCAGAGGCAGCAAAAATTATTGCTGATGCTCAGGCTGCTATCCAAACACAAAAAATGGCTGCACTTACTGATGTTAAAAATCAGATTGGTAACATGGTTATTGAAGTTGCTGAAAAGGTTATTCGTAAGCAACTAGATAACAAAGCAGATCAGGAAAAATATATTCAGCAAATGGCTGGTGAACTTCATCAGTTTGGAAACTAATTGTAGAACATGGGTCACTCTAAAGTTGCATATCGTTACGCAAAAGCTTTGTTTGATCTTGCCCTGGAAACAGGCAAGGTTGACCAAGTTCATGCAGATTTGAATACCATTCAGCAGGCTAACCACAAAGAATTAAGTACTGTGTTAAGCTCTCCTGTGATTGGAAGTGACAAAAAAACTTCAATTTTTGAAGCTGTTTTTGCGCAACATGTTCAGCCCATCACAGTGTCTTTCTTCAAATTGATTTTTCACAAAGGTAGATCAGTGGCCATTAAAGATATAATTGAAGCATACTTTGATAAGTATCGCTTGCACAAAGGCATTAAAGTTGTTGAAATGACTACTGCTGTAGCCGTTTCTGATGAGGTTAGGCAATCGATTGTAAAGGAATTGGAGAACAATAAAATGCTAACTGGTAAGAAAATTGAATTAAAAGAAAAAATAGATCCTTCAATCATTGGTGGATTGGTGATGCAGGTAGATGATAAATTATTTGATGCAAGTATTAAGCATGATCTTCAATTTATCAAGAAGCAGTTTATCAAAAACATGTACGTTAGTCAAATTAAATAATCATAAGAATCATTTTTTAAATCATCAGATATGATAGACATTAAGCCCGATGAGATTTCAGCAATACTTCGTCAGCAGCTGAGCAATTTCAATACCTCTGCTGAATTAGAAGAAGTGGGCACCGTTCTTCAGGTAGGTGACGGTATTGCTCGTGTTTACGGATTGAACAATGTAAAGTCAGGCGAACTTGTTGAGTTTGAAAATGGCGTAAAAGCCATTGCCTTGAACCTTGAAGAAGATAATGTGGGTGTGGTTTTGATGGGTGAGGGTACAGGTATCAAAGAAGGTTCTAAAGTAAAAAGAACAGGTATGATTGCTTCTATCAAAGCAGGTATGGGTTTGGTAGGACGAGTAATCAATACTTTGGGTGAACCAATAGATGGTAAAGGTCCAATTGCAGGTGATCTTTATGAAATGCCAATAGAGCGTAAAGCTCCAGGTGTAATTTTTCGTGAGCCGGTTAAAGAACCACTACAAACTGGTCTCAAGGCTATTGATGCCATGATTCCTATCGGAAGAGGTCAGCGTGAGTTGATTATCGGTGACCGTCAGACTGGTAAAACTGCCATTGCAATTGACACCATCATCAACCAAAAAGAATTCTACAAAGCAGGTAAGCCTGTTTATTGTATCTATGTAGCGATTGGTCAGAAAGCCTCAACTATCGCAGGTGTAATGAAAACGTTAGAGGATAATGGTGCGATGGATTATACCATCATTGTTGCTGCGCCTGCTGCTGACCCAGCACCTCTTCAATTCTATGCACCATTTGCTGGTGCGGCGATTGGAGAGTTCCTTCGTGATACTGGAAATGCGGCCTTGATTATTTATGATGATCTTTCTAAACAGGCTGTTGCTTACCGTGAGGTTTCTTTGTTGTTGCGTCGCCCTCCTGGACGTGAAGCATATCCTGGTGACGTATTCTATTTACACAGTCGTTTATTAGAGCGTGCTGCAAAGGTGATTGCAAAAGATGAAGTTGCAGCTAAAATGAATGATTTGCCTGATTCAATCAAACATCTTGTAAAAGGTGGTGGTTCGTTAACTGCTTTGCCAATCATCGAAACACAAGCGGGTGACGTATCTGCTTATATCCCAACCAACGTAATTTCAATTACAGACGGACAAATATTCTTGGAATCTAACTTGTTCAATGCAGGTATTCGTCCAGCCATTAACGTAGGTATTTCTGTAAGCCGTGTGGGTGGTAACGCACAGATCAAGTCGATGAAAAAAGTATCTGGTACTTTGAAACTCGACCAAGCACTTTACCGTGAGTTAGAGGCCTTCTCTAAATTTGGTGGTGATCTTGATGCTGCTACCAAATCGGTTATCGATAAAGGTGCACGTAACGTAGAAATCCTTAAACAAGGACAATACCAACCAGTACCAGTAGAAAAGCAAGTTGCAATTATCTATTTGGGTACACAAGGTTTACTTCAGCAAGTTCCAGTTAAAAATGTGAAGGACTTTGAAGAGCAGTTCTTGTCTGAGTTGGAAGCTAAACATCCACAGATTTTGGCTGAATTCAAGAAAGGCAACCTTCCTGAAGATGGTATCAAGACCATGGTTGAGTTTGCTAAAACAATTATTGCACAATACAAGTAATAGTTATAATGAAATACTTCAAAAGCGCTGGTAATCAACCAGCGCTTTTTTATTGAAATTATAGCAACAATTTATTGCTTAAATTGTGCTTGTTCAATTTGTTTATAATCAATAAAGCCATCATGATCCTTGAGGTTGAGCATTTAAAAAAACACTTTGGGAATTTTGTAGCAGTTGATGACTTATCTTTTTCAGTTCAACAGGGAGAGGTATATGGCTTCCTTGGGCAAAATGGCGCGGGAAAGTCTACAACCATCCGGATGCTTTTATCTCTGATTGCACCTACAAGTGGTTCTATTCAATTGTTTGGAAAATCAATTACAGCACACCGAGAAGCTATACTCAATCAAATGGGTGCTGTTGTTGAAAAACCAGATCTCTATAAATATCTAACTGGTTATGAGAACCTCAGCCTGTTTGCAAAAATGAGCGGTAAGCACATTTCAAAAGAAACAATCAACCAAACACTTGCTCTGGTTGGCTTGGAAAAAAGATGTCATGATCCAGTTAGAGTATATTCACAAGGGATGAAACAACGTTTAGGAATTGCTGTTGCACTAGTACATGATCCAGCCTTCATCATTCTAGATGAACCTACCAATGGTTTAGATCCTCAAGGTATTGCAGATATACGTAATCTGATATTGTATTTGAGTAAAGAAAGAAAAAAAACTGTTCTCGTTTCATCGCATCTGTTGTCAGAGATTGAACAGGTAGCTGATAGTATGTTGATTATAAATAAAGGAAAGAAAATTGTAGAAGGTCGAGTAAATGAATTGTTGAATCCTAACCATGTAAGATTAGAGATAGCAGTGGATGATAGTCTCAAGGCAAAACAATTGATTGAAAATAGCAATTGGGCAAACGGACTGAAATATGCTCCTGATGGTAAATTGATTGTGGAGACAGAAGCTCAAGCTATCGGTCAGCTAAATAAGCTGCTGGTAGAAAGTAACATAAATGTAACCAGCCTTCGTTCGATGAACTCATTAGAGGCATATTTTCTATCCTTAACTACTGGAAATGAAGTTTAGTACTATTGTATATTTAGAGTTATACAAGATTTTTAGAAAACCTAGAACGTATATTGCATTTGGAGCTATTGCTGCAATTGTTGGACTTATTCAGTTCGGTTTTTATGCAAATGGGAAAAGTTACATGCAGTTTGGACTCCAATCATTTACAGATTCATTTGATATCAATGGTAACATCATGAATGGTTACCTCTTGGCCTACATCATTTTGCAATTGATGCTGGTACATGTTCCTTTGCTGATTTCTCTTGTAGCAGGTGATATGATTTCTGGGGAGGCTGCACAAGGTACACTGAGGGTTTTGTTGACAAAACCAATTAGTAGGGCAAAATTGATTGCGGGTAAATTCAGTGCGACTGCCGTCTATACTATGGCTATATTGATTTGGATGGCTATATGGGCACTAGGAATTTCCATGATTGTTTTTGGTGTAGATGATATGCTGATTCTAAAAAGTGATTTGGTTACTCAAATTGTTAAGACTGATATATTGTGGCGTTACGCTGCAGCTTTTGGTTTTGCAGCGCTGGCCATGACAACTGTTGCGGCCCTAAGTTTTTTCTTAAGCCTTTTTGCTGAAAACTCTATTGGTCCTATTATGGCCACCATGAGTATTATAATTGTATTCACTATTATCAATACACTCGAGCTGCCTATTTTCGATAAAGTTAAACCCTTCCTTTTTACAAGTCACATGTTAGGCTGGAAAGGGTTCTTTGATGTTCAAATCAATGAAAACAACGAACAGATTGTTGGCTCAATAGAAAACATCACAGCAGTGATGATTTCTGCAGGCATCCTTTTACTACACATTATTGGCTTTTTAGTTGCCTCGGTAGTGGTATTCAGAAAAAAGGATGTTTTATCCTAATTAGGCATTGTCCGTAACCACCAATAATGAATAAATCATACCTGGAAGCCAGAAAATAAAAGTAAGCAGAAGTGAAATCCAAAATTTAGTAGTTACTTTATTTTCGTAGAGCACTACCCCAACTGGTGGAATCAATATTGCAAAAATGATAGCCAATAATTTATTGTCGTCTATTTTTTCTCCAAGCTTAAGATTGGTTTTGTATTGCTGAATTGCAGCTTTAACTTTTGAAATCCTTTCCTTTTTTTCAGTTTTTGATAAATTCTTGAATTCACTTACAGATTCATTAATAATTACTGCTGTTTTTGCATCAGCAGGTTTGGTGGGCGGAAGAATAGCAGCCATAGCTGTAGAATGGAAAATAGAAATTAAAGCAATTACAGTCAGGATATAAACTGATTTTTTCATGGAAGAGTCATTTAGAATACAAAGGTAAAATTGTTTTAGTTATCTCTATTGCGGAAATTCACTATTTTCAAATAGAAATATTTGCCAAATGAAAAAAATTCAATTACTGTCTTTATTAATAGTGCTTTATTATTCAGCATTTGCTGATGTTAGGCTGCCTTCTATTTTAGGTTCTCATATGGTTTTGCAGCAACAATCAAAGGTGAAACTATGGGGTTGGTCAGCACCAGCTGAAACTATAACTATATCCGTTAGTTGGGATACCACAAAATATGTGACCAAAGGTGATAGGGGGGCAAGATGGATGACTGTAATCAATACACCCAAAGCAGGTGGACCTTATACCATTAAAATAAAAGGTGCAAATGAAATTGTGTTGGAGGATGTATTGATTGGCGAAGTGTGGGTTTGCTCTGGACAAAGCAATATGGAGTGGTCGGCTGATCAGGGACTTCAACAATCAAAAGATGAGTCGCCTAAGGCAACCAATCAAAATATCAGGTTTTTCTATGTGCCAAAATCAACTTCTTCAACACCCCAAGATGATGTACGTGCGCGTTGGGTAGTCTGTAATCCTCAAGACATGCTTCACTTCAGTGCCATAGGTTATTTTTTCGGAAAACAAATTAATGCATCCACCAATTATCCCGTAGGGTTGATTAACAGCAACTGGGGTGGAACACCCGCAGAAGTTTGGACGCCTGCTGATGTTGTACTCAATGATCCTGAATTGGCAAAGGCAGCAGGAAAAATTCCTCCATTTGATTGGTGGCCATATCAAAGTGGAGATGCCTACAATGCCATGATTTATCCACTAACAAATTTTTCAATAGCAGGGGTACTTTGGTACCAAGGTGAAAGTAATGTTGATACCCATTATGGTTATAAACGTTTATTTACGAGCATGATTGATAGTTGGAGAAAAGCTTGGAACAAAGAATTTCCATTTTATTTCGTTCAAATTGCTCCATTTGCTTACAGTGATGCACACATCAATGGAGCTTATTTAAGAGAAGCGCAAACGCAAGCTGCTTCACATCCTAAAACAGGCATGGTTGTAGTAAGTGATTTAGTGGATAATGTAAAAGATATTCATCCCAATTTGAAAAAGGAAGTGGCTGCTCGTCTCGCAGAATACGCTTTGGCAGAAACATACGAATTTAATAGAGGGCCTTATAAAAGTCCGGTATATAAATCTCATACCATAGAGAAAGCAGCTATAAGAATCAACTTTGATAATGTGCCGACTGCCCTAGTTGCTAAAGGTGGCGAGCTCACTGATTTTCAAATTGCAGGAGCAGATGGAAATTTCTTGCCTGCTAAAGCTAGGATTGAAGGCAGAACTGTGATTGTGTATCATCCATCACTCAAAGAACCTAAAGATGTTCGCTTCGGTTTCACCAATACAGCAATGCCTAATCTTTTTTCTGCAGAAGGACTGCCTGTTAATCTTTTTCGGACCGATAAAAATTAAAGAGATAGATGAAAAGAATTTTTTGGTTGGTCCTTATTGCTCTTGTATTGGGTAGTATTCTAGGCTATTGTGTATTATCATTTACTAATCTTACTCCTAATACAATTGAAGGGTCATCCTGGAAAACAAATCTTGAAATTGGTAAACCATCTGAATCTGTTTTCCAAAAGGCTAAACGTACCAAAGTTGGGGTTTTTGCATTACCCCAAGAAGAAGTAGTTTATTTCATGGCAGTTGAAGATGATGAAGGCAATACATTAAAGGCTGATCAGCGCTATGAAATCACAGGCATAGCGCCCGAAACAAATATATGGAGCATCACTTTGTATGATGCACAATATCGGTTGGTTCAAAATTCAATAAAGAGGTACCATTTCAATGCAACAACGCTTGGTGTGGATTTGGGAGAGTCATATAGCTTTACCATAAGCAGTGAAAATGCTATGGGAAACTGGCTTCCAGCTCCACAAGAGGGAAATTTTGTGCTTTGTTATAGGGTGTATCAGCCTCCTGCTTTATTTTTTCCAATTCAAGCCAGCTCTTTACCTAGAATAAGAAAACTATGAAATTGAAAGTCATTCTTTTTGTTTTACTGGGTGTGTTGGGCTACTGGACTTTTTTATATGTATATCCGTTTGTGGTACAGAAAGCTGTTGAATTAAAAATTGGGAAGGAGAGAAATAGTTTAATCCACTCCAAACTACCTTCGCCAGCAACACCTGATACACCCAATCCGGATTTTATTTACACGCTTGTTTTTTATGATTTGAGTAATGGAAATTTGCGATTAACTGGTAAGGTTCCAGATGGATTGGATTATTTTTCAATAGCCTTTTACGAGTCAAATACCTTTTTTTACCAATTGCTCAAGCCTACAGATTTTAAAGAAGATCAATTAGAGATTATACTTTCTGATATGCATGACTCCGTATCTTCAAGTAATGTGGTAAATGTAGTATCGCCATCCAAAACTGGCACTATCATTTTCCGTTATTTATGTAAAAGACAAACTGATATCAATTACATCAGTGAGGTGCAAAAAAAATCATTCCTCACTTTAGTGAGGAATGATGAGTAAAAATGTTGAATTAGTGTAGGTTCTGCCTTAGTAAAATTTAGTTACACCGGGTACAGCAATCTTATACTGGCCATTAGCATCTGGTAATGATTGGGGTAAAGTATTCCAGGTATATGCGCTAGGTTGTAGATTCAAACCGCAATTCAACGCTTTGTCCCACTCAACTAACTTGCCACTATAAGTTGCCATTCTTCCCAAGATAGAAGTCATGGTGCTTTTAGCCCCATTTTCAGCATCAGCAAATTTGTATTCGCCTTTTGCAATTGCAGCAAATAATTCATCGTGTTCTGATTGATAGGGATCGTTTTCAGTCTTTCTGTCGAACTGATAAAGTAATCCACCTTTGTGATCTCTAATATTGGCTGCACCACAGAATATTTTTCCTTTCGTGCCAACAATGAGTTCATCTACTTTAGCCATTGTGTTTTTAATATGACGACATTGACTGTTCAGTATTGAGCCATCGGCATAGTGAAATTCAACATAGTGATGATCGAAGATCTCGCCATTATCTTTTCCTTTTCTTACTTCTCTTCCGCCCATACCCTGTGCCTTCACAGGATATGCACCTTTGAACCAGTTGATAACATCAATGTTGTGGATATGTTGCTCAGTAATATGATCTCCGCAAAGCCAATTGAAATAATACCAATTGCGCATTTGGTATTCCATTTCAGTCTGACCTTCTTTTCTTTGGTTCACCCATACACCATCGTTGTTCCACCAAGCTTGTGCTGAAGTGATTTCACCAATCATATCTTTTCTCTTGAAAAGTTCACGGTATGAATTTTGATAATGTCTTTGTAGACCAACAACAACATTTAATTTTTTAGATTTTGCAACGGCTGCTGTAGCGAGTACTTTCTTGACGCCTTCAGGATCTGTTGCAACCGGTTTCTCCATGAAGATGTGCTTATTTTGATTTACCGCTTCTTCGAAATGAATTGGTCTAAATCCTGGAGGAGTTGTAAGAATCACAACATCTGCTAAGGCTATCGCTTGTTTGTAAGCATCAAACCCTACGAACTTTCTTTCTTCAGGTACATCAATTAGTTGTTTTATGTCCCCATTAATACCAGCTTCAGATAAGTCACCGGTTATGGCTTTATAAGCACTATCAATTCTATCTTTAAAAGCATCGGCCATAGCCACAAGCTTTACATTTTGTTTGCTTCTCAATGCTTGCACTGCTGCGCCAGTCCCTCTACCACCACATCCAATCAATGCTATCTTGATTGCTTCTGTTGCACCGGAATAAAAATTGGCATTACTTAATAGGGGTGCTGCTATAATTGCACCTGAGGCTAGGCCTGCAGTTTTTACAAACTCTCTACGTTGATTACTGTTCAATGGCTTGGGTTGTTGCATCGTTGTTGTTTTGTGATTAATATTCTAGATACAATTTATAGAATTTTTCAGCTTCTTCAGCACTAGGTTGTTTTTCTGGTCGAACTATTCTAAATCCAACAAACATACCATCAGTCAGCCACCACCTGCTTTTGGGAATCTGAGGATCTCTTTTGTTCCAGCTGGGCAAAGAATAATTTCTTCTACTTACAGTTAAGGCATTTGCAACATCAAGATAAGATCCTCCTCTAATACTTCTAGGATATCTTGTACTGGGCACTCTAACAGGATCCAACTGTCCTTCTGTTATTTTCATCAAATATGCTGAATCATATTGGTCTAATGTCCATTCTGCAACATTTCCCAACATGTCGTACAGTCCCCATGCATTTGGTTTTTTTGTGCCTACTTTTTGGTATTTCTCTTTGCTGTTGCTTTTGAACCAAGCAAATTGACTGAGAAACTTTGGGTCATTTCCATAAAAATAGTTTGTGTTAGAACCTGCTCTGCAGGCATATTCCCATTCTGCCTCTGAGGGCAATCTATAAAAAATGCCGGTTTGTTGCCAAAGCCATTTGCAGAACATCATCGCAGCATCAACACTCATGCTGTTCATGGGGAATCCACCTTCCTTTCCCATGTTCCAACTTAGGTCTATATATTGAGCTGTTGGTCGCGTTACAGCATCAACCTTGGAGCCTTGTGATAAATTTTCATCTCTGAAAAATACATTGTATTGGTCGTGTGTTACTTCATAAGCACCTATCCAAAATGCTGAAACTTGTACCTGTTTTACTGGTTGTTCGTTTGCTTTTCCATTTGCATTTCCCATCTTGAAATTTCCAGCAGGTATATGGATGAGTTTTAGTTGCTGACTAGAACCTGGTAAAGTGATTAGTTCTGATTTATTGGTTGAAGTTTGTGCTGTGTTAGAACCTATCATGAACACAACAATAAATGAAATAAAGATTAATCTTTTCAATGCAGGCTATTTCATGCAATTTTAGTTAAATTGTACGTATCAATTGCTATTTTATCAAGCTTAAATTTCAATTATGCAACGCAGAGGGTTTTTAAAAAATACTTCAATGGCAACAGCTGCTGTTTTACCTGGTTTTTCTCTATTTGGACAAACAACCAAGCCCAATGAGAACAAGCCTTTTCAATTGAATTATGGGTTTCATGATGGTATGTTTGCTGCTCATGCTGGTAAAGATTTTATAGATCAAATCAAGTTTGGCTATGAGCATGGTTTTCGTTCAATTGAAGACAATGGCATGATGGACCGCACTCCAGAAATGCAAGCCAAGATTGGTGATACACTTGCCAAGTTGGGTATGCAAATGGGAGTATTTGTGATTACCAGTAATGCTTGGCATTGGAAGATGAGTTTGGCGACTGGGAAACAAGAATTTAAGGACTTAATTGTTAAAGATTGTAACAGGGCAGTTGAGGTTGCTAAAAGATGCAATGCCAAATGGATGACTGTCGTTCCCGGTAACTTTGATCGTTCACAGCCTATTGATATGCAGACGGCACATGTTATTGATGCATTAAGGAAAGGTTCGGAAATTTTAGAGCGCAATGGTTTGGTGATGGTGTTGGAGCCATTGAGTGATAATCCAGATCTTTTCCTTCGCTATTCTACACAGGCCTATATGATTTGCAAAGCTGTCAATAGTCCATCTTGTAAAATATTGTTTGATATGTACCATATGCAACGCAATGAAGGTAATATCATAGCAAATATTGATCGTACATGGGATGAAATAGGTTATTTTCAAATAGGAGACAATCCTGGTAGAAATGAGCCTACCACAGGAGAGATGAATTACAAGAATATTTTCAAGCACATCTACAATAAAGGTTACAGAGGAGTGATGGGCATGGAACATGGGAATTCAATTAAAGGAAAAGAGGGTGAACTCGCCTTGATAAAAGCCTATCGTGAGTCTGATGCATTTTAGACAAGCATCTCGAACATTTAAATCATCTTGTTGTTTTTAGAACATGAGGAAATTATTAGTATTTATTTTACTTTTTAGTAAGCAAATTTCATTTGCGCAGACTGCTGACGAAATTGTAACAAAGTTAAAAGCTAAGTTAGTTTCTGTAAAAGATTACGAAGCGGTTGGCAAACTCAAAACTGATGTTGCGTTTTTAAAAATTCCTATCTCTGCTGTACGAATATTTTACAAATACCCTGATTTGTTTCGCATCAAAAAGGATGGTGGCATTTCTGTACTTCCTAAAGGTGGTATCAAAGTGAATATGAGTGCCATGATTGCCGATGGAAATTATACTGCTTTATTAGCAGGAAGAATCAAGTGGAAAGATCAGGATTTGGCAATGATCAAATTGATACCCAATGACATGAACTCAGATGTTGTATTAACAACTTTATACGTTGATGATAAGGCGATACTTATTCGTAAGTCAATCACATCAACCAAAGAAAACGGTACCTACGAGATGGAGATGGATTATGGTAAATATGCCAAATGGGGCTTGCCAGATAAAGCCATCATGATATTTAATACCAAAGATTATAAACTACCTAAAGGAATCACATTTGAATATGATGCAGGAGTAGGCAATAAACAAAAGCCGTCTAAGCCACTCAGTAATAAAGGTAGAATTGAGATTGTTTATCAGACTTATGAAGTAAACAAAGGATTAAAACAGGAAGTATTTACTGCAACAAATTAATTTAGAAACCAAAGCCCAAGGAGAGTCCTGTTCTGAGTCCAGCCCAAGGGCCATTTAGTTCTAATACTGCCTTATTAGCCTCTACCGTTACTTTTTCGTTTGAAAATGGTAAATTAATATCTAGCAATGCATTTCTTAAGCTAGTTTGTTCGTTAGCGCTAAGCGAAATAGTTGAATTACCAATAATATTTCCTTTTGAACTACCGTAATGCGGTCCTAGAATTTGCCAATCTAACCAGAAATGTTTCCCCAATTTCCATTGTGCACCTAGTAATAAACCGAAAGTGCTGCTCTTGATTTCACCTTCCATGTTAAAGGTAGCAGACCGTCCATTATCTAAAGTAAAATCAATGCCAATTCCTTTACCTCCAAATTTTGCACTACGATAAAAAGGGGCTAGATAGAAACCTTGCCCATATCCTTTCTTGCCAGTATAAAATCTTATTTCCGGAGTAAAAGCAGAATTGGAAACAATTAAATTATCCAATTCTTGTCTTGCTTGAGGGTCTGATACAGGAATTAACCCCCTAAATATAAATTTGCCTGAAGGAAGAATTTTGTAGGAGAGTGTTAGGGATATTCTTTTGCTTAAAATTCTTTCATACTGACCATTAATGGAAAAGCCTATCAAATTTATTTTGATAATATTTTTATCTATCTTCTGAGTAGAATCTATTTTAATTTCTTGAGCGCTTGTGTTTTGTAGAAATAAAATTAAACATGCAACCAAGAGCTTAATGGTTTTCATATCATTCAATTTTAAATTAGCTATTCTTCTAATTTCTCATCTACAGCATTTGCAACTACTTGAGCTGAAATTTTCCTTAATGGATTTCGAGTTCCATAGCCCATTCTTGTCTCATAAATATCAATAGCGGTGAATATGGCTTGTCTGAATGAAGCTTCGTCAGCGAGGTTTTTACCAGCTATATCAAACGCAGTTCCATGATCTGGAGAAGTTCTGATAACGGGTAAGCCTGCTGTGAAATTTGTGCCTTCACCAAGTGCAAGTGATTTAAAGGGAATCAATCCTTGGTCGTGGTACATGGCAAGTACAGCATCAAATTTTTCGTGACTACCTCTTGCGAAGAATGCATCAGCACTATAAGGTCCCATTACCACACAATCATTTTTCTTGGCTTCCAACACAGCAGGTCTGATGATCTCTTTTTCTTCTTTGCCCACTAGTCCTTCATCACCCGCATGAGGATTGAGTCCGAGTACTGCAATCTTTGGCTTATCAATACCAAAATCTTTTTTAAGACTAGTTTTTAGCAGGTTTATTTTTTTGATAATTTGTTCTTTTGTGATGTTTTTTGCAACATCCCCAATAGCTACATGCTCGGTAAGCAAAGCGACTTTCATATTTTCGGCTACCATCAACATTACAACATCATCAGCTTTAAATACTTCTTTTAGAAAAGGGGTGTGTCCTGTAAAATTGAAGTCACCACTTTGCATGGTGTGTTTATTGAGTGGTGCTGTAACCAAAGCATCAATTTCATTTCCTTTTAAGGCTTTAACTGCTGCTTGCAAAGAAAGAACTCCATATTTTCCACCAATGGCATTAGCTTGACCTGGTTGAATTTCTACATCCTCTTCCCATGCTGAAAAAATGTTCAACTGTTTGGGATTGGCTTTTGCAATTTCTTTGATATTGTTGTAGTTGATGTTTATTTCGGGCATCGACTTTCTGTAAAAGTTGATGATTTTGTTTGATCCAAATAAAACTGGGGTGCAAAATTCTGTAATGCGACTATCAGCGAAGGTTTTGATGATAAGTTCAATACCAATGCCGTTAAGATCGCCTACAGAAATACCAATAACTGGCCCTTTTTTTACACTCATCGCTTCAACATTTATTCAAAGTGTAAAGGTACAATGAAAACGGGGATCTTTGTCTTAATTTTGAATACATGTATACACTTAAAAAATCACTGGGACAGCATTTTCTTAAAGACGAAAGCGTTTGTCTTAGGATTGTTGAAGTCCTGCAACAAAAGCAGTTTCAGCGGTTATTAGAGGTTGGTCCGGGTGGTGGTGCTTTAACAAAGTATTTGGTTCAGCTATCTAATATCGACTTCAAATTAGTAGAGATAGACAAGGAAAAAGTAGAATTTCTTCATAAAACCTACCCGCAATTAGTTGGAAAAATCACTGAAGAAAGCATATTGGAAGTAAACATGCCATTTGATAAACCATTCACCTTGATTGGTAATTTCCCATATAACATTTCAACTCAAATTGTCTTCAAGGTAATTGAATGGAGAGAACAGGTGGAAACAATGATTGGTATGTTTCAGAAGGAAGTAGCTGAGAGAATTTGTGCTGGTCCGGGTAACAAAGAATATGGTATTCTAAGTGTGCTTTCGCAAGCTTATTTTAAAACCACCTATCTTTTTGATGTGGAAGAAGAAGCGTTTAATCCCCCTCCAAAAGTTAAAAGTGGTGTCATTCAATTTGATTATCTCGGCAATCCATATGAGATTCAACAACACAGAAAGTTTCTGGTTCTGGTAAAGGCGGCTTTTGGGCAAAGAAGAAAGCAGCTAAGAAATCCCTTAAAGCCCTATTTTAAAACAGAGGTGTTACAGGATCCAATTTTTACCAAGCGAGCAGAACAACTTTATGTCCAGGATTTTGTTGATATATTAAAGAGAATGAATTGAAACCTCGTGTAATCATAACAGCCTATGCGCATCCTTATTTGCAGGAAGCCCTTGTGCAGCGAGGATTTGCAGTAGATGTGATGGAAAATATCACCTATGATGAATTAGTCAATCAAATCCATTTTTATCATGGAATGGTTGTTACAACTAGGATCAATGTAGATAAACAATTAATAGATGCTGCTGTGCAACTAAAATGGATTGGGCGATTAGGCAGCGGTATGGAAATCATCGACATTGATTATGCTACACAAAAAAATATCATTTGCATGAGTAGTCCGGAAGGCAACAAAGACACAGTAGCAGAACAATGTCTCGGTGTATTGCTTTCCATGATGCATAATGTTTTTAGATCGGGGCTACAAGTAAGAAAAGGTAAATGGTTGAGAGAATCAAATCGCGGTGTTGAACTTGGCGGAAAAACTGTAGGCATCATTGGCTATGGCAATACTGGTTCTGCCTTTGCAGCATTATTGGCACCCTTTGGAGTTAAAGTTTTGGCTCATGATAAGTACAAGAAGGGATTTGCAGAACAACATATACAGGAGGCATCATTAGGTGAATTACAAAAAAATTCAGATATTATAAGTTTCCATTTGCCTTTAACACTGGAAACACATCATTATGCAAATACTACTTTTTTTAACGCTCTGCAAAAACCAATTTATTTGATTAACGCAAGCAGAGGCCAAGTTGTTGACACAAATGCATTGGTGCATGCCTTAGAGAATGGTAAGGTCATTTCAGCTGGATTAGATGTGATTGAGGATGAAAATATTGAAGCTTATTCACCAACACAAATGGATGACCTACTTCTGTTGGCTAATAGAGAAGATATGTGGGTTACTCCGCATATTGCTGGTTATAGCCAAGAAGCCCTTGAAAAAATGGCTAAAGTGTTGATTTTCAAGCTCGATCAGGCAAATATAGGCTGATTTCAAAAATTGATTAACTTTGCATTACAGCAACGCTTCAGATTTTTCTGGGGCGTTGCTATTTTTTTCAAATCAAGCAACTGAAAAACTACCTACCGTATGAGTGTAATGTATGTAACCAAAGAAACACTAGAGCAAATGCGTGCTGAACTTCAACATATGAAGGCAGTAGAACGTCCAGCCGCCTCAAAAGCAATTGCAGAAGCAAGAGAGAAAGGGGATTTGAAGGAAAATGCTGAATATGATGCTGCAAAAGAAGCACAAGGCTTATTAGAGGCTAAAATCAGCAGAATGGAAGCTGAGCTTGCTACAGCAAGAATTTTAGATGCAACTACAATAGACACAAGTAAAGTTTCCATATTGACAAAAGTGACGATTACCAATAAGGCTACAAAAAAATCAATGACTTATCAGATTGTGTCTGAAAAAGAAGCTGATCTTAAACTGCAAAAAATTTCAGTGACCTCACCAATTGGTAAGGGTCTCTTAGGAAAGAAAGTGGGTGATGTGGCAGAGATCCAAGCGCCAAACGGCAAGATTGTATTCCAAATAGATAATATATCCATTTGATACCATGGCATCTATTTTCTCAAAAATCATTTCTGGAGAAATACCATCTTATAAAATTGCAGAGAACGATAGGTTTTACGCTTTCTTGGATGTATTTCCTTTGGTATATGGGCATACACTGGTAGTGCCCAAAACTGAAGTAGATAAACTATATGAATTAAGCTATGATGATTTAGCATCATTATTGCAGTTTGCTCAGCCAATAGCAAGAGCCATTGAAAAGGCCTTTCCCTGTAAACGTTGTGGGATGTCTGTAATTGGCTTGGAAGTGCCTCACGCACATTTACATTTAGTGCCTATCAATACAGCAGATGATCTCAATTTTACACGTGAGAAAATGAAGCCTACTCAGGAAGATTTGTTAGCAGCGCAAAACAAGATTCTTGATCAGTTAAAAACAATCAGTAAATAAATATATGTTAAAGCAAGCGGTAGTCTTTAATACTTTCATTGCTGTTTTGTCTGTACTGGGACTATTCGATATCATCTATACCTTTACCGGCGCATCTGCACAATTGGGTTTGCTATATCCTGCTGCACACGTCTTACTCAACATCATAGGCTTTGTTGCAATATCATTTATTTGGTCTCGAGAAAAGTGGGCCACCTGGTTATTTCTTGGAGTTATTCTTGCTCATCTTAGCTTAGATCTTCTCGTTGGTGGGTTTCAACCATTGAAGCTCCTATTGCTTGTTCCTGCTATCTATTTCTTTGTTGTAAAGCGATAGGCGTATCTAAATTTATTTTTCTTTGATGCGGCCTGGGTTTTTCTTGATGAAAGTATCCCAGCTGTTTGAGGCTTTGGATGCTATCTTCTTTTTAGTAGTCTTGCTTGTGCTCATTCCCTTGGCATTGAAGTGATGACAAACCGCTACTGCTAAAGCGTCTGAAGCATCATAATACTTTAAGGTATGCTTTAGTGGCATGATGTTGTTGAGCATTTTCCATATCTGCTCTTTATCTGCATTACCATTACCGGTGATGGATTGTTTTACTTTTTTTGGTGAGTACTCTGCCACTTCAATTTTATTCGACATGGCTACTGCTATTGCTACACCTTGTGCTCTACCAAGTTTTAGCATACTCTGAACATTTTTGCCAAAGAAAGGAGCCTCAATGGCCATGGCCTGAGGATGGTATTTGTCGATTAGCGACTGAATCACTTGATTAATGATCCCTAATCGTTCAAACATGTCCTTTTTTCCATTCAATTTCACAACGTCCATCTCTAGCATTTCCATTTTATTGCCCAGTGTAGACAAAACACTGTAACCCATGATTACGGTTCCAGGATCGATACCTAAAATAATTTTATGTTTCTGGACCAACTGGGTTTAATTTTGTGTTCAAGTAAACTGATTGGACAAAAGTATCAAAATATTCATCAACTATATACTCAGCCCTTTGCTATTTGCATGGCTGCTTTTAAGTGTATACCAAGAAATTACTGAACAAAAAGATCTTCCTGCATATCTGAATCAATTATATCAAAATCTTGATGTATATGCTATTCTTTTATTCCTTGTTCTTGTATTACTCATGTTGATGCAATGGATGTTTGAGGCAGCAAAGTGGCAAATGATGTTAAGGCAACACATTAATTTACCCATTGCAAAGGCAATAATGATGATTTTTTCTGGAATTTCTTTTTCAATTGCTACACCAAACCGAGTAGGAGAATTTATTGGAAGAGTTCTGCACCTACCTAAAGAACTGCGTGTGCAGGCCACTGGGTATACATTTATTGGAAATTTTGCTCAATTGATTGTGACCTGTGTAGCTGGTAGCATTGGATTCGGGTTAATTGCAGGTGATTTGGCAACAGGAAGCCTTGCGCAATTCAAGGTTATAGTTTGTTTACTTGTCTATCTCGCACCAATGTTTACATTTCTTCTTTTATTCATCTATTTCAAAGCAGGTGTTTTTTTTAACTGGTTATCTAAAATAAAGTTCTTACAGCGTTGGGAGCATAAATTAATACAGCTGTCAGCACTCTCCACATCCCTTTTATTGAATGTATTGTTTTGGTCAGTTTTGCGTTATGCTGTTTTTCTTCTCCAGTATTGGTTAATGTTTAGATTAATTGGTTTGGCGCTAGATTTTCAACAGACTGCAATGGCAATGAGTACTGTTTTATTGGTACTATCAATTTTACCTACTATTTCTCTTGTAGAATTGGGGCTGAGATGGCAAATCTCTATTTTGGTGTTTGCTCCATATACTGCCAATATATTTGGGCTAACCATGGGTATTACATTGATTTGGATACTCAATATGATTGTCCCTGCTGGTTTTGGTGCAATTTCAATTTTAGTTAAAAACTTTTCAAAAAAATGATAGATATAAAGATTTAAGAAAAAATTATTGTTCTTTTTATTTTTAGAACAAAATACATAGATCAATGGTTTTATATTTGTTCTATGTCATTTATCAAAAGATTCATACTGATTCTCACTTTTTCTATCAGCGCTATCAAGCTAAGTGCTGGTAATGATTTCTGTGGGGTCACAAATTTTTCTTTCTCTACAGGTGAGGTAATTACATTCAAAATCTTTTATAATGTGATTGGTTTGTATGTAGACGCTGGAACTGCATCTTTTACTGTATCGAATACAAAATTAAATAACAAGCCAGTTTATCACATAGTAGGTTTAGGTACATCAAATCCCTCTTACGATTGGATTTTTAGGGTACGCGATAGATATGAAACCTATATAGATACAACAACATTGAAGCCATATCGATTTGTTCGACATGTAGAAGAGGGCAATTATAGAAAAGATGAGTTGGTGAATTTTTATCATGATGATCTTAAGGCTGTCAGCACAAGAGGTACGTATGCTATTAACAATTGCATGCAAGACGTATTGAGTTCAATATATTTTGCTCGTAACATTGATTTTTCAAAGTATAAAATTGGTGACAAAATCAATTTTAGTATGTTTCTTGATGATGACACCCATAAT
>JBEASE010000130.1:0-3024 GCA_041162625.1 Bacteroidota bacterium | reverse complement strand
TGGTAAAGTCTATCCTGAGTTAGAGGTAAAGATTAGTCCAGATATTTCAGGTGAAATTGTTCAACTTGAAGTACTTGAAGGTGATAGTGTTACTAAAGGGCAGCTACTCGCTATGATTTATGCTGACATCTATGCGACCCAAAGGGATCAAGCTTCTGCAGTAGTTGCACAACAATTAGCACAAGTAGAAAATGCTAATGCCTCTCTTGGATCATTTAAAGCAAGGATGGATCAAGCGGAACGTCAGTATGTTCGCCAGAAACAATTGTTTCAAGAAAAAGTAATATCTAAACTTGAATATGAGCAAGCAGAAAATACATTTTTGACAGCTAAGGCTGATTATAGTGCTGCTCAGCAGTCGGTGAAAAGTGGAAAAGCAGCAGTTGCAAGTGCTCAAGCTAGTTTAAGTCGTGCTAACAAAGACTTGGGAAGAACCAGTGTATTTGCACCAATGAGTGGAATCGTTTCACTTTTGAATGTGAAAAAAGGTGAGCGAGTAGTTGGTAACTCTATGATGGCTGGTACTGAAATGATGCGCATTGCAGATATGCGTATCATCGAAGTTAGAGTAGATGTAGGGGAGAATGATATTCCAAAGGTTTCAATTGGCGATACTGCTTTGGTGGAAGTTGATGCATATAACAAAAGAAAGTTTAAAGGATTAGTTACTCAGATTTCTAGCACAAGTAGAGGAACCGGTGGAGCTATCACAACAAGTGCAAATGATGCTACCAACTATGAAGTAAGAATTAGGTTGTTGCAGTCCTCTTATCAAGATCTTATTGATCCAAACAATGCGAGAAGCTTTCCATTTCGTCCAGGTATGAGTGCCAATGCAGATATACAAACCAATACACATAGTAGTGTAATCGCAGTTCCAATTAATGCTGTTACAACAAGAGATAAATCTGACACTGCTGCTGTGGGAAGTAAAGATGTGGTAAAAAAGAAAGATGATAAGCCTGTAGTGGAAGGTTCTGAACAAGCAGCTGTTAAAAATATTGACGACTTAGATGAAGTTGTTTTCGTCTTGCAAAAAGATGGAACAGTGAAGCGCGTAAAGGTAAAAACCGACATACAGGATATCAATTATATTGAGATTTTGGATGGAGTAAAGGAAGGAGATGAAGTAATTATTGGTCCTTATACTGTCGTGAGTAAAACATTGCGTCAGGGTATGAAAGTTAAAGTGGTAAAGAAAGAGGAACTTTTTGAAGAGAAGAAATAACTATATCTAACGTTTTATCAAAAGGGTGATTGGATGATTTCAGTCACCCTTTTGATTTTTGTGCTTTCGGCATTTTGATAACCAATATCTTTGTCGTTATGAAAATAGGTGTTATTGGAAGCGGTAGTTGGGGAACTGCGTTGGTTAAGGTACTAAACGACAGTGGTTGTTGCGTTACCTGGTGTGTTCGCTCAGAACGAATGGCTCAACATATACGTAACAGACATCATAATCCTAAATACCTAAGCTCCATTTATTTTAGTGATACACTTATTGATGTGGTAAGCAATCCTGCTTCTGTTTACGAACAAGCTGATGCTATATTAATAGCAGTGCCTTCTGCATTTGTAGATGATTATATTAGTCCGTTTTTAGATACAATTGCAAAAGGAAAAGTGATTATTTCAGCAACCAAAGGAATTCTTCCTCAACATAATTTACTCCTTAATCATCATCTTAAAGCAAAGATTGATTTTAATTTAGAGAATTACATTACCATCATGGGGCCATGTCATGCGGAAGAGGTGGCAGCAGAACGTTTATCCTATCTCACTTTTGCTGGAGCAAATGAATCGCTTACCAAACAAGTGGCATCATTTTTTTCAACTCCCTATATCAATACAGTCGTTAGTAATGATGTAGATGGAGTGCAATATGCGGCAGTATTGAAGAATGTATATGCTATTGGTACGGGTATTGCACATGGTTTGGGTTATGGAGATAATTTTCAGAGTGTTTTTGTAGCGAATGCTGCATATGAAATGAAAAGATTTCTAAGGACTGCAAATACAACACAAACCAATATCAATTATTCAGCATCTGTTTATTTAGGAGATTTATTGGTGACTTGTTATTCATTATTCAGTAGAAACAGGTCGTTCGGAAACATGATAGGTAAGGGTTATAGTGTTGAAGCAGCTAAGCTCGCCATGCAAATGGTTGCAGAAGGCTATCCTGCAGCAAAGTCAATACATGAATTGAGTATTTCCTGTGCTGCACATACACCCATCGCTTCAGGTATATATGATATTTTATGGGAGAAAAAAGATGCAGCTACTGTTTTCGCTGAGCTTGAAAAAGTATTGGTGTAACGGCTAGTCAATGATAAATAACGATGCTGCAATGCCATCAGCAAAGAACTTCCCTTCGTTGGTTAATTTCCAACTGTTTTCATCTTCTATAACTTTATTGCTTTCTATGTAAGGCAAAATCATTTTGTTAATGATAGATAAACCTTCCGTTCCTACCAGAGTAATGATTTTCTGTTTTTCGATTCCTTTTGAACGTCTGAGAGCGGTCATGCAATACTCATTGAATCTGTCGTTTTTGCTCAATACTTCTTCTTCAAATTGTGGTGAATGATCTAAAATAGCCTTCGTATAACTGATGTTGTTAGCTATATTCCATTTTCTTTTTATACCATCATATGAATGTGCTGATGGTCCTATGCCTAAATATGGAACGCCCTCCCAATAAGCACTGTTGTGTTTACTTTCATATCCGGGTAAGGCAAAATTTGAAATTTCATAGTGGTGATAACCTGCAGCTGTAGTGAGTTTCATGAGAAGTTCAAAACGTTCTGCTTGCTCTTCTGGATTTATATTTTCTTTTTCTCCTTTTTCTATAAGATTATGCAGTACTGTTTTTTCTTCAACTGTGAGTGCATAGCACGATAAGTGTGGGATTTTAAGATCGATTGCTGTTTGCAGGTCTTTTGTCCAACCTTCTGTGGTTTGTCCAGGGGTACCATAAATCAAATCGATACTAAAATTTTCAAACCCTGTTTCTCTAATGAT
>JBEASE010000129.1:0-3262 GCA_041162625.1 Bacteroidota bacterium | reverse complement strand
ATGTAGTCCTTGAAGGCTTTCTTATAAAGGGTAGCACTGCTCTCTTTTTCTGCCATAGAAAAACTTTTTTTGAATTTAAAACTTTTCAAGTTAGCAAAATATAGAAATCCAATTTTCTATTTATCTTGTTGGCACTTCAAATCTGACTAATGGAAAATTTACAGTCAAATAAGAAAAAGAATATCACAGAATATTTATTGGAATTTCTGATGTTGTTCCTAGCTGTATCCCTGGCAGAGAACTATCGTGAGCAATTGAATGAAAAAGAAAACGAGAGAGAATACATGGAATCATTTTTACATGATCTAACTGTTGATACCTCAAATTTGCATAAATCACTGCCATTTTTGAACGATCGTGTTGCCTCTATGGATTCAGTATTTCGATTCTTTAAAGCTAATCCAGATGCTGATAAAGTACCTGTTTCAGTACTCAAACACATCAAAAGAGCTTCTTGGGCTATACTCGCAAGGAGAAATACAACCACTATAAGTCAGCTTAAAAATGCAGGTGGACTGCGCTTAATCAAAAATAGAAGAGTGGCAGATTCAATTGCCAAATATGATATGCGTTGGATGAGAATTGAGTCGAATTACGAACGTTACATGACCAACCAGCATGCAATTTATACATTGGAAGAGCAAATGCTCAATGCCTTCGATGGACTTGATGCCTATATTTCCAATGATGGATACGACAACCAGGATAATATTCCCAAATCTGGTTTCGTTGGTATCGATAGAAAATACTTGAGTCAGTATTTAAATATTCTTGCCCGGGAACAAACAACAACAAGACAAGACGCTCGATCTGTGAACATTACTATCAACGTGACCGAAAACCTAATTGATTTAATTATAAAGGAGTATAAGATAAAATAACATTGAAATTATAAATCGTCAATATACCTATACTGCGGCGTCAAACGTTTCATAATCATCCAGGCCAGTAAATAAGCGACTGCACAAAAACTGAACATGATGGTGTACCCAGTCTCAATATGGCCCAACGCTTTGTAGTAATCAAATAATGCACCACCTACTTTATTTACAATCACACCCCCCATTCCGCCTGCCATTCCTCCGATACCAATTACAGAAGCGACTGCCTTCTTGGGGAACATATCACTCACTGTTGTATACAAATTAGCACTCCAGGCCTGATGAGCAGATGCTCCAATGCCTATCAATAACACAGGCAACCAAAAACTAATAGTACCCAATGGCTGTGCCGCCAATACAACTAATGGGAAAAATGCTATCAACAGCATCGCTTTCATGCGGCCGATATAAGGTGAGTTTCCTTTGTTGATAAAATACACAGGGAAATATCCGCCACCAATACTTCCGAACATTGTCATACTGTACAACACAGTTAGCGGTAATGCAATATCGGTACCAGTCATGCCATATTCGTCTTTCAAATAAGCAGGTAACCAAAAAAGAAAAAACCACCAAACTCCATCTGTCAAAAATTTACCAATGGCAAATGTCCATGTCTGCTTGTAAGCCAATAAGCGAAACCATTTCACTTTTTCATCAGTCGTTACAGTATGACCTTCATCTGATTGATCAATTGTTATATACTCTAGCTCTTCTTTTGAAAGTCGCTTTTGTTTTTCAGGTTTTTCATAATAGAACGCCCATGCAAACAACCATAAAAATCCAATTGCTCCAATAATAAGGAAAGTAGCTTCCCATCCGTATTGAGCAGTAATCCAAGGTACAGTCAATGGTGCTAAGATGGCCCCCACATTTGTACCGGAATTAAAAATACCTGTAGCAAATGATCTTTCCTTCTTGGGGAAATATTCTGCAGTAGCTTTAATGGCTGCAGGAAAATTTCCTGCTTCTCCAAAACCTAAAAAGGCGCGTGAAACCATAAAACCAATTACACTTACTGGTAAAATAGTTATTCCCAGAAAACCCAAAGCTGTGCTAAACGACTGCCCTATAGGTATTGCATAGGCATGCATCATTGCGGCAAGCGACCAAATAATAATGGCCCATGCATATCCTTTCTTTGTTCCAAGTTTATCTACAAATTTGCCTGCAAATAGCATTGAAATAGCATAGGAAAATTGAAACACAGATGCAATATTCGCATAATCAGTATTGCTCCAACCAAACTCGTCTTCTAATGTTGGCTTCAATAAACTCAAAACTTGCCTATCAAGGTAATTGACCGTCGTTGCAAAAAACAACAAGGCGCAAATGGTCCATCTGTATCTACCTATAGTTGTATTCACGACAAGCTTTTGAATGAATGTAAATGACTATGCACCTAACTCCGATAAGAGTGAAGATAGTTTTTCTTGTAACGCACGGAACTGTTTTTGTTCTAATACTTCACCTGTAATGAGCTTACTTCCTAATCCAGCTGCTACAACTCCCGACTTCAACCAACGATCTACACTAACGGCAGTTGCATCAACTCCACCAGTAACTACAAAATGAATGCCAGGAAAAAGTGGACGAATAGCCTCAACAAATCCGGGACCTAATACATTTCCAGGAAACAATTTGATAAGCTGAATACCCTCTTGAACAGCATGATGAATTTCTGTTGGTGTCATACACCCCGGTATCCAAAGCACTCCAGCATTCTTCGCAACGACAGCAACTTCATCATCCCAAAAAGGACTGATCAATACATCAGCACCAGCTTTGATAAAATCTTCTGCATCTCTACCAGATGCAATAGTACCAACAGCCAATCGCATCTCAGGATACGATTGCTTACATAAAGAAGAAAGCTCAGTAAACCGCGACAATGCATCACTTCCACGATTAGTAAATTCTATTAAACGAATACCTCCATGATACAATGCTTCAACTACACCTTTGCACACTTCAGCATCAGCATGATAAAACAGGGGTAATACTTTTTGTTTCTGTAAAAGTGTTATTGCAGTATGCATGGAAATCATAATAGTTTCATTTTATATTCGATGTCTGATGTTTTTTGTTGAGTAGCATCTCCTTTTTCTTGCATCTTTCCAATTGCTGTCACTGCAGCACGATTGATGATATCATTTGCAGGAAATCGATGCAAGAGCCCGTAAACCAAGGCAGCCATGAAACAATCACCACTGCCCACTTTATCAATCACTTCGTTGATTTTGTAAATATTGGAGACAGTCGTGGTATTATCTTGATGCAGTACACCAAAATATTTATCCGCTAACCGAAATGTATAAGCAATGTGTTTGCAATTGGGAAACGATTGTTGTAAAGAGGCCATACTTATTTTAGCTGCTTCA
>JBEASE010000016.1:0-31422 GCA_041162625.1 Bacteroidota bacterium | reverse complement strand
ACCATACTTGATTTGATTTTGTTGCCCAGGTCTGTGTCATTGAAAAACTTATCCCTTTAGAAAATAAGATTGAAGTAGCGTATACTTTATTAAGGGCAGCCAGCTCGCGTTCCTCTCTTACAATGTCTTTACGCCTATCATGATAAAATCGTAACTGATACTTTGCTGTACTTTTGTCTCTTTTATCGCTCTCCCAATCAACAGCGCCATTGGTCTCATGAGAATGACGAATTGATGCACTAAAAGCATATAGCCGAAAAGAGAAATCATCTCCGTTTGAAAAAAGTTGATCTTGGTTTAACCGATTGGACATTTGTTGATACAACTTTCTAAGATTAAACCTGACCCGATTATTTTCATTCACCTTAACGGTGCTTGCATAGGCGAATCCCCAATCACTATTCTGATTGATATGCTTATTACTTAAACCTCCTACATAACTATTCTGCAATACATGAGGCCAGGAATGATACAGCACGTCCTGCTTTGCTACATCAAGAGCTTGCTCTATCAATTGATTTTGCAATGGAAAGGCACCTATATTATTTGAATTAAACAATACAAACTGTTTCACCTGTTTACGCAAGTGAACCAATTCGCCTTGCAGTTCACCATTTTTCTTTGGTGCATAGGCTGAGATATAATTAACTGTGGGCCTTCCGTAGTAGCTGGATACCTTTCAAGAGCCGATTTTCATTGTATTTTTCTAGCACTTGAATGGAATCAATCAGTAGTGATCTAAGGTTACGGGAAATCAATTGATAATTTTCTGCTGTAAGATCATCCCCATCCAGCATGAGTTTTTGAATAGGCTTTCCGTTAAAACTGATTCTTCCATTGGCATCCACTTGAAAGCCAGGTACATTGCTCAACAGTTGTTCTAAGCGGATTGCATTAGCTTGTTTATACCGATCTGCAGCAAAGACCAAGGTATCCCCTCTTCTTTTAGCCACCATAGCATTGCCTTTGATATTAATCTCCGGCAATACACGGTGACTTTTGGAAGGGATAGTATCATTGGATATTGGGATAGCAAAACATGATTTACCAAACAACACCAAACACAAAACAATAACTATCATGTTAGCCATACTCAATCAATATGTTCCCATGAGTGAAACTTAATCATGGATTTATTCTGACAGCCTACACAATCACTGTTATTATTAAAAGATGCTTCAAGTCGCGCGAATAATTTTTTAACAAACCCTGCAAATGCAGGAAAACCTTCAATTCCCTTTTCAATTTTAGATTCATAATACGATGCATCAAAATCATGTTCATCAGTACGACTTATAAATTCCATTCGCCAATTGTCTTCATCGTCATAAGCTTCAAGAATCAGTCCAGGCAATCCCCCTAATTTCCAGGGACCATCATTAATGGTGATCGTGGGTGCATACCAAGCCGTATACCCTCTGCCCTTAAACCGCGTCACTGCCTTCAGACATGGTATGCCCCCGATCATTTTATGTTCTTCAGTCGTTATCCATTCCATTGGGAATAAAGTATCCGCAAAATAATGTGGCCGCTGATTGAGGTCGGTGAACTCAAATAACAAAGAATTGCTTTCATGATCTTTATAAACTGTAAATAGACTATCACTTCTTAAATCAATAGTATTGTCCTGCAACGAAGCATGGTGCTGACCTTCTTCTTTCATGGTAAACAAGGACCGATTACCGTCGATAATTAGTTTACCCCAGTAGGGCCTATGATTTTCACTTCTACCAAAACTTCCGTTGAATTTACCTTGATAGAAGAATGTTCCTTTTATCTCTTGTGCGTTAGAAAGAAATGACTGTAAAATAAATCCGAGTATCAATAATTTTTTCATTGTTGATAATTGATGACGCAATACCCACGCCGTTGATTAATAAATGATCGCTCTTACTGTATTCATAGCTGCTCTCAAACAACTTACTGCTTGAATAGTAGCTTCGTTGCAAGTTGCTGCTGTGGTTGTACAACTTACTTCTGCTTCAATTGGACCTAAATCAAGTTTACCTTTTAAGGTTACTGAACAGTCTGCATCTGTCTTAGCCTCTGTATGAACAGTCGCCTGCTTCACATAGCTGATTTGCTTTTTCATATTGTTGAATTCGGGTTTCGCTAATCCCGCTGCATAAGTCATGCTGAAAGTCATCATCAGCATCATCGTCACTACACTTACTTTCTTCATACGTTTGGTTTTTTAAGATGAATTGGATTGACAAGGGTATCACGCCATCCAGTTTTTAAAACTGTACAGTAAAACTAGTTTGCAGTGAAAACATCAAAAAGAGTCTTTCATCAATACCAAGAGAGATTATATCATCTATATGCTGGTGATTCCACAGAATTTGATGACTTTACTTCCATTCAAAATATGAGAAGATTAAGCTTTCATTATTTAACTTTGCAACTGCATGGGACAAAAAAAACTCAAACGATTTGCAGAAATTGCCACTTTCAACAATGTGTTTGAATACCCAACAGATACCGCAGGTAATTGGTCAGGTCATTTTAAAAATCAACATCCACTCGTTCTCGAACTCGCTTGTGGCAAAGGTGAATACAGTGTTGGACTTGCAGCAATGCATGCAGACCAAAATTTCATTGGCATCGACATCAAGGGAAATAGAATTTGGGTAGGCGCAAAGAAAGCCATTGAGCAAGGGCTCAACAATGTTGCATTCATCCGTTCACAAATTGGATTGATTGAAAATTATTTTGCAAAAGAAGAGATCAGTGAAATATGGCTACCTTTTCCAGATCCACAACTACGAGCAGCCAAATGCAAAAGAAGATTGACACATCCAGCTTTTCTCAGAAAATATAAACAATTACTCAAGCCTGGTGGTTATATCCATTTAAAGACAGATTCTCCCGTGTTGTATAATTTCACAAAACGTGTAATTGAGCTATACGGACTAGAATTGTTTCATGATAGTGCAGATATCAGTGAAGATGTTAAACAGATTCCTGAATTGTTGATAAAAACTCATTATGAAAGTCTTGATATAGCAAAGAGTAACCGCATACATTATCTTAAATTCGCAATAATATCAGATCTCGATCCCGCAAAGGATGAAATACTACTCGAGATAACAAAAGAAATAGAAAAAGACCACAACGAAGGAGTGATTGACCATGAAAAAGAAATTGATTGAAGGTGAACATTTTTATTACAACGAACAAGGTTACATGGTCTTGACCGCTAAATATCATTTGGATAATGGCAATTGTTGCGGAAATGGTTGCATGAATTGTCCCTATGACTACAGCAATGTGCCGGAACCCAGAAAATCTGAACTAAAAGAAAAGAGAGAATTAAAATTGATGGGGAAATCAAATTGATTTACAACTCCAACTCCACGGCCGGATCCCAGAAAAGATTTTTGAAGTCGACTACCTTATCTTTCTCTACTTTAATGCCTTCTTTCTCTAACAACTCTTGCATCAAAGTTGGTGTAGCAAAATGATGTTTGCCAGTCAGCATACCATTGCGGTTCACAACACGTTGAGCGGGCACAGGAGGATGGGCAATATGTGATGCATTCATGGCCCAGCCTACCATTCTAGACGATAACCCTGATCCTAAATATTTAGCAATACTTCCGTAATTGGTGACTCGTCCACGAGGAATCAAGCGGACAACCTCAAAAACATCCTCAAAAAAGTTTCTAGATGTGTTAGGCATAGTATGGACTAATCATCAAGTACACAATCACCCCAGTAACTGAAACATAGAACCAAATTGGCCAAGTAATTTTTGCTAATTTTCTGTGTGCAGGCCATTCCGCAACCAGTGCACGATACGAGGTGTATAAAATAAATGGGAGTATAATTGCGGCAAGTAAAATATGTGAAATCAAGATAACATAATAGACTGCTTTAATTGCACCATCTCCACCGAAAGAAGTGGACTCAGAAAGCAAATGGTGACATATATACGATACTAAAAACAAAAGCGACAAAACCATTGCAGACATCATCACTTTTTTGTGCAAAGCATATCTTCCTCTTTTTACAGCGAGTAATCCGACTAACAAAAGAAATGATACAGCTGAATTGATGATGGCATTGATTTTTGCAAATACATGCACATCAAAAGGAAGTGCTACTTCAAGTTTAATTCTCGATAAAAAAACAACAGCAACAAAAACGACTATTGAAAAAACAACAATCAATATATTCGCTAGTTTATCATTTTTCTGAATACTTGCAGGTAACATAAGTTCTGATTTTATTTTCTAAAGAGATTTCTTTTTTTCTTTTTATCACGCTCCATGTTCAATAGCACAACATCTTTGATGAGTCTATCAAGATTTACGCTATCTAATCCATTGTACCATCCACGAATCACTTTATCCCTATCGAGTAAAAAGAATTTCTCAGTATGGATAAAGCCAGTGTCGATATTACCTTCTGATGCTATTGAAGCCTTGAATTCGTTTAAAGCAATATCATAAATTTCTTTTCTATCGCCTGTTAGCATCCACCAGGTATCATGATCAATACTAAAACGATCACCATATGCTTTGATCTTCTGTACTGTGTCTCTTTCCGGATCAATGGTAAACGAAACAAAGCGAACTATTGTATCTGTCTTCTTGAATGCATCTTGAAGTCGCTTCATATTGCGTGTGAGCTTCGGGCAAATAGAGGGACATGAAGTAAAGAAGAAATCAGCGACTATAATTTTACCATTCAAATCATCAAAACCGACTTCTTTACCGAATTGGTTCTTTAATTTAAAGGGGCGGACTTTGTGCCAAACTGTATCGTTTACATCTCTCCCTTTCTCCTTCTTCACAAGAACAGTATCATAAAAATAGCGACGAGGCATCTGTACTGCACCCTTACTCAAATCCTCAACCAATAGATAACTCACTACAGGAAGTACTGCAACTACTAATAATGCTATGATTGTCGTCTTTTTCATCCTACACATTTAACAAAAAAAAGCACCGTAGGTTTTGTCCAACGATGCTTTAACTATAATTTTTAGCTTAATCAATGTTGTCCTTCTGCATGTGGGGCTGCTGGGGCAGTCACTTCAGGAGCACCATTGTAAGTATTTCTCAATACTTTCCATGAATTACCATCCCAAAGGAATGCTGCGATAAACCAAATGAAAAGCAACAAAGGTACTACGATGGTCATGATAAGGTTCTTCAGCTCATCGCCAAGGTGCATAAATACACCAACAATGTAAAAGGCCTTAGCCAAGGAAAGAATCACAATTACCCCTTTCAGGAAAAGGGTAAGCGCTCCTGCCATAGGCACAGCATACATCAATAAACCAAAGCCAAGTTCAATTACAGTGATCACTGAAAGTAAGATAGTAGTCTTGATAATCTTCTTTACTACTTCGTCTCCTCCTGGTTCGTGGTGAAAAGTAATTTCTTGTACACTATGTTCCATATAATAAGTTTAGGTTGTTTTTAGATAAGATAGAAGCAAAGGAATACGAATACCCATACAAGGTCAACGAAGTGCCAATATAAACCTGCTTTTTCAATCATCCAGTAATGCCCTTTTCTTTCGAAAGTTCCATTGATGGCCATGATCAACATCACGATGTTGATAACAACACCAGATAATACGTGGAAACCATGGAAACCAGTGATACCGAAGAAGTAGCCGCCAAAGGCAACTGGACCAGGAGTTGTAACATGGTGCCCCTCATGACCTGTTACATTTGCAGCAGGACCCCATGGATTCATGGTAACAGTTGTGCCCAATTCTTTTACTTCATTATTGATCAATACCAAATGATCCCCTGTAATCAAGTGTGTCCATTCCCAAGCCTGACAACCCAAGAAAGCCAAACCACCTATGATAGTCCAGATCATCCACTTAATTACACCTTGCTTATCATTTTTATGTCCAGCATGCACTGCAAGTACCATGGTTACGGAACTTACAATAAGAATGAAAGTCATCAAACTCACAAAAGCAAGAGGAAGATTGGCGTGTCCTGCTAAAGGGAAAGCATTGAATACTTTGTTTGGATCAGGCCAGTAGTTTTGGCTGAAACGTATTGTACCATAAGAGATGAGGAAGGCGCCAAAAGTGAAAGCATCACTCATCAGGAAATACCACATCATGAGTTTTCCATACTCAACGTTGAAGGGGCTTTTTCCGCCACTCCACCATTTGGTTTCCATTTGTGCATGGGCTGTTGCCATTCTAATTTGTTTTAAGGTTCAACTAACTGAACTATTTCATCCAGTTAAAAAATATAAATAAGTAGATCCATAGAGCATCTACAAAATGCCAATACGTTGCTGCTACTTCTAGCGGCACTGTGTTATAACTTCTGGATGCAACACGCAAAGCTTGAATGGCAATTACCACCAAAGCAATTACTCCGCCCAACACGTGCAATCCGTGTAATCCAGATATTGCAAGAAGAAAAGAATAAGATGCATTTGAACCTGCGCCAATTAAACGAATGTCATTTGCACCAAATTGCTTGAATCCTACAATTTGTAACACTAAAAAAAGAACTCCCAACACTGCAGTAATCATCAACCATCTTTTGTATGCCATCATCTCTCTAGCCTTTAATGCTTTAAGAGATAACTGGATGGTAACACTGCTTGCGAGAATTGCTGCTGTTGAATACCAAAAGATAACTGGTATCTCCAACATCAACCAACTTGCCTGACTGCGCTTCACAATGTAAGCACTTGTTAGCCCCGCAAACATCATCAAAATACTGCCAATAGCTACCCAAAGGGTAAACTTATGTGGATGTATTTTTCTTTTCTGATCATTCATCGCTTGAATCATGCTTATATTTTTTTCTCGCTCACTTATTCAACAAATAATTAATTCAATTTATCCGCTAATAATGCTAAAAGCACAACTGGCAAATAGATATAGGAACCAAACATCACTTTTCTCGCAGAGGCTACATCCATGTTTTTAAACAACTGTACCGACTGCCACAACATTGCAAGATTTGCAAGAGCAACAATCACGAGACTCACTAAACCAGACATGCCAAATACAAATGGCATCACTCCGATGGGAATCAAGAGTACAGAATATAGAATTGCTTGTACAGCTGCGTATTTTGTTGGACCACCTTCAGCGGGTAACAATTTGAAACCTGCCTTAGTATAATCTTCATGTGCTACCCAAGCAATTGCCCAAAAATGGGGGAATTGCCAGAAGAATTGCAATGAAAACATAATCCAACCACCAATACCTATTTCAGGATCACCCGCTGCCCATCCTATGAGACAAGGTAATGCTCCTGGAATTGCACCAACCAGTACTGAAATAGAATGGACTTTCTTTAATGGAGTATAAACGAATCCATACAAGAAAAGACTAAAACCCGAAATTCCCGCAGCAGTCCAGTTGAACCATAATCCGATAATAAATATTCCGAATACGGCTGCAAGTACTGCAAACGTGGAGGCTTCGTCTATTGTCATTCTACCCGAAGCGACTGGCCTATTGGAAGTACGCTTCATCATTGCATCGGTATCTTTCTCTGCAATCTGGTTAATGGCATTGGCTGCTCCTGTTACAAGCAAACCACCTACAAAAAGTAAAAGAACTGATATGATGTCGAACTCAATGTCAGGGACCAAGAGGTAACAAACTACTGAAGAAAACACCACTGTAAAACTCAGTGTGAACTTCATCAGCTGCTGATAATCTTTCAGCTTGGATGATACCTTTGATGCTATGCTCCCTTTCTCTTCGTTCTGCTGCATCAAATATGTTTTTAAATCACTCCCGAAGGAGTGATTAGTAATTAATGTTTAGACTCATTCGCACCAACTGGCTCAGTCTGTGGAATGAACTCTCTACCATCCTTTCCATAATCATACGCCCATCTGTGCACTTCTGGTACATCACCAGGCCAGTTACCATGTCCAGGATTGATTGGTGTTGTCCACTCCAATGTATTTGCTCCCCATGGATTCTGTGTTGTAACTTTTCTACCCTTGAAAATAGAATAGAAGAAGTTGAATACAAACAACAACTGAACTGCAAATACAATCATTGCAACAGTACTGATAAACCTGTTCATATCAGCGAACATGTTGAACGACTGCCAGTTGCTCCAATCAGTATAACGACGTGGCATACCTGCTAGACCTGCATAGTGCATTGGCCAGAAAATCAAATATGAACCAACAAGCGTTACCCAGAAATGGATGTATGCCATGGTATTGTTGAGGTAGCGACCATACATCTTAGGAAACCAATGATAAACACCAGCAAACATGCCAAAGAAGGATGCAACACCCATTACAATATGGAAGTGAGCAACTACAAAATAAGTATCATGCAAGTGAATATCCAATGTAGAGTTACCTAAGAAAATACCAGTAAGTCCACCTGAAATAAACAAGCTTACAAAACCAATTGCGAAAAGCATACCAGGTGTAAAACGAATATTTCCTTTCCAGATAGTAGTCAGCCAGTTAAAAACTTTAATCGCAGATGGAACCGCAATCAACAATGTCAACAACACGAAGAACGCACCAAGGAAAGGATTCAAACCAGTAACGAACATATGGTGTGCCCAAACCAAGAAGGCTAGAATACAAATTGCAAACAATGAACCAACCATCGCCAAATATCCAAAGATTGGTTTTCTTGAGTTTACAGAAAGAATTTCAGAAACCATTCCCATTGCAGGAAGTAAAATAATATATACTTCAGGGTGCCCTAAGAACCAGAACAAGTGCTGGAACAAAATGGCAGAACCACCTTCGTTTGGTAAAATTTCACCTTTGACAACAATTTCAGAAAGATAGAAGCTTGTTCCAAGGTTGCGATCAAACAAAAGAAGTACAGCACCTGAAAGCAATACTGGGAAAGACAAAACGCCCAACACCGCAGTAAAGAAGATTGCCCAAATGGTAAGAGGTAATCTTGTCATGCTCAACCCTTTTGTTCTTAAGTTGAGGATAGTAGAAATATAATTCAAACCACCCAACAAAGAAGATACTATGAAAAGGGCCATTGAAATCAACCAGAAATCCATACCTAATTTAGAACCTTCACTTGCTTGTCCCAATGCACTCAACGGAGGATAGATGGTCCATCCACCTGAAGCAGGACCAGTTTGAATAAACAAAGATGCAAACATCACCACACTCGCGCCAAAGAAGAACCAATAGCTCAACATGTTTAAGAAGCCAGAAGCCATATCTCTTGCACCAATCTGCAATGGGATCAAAATATTAGCAAATGTTCCACTTAAACCTGCAGTCAATACAAAGAATACAAGGATGGTTCCGTGCATGGTAACAAGCGCATAGTAGAACTCATTTGAAATTCTTCCACCAGCAGCCCATTTACCAAAAAGATCTTCAAGGAAAGGAAAGGTCATCTCAGGATAACCCAACTGCAAACGGAATAAAACTGAAAATAAACCTCCTATGATTGCCCAGATGATACCGGTAATCAAGAACTGTTTACCAATCATTTTGTGATCCGTACTGAAAATGTACTTAGTGAGAAACGACTCTTCATGGTGATGGTCGTGACCATGTGCATCATGAGAATCATGCGAATGTACTTCCGCTGCTGCGTGTCCGTGTGTAATTGTTTCGCTACTCATTTTTTAATTTTTTTGCTTTGATTCTTTATTTCAGTTGGGCCAAGGGTTTGCTAGTTGTTACAGTTGCAGTCATCGTGCTATCAGCTTTAGGAGCAGCTGGAGCATTAGCTTCTTTTACTGTAAGGTATTGTGGTTTCTTTGAGGCCATCCATGCGTCATACTCTTCTTGTGTTTCTACCACAATTACTCCACGCATAGAGTAGTGACCGCTTCCGCACATTTGATCACAAGAAATTTCATAAACGAAATTTTTATTACCAGTAATCTCTTGCATTTGAGCAGTAGTATATAAAGGAGTAAACCAAAGTGTAGTTGGAATACCCGGAACTGCATCCATCTTCAACCTGAAGTGAACTAATCCCACATCATGAATTACATCCTGTGCATTAATAACAAGTTGTACTGGTTTTCCTACAACCAAGTGCATTTCTGTTGCTTCAATATCATCATGACTCGCAGCATCTTCCCAATCAACACCCAATGCATTACCATTAGACGCATCTGTTAAACGATAATTCTTTCTTCCCAATACATTGTCTTTTCCTGGGTACCTCATCATCCAGTTGAACTGCTTACCAGTAATCTCAACTATTTGCGCATCTTTTGGTGCATCACCGGTAATCTTGAACCAGTAGAACAAACCAAAGCCAACCAATACAGTCAAAAAGATTGCTGGTACAACTGTCCAGATCAACTCTAACTTATTGTTGTGAGGGAAATAAAACACAGTTCTCTTTTCATTAAACTGGTATTTATAGGCAAACCAGAAAAGTAAAATCTGCGTAAGAAAGAATACAACACCTGTTACTGCGATGGTAATCAACAACATGAAGTCGATTTTCTCACCATGATCTGAAGCAGCGGGTTGAACCAATAAGGTCTTGTTGTAAAAAAGCTCATTGCACCACCATGCGCCAATTAATCCCAATACCAGGAACACAATCATCAAAAACGCATTGATTCTGTTGTTCTGTCTGAAGGATTTTTCTTCCCCTTTCAACACAGAAACATATTCACTTGCTTTTGCGATCTGGAATGTCACTACAAACGCGAGCGCCAAGATTGCTAAAATGAAATAACCCGACATGTGCTAATTATGTTTTGTTTATAAATTCATTTTCGTTTAGACCGATAGTTCTTATACCTCGTGAATCACACTCTCTTTGATGTATGGATGATGCAAAGCAACCAACGGCTTCTTCGCTAAACCCTTTCCAACAAAGTGCATGATTAAACCAGCATAGAAAACCAATAAACCAAACTCAAACCAACCTAGGCTGAAATGATCATGCATTGTGCCTGGCATCACCATTTGGTAGAAATCTACCCAGTGTCCCAAAATGATCATCACTGCAAGGAAAGTAAGTGTTGTATAGTTTCTTTTTGATCCTCTTCTCATCAATAACAAGAAAGGAACAGCAAAATTCACGATCAGGTTCAAGAAGAAAATGCCTCTGTAAGCACCTTGCATTCTTGGTTTGAAATAAACTGTTTCTTCTGGAATGTTGGCATACCAAATCAACATGAACTGAGAATACCATAAATATGTCCAGAATACTGAGAAAGCAAACATGAACTTACCTAGATCATGCAAATGATCTTCGGTAACATATTCTAAATAATCTTGGTTCTTCAAGTAAACAACAAACAATACCACAAGTGCCATACCTGCTACGAAAGAGCTGATGAAAGTATACCAACTGTACATGGTAGAATACCAGTGTGGATCAATACTCATCAACCACAACCAAGGAACAGTAGAACCAACAGTCAATCCAAAGATGACCAAAAAGGCTGCACCCCATGCTGTATTTTTCACAATGTATTTAGAACCTTGTTCGTTATCCATTTGCTCATCTGCTTCAGATGAAAGCTTTCTCATTTTTGCACCTACAAATGACCATAGACCAATAGCAAGAATAGTCCATACCATGAAAAAAGTGGGATTCAAAAATCCACTCTTGCCTTTCAAAATAGGATCATGCTCAACATGTTCTTTATCCAACCAATGGTAAATGTCGTGTCTGTGACCAAAAACAATTCCAACAAAAACAAGCAAAGCCAAAATACCAAATACAGGTACCAAGCTAGAAATAGCTTCTGGAACACGACGGAATGCCATCTGCCATCCACCATGTGCCAATGTTGTTGCACAAATGAAGAACATACTTGCATTCACAATGAGTAAAAAGAATACGCTGTTCTGTAAGAGCGAAGCCCAAAACCTAGTTTGTGCTGTTTCATCTTTACTCAGTCCGAGGAAAATGATTCCCAGCACAAGTGCAAGTCCGCCCACACCAAGTAGTATGTTCGTCCACTTTTTGTACCCTGCTGAAATTTCAAATTGTTGCTTGATCATCCCTGATTATTTAATACGTTGGTTATTTATTTTGCTGCAACAACTGGTGCTGCTGTACTATCTTGAGCCGCTGGCGCCGGAGCATCAGCCTGCTTTATCTTGCCTTGTTTTATTTTGATATAAGTAATTACTTCCCAACGCTGCTTAGCAGTAAGTTGAGATGCATAACTACCCATCAAATTCTTACCATAAGTAAGTGAATAGAACATTTGACCTTCTGGCATTGCCTCATACTTTGCATCGCCCACCAATGTTGCTGGCTTTGAAGGATAAGGACCATCGCCGTCTTTCCAAAGCGGACCGTTTCCATCTAACTTGGCACCATGACAAATACCACAGTTGATCAAGTATACTCTTTCTGTTTCCTTCATCTGCTCTGCAGTGAGAGAAGCAATTGGATTTTGCAAACTGCGTGATGCATAATAATTGGCAGTATCACCAACCTTATCCATTTCAATATGCACTGGATAAGCATCGCCACGCTTAACTGTTCCTGCTACTGGACCTTGACTGGTTCTGCCATCAGCGAAAACAGGATTGGTTGAGTAGGTCTCATAAGCACGGCTATACGCCATATCTGGCATATACACTGTACCTGGAGTTCTCTTTACATCACTGCATCCTACAGCAGCAATAATCAAGGCTGCTAATCCAAAGAATACAAATGTTGATCTTTTCATCTCTAATGTTGTTTTATAGTCTCTGCTTCCGCTTCTTCTTTATATTAAGCAATGTTGGGTTCTTTGTACAACTCCTGCTCTTCATCATATTTTCCAATCCACCATCCTTCTTCTGCTACCTGAGTATTGATTTCTTGAGCACCAACACTTCCTAAAAATGATTTTAATTCTTCTTCATTCATTTTATCAGTACACTCAATCACCATTACAAAAAGATCATCAGTAGCACGTGGATGGAAATGATGTCTTTTCAAGAATGGGGCCAGCTGACAGATATACAAGAAAGTAAGTACCATACCTACAGCTGCACAAAGTACCGTCAACTCAAATGTGATAGGAATCCACGCTGGGAAAGCAAAATTTGGTTTACCACCAATATTCAATGGCCAATCTTTGGTAAATACCCAAGTCATGAAGGTTACAGCAGTTGTTGTACCAATCATACCGAATAAAAATCCCGCAGTATGGATACTGGTCTCTCTTAAACCCATTGCCTTATCCAAACCATGGACAGGGAAAGGAGTATAGATGTCATGAAATTTGTAGCCTGCCTTCCTCACTTTTGCAACTGCAGGAAAAAGGACTTTCTCATCCTCAAAACAGCCTACAACAAATTTTTTCAATGCCATTGTTTTCTTTTTACTTTTTTATCAATTAGTGATGAGCAACTTTTACACTGCCCTCAGCATGATGGTCGCCGTGCACTTCATGAATGAAATCATCTACTTTTTTCTGTTCCAAAGTAGACATGTCATTCTTAAAGCTTTCTCCTGTTGTCTTCAATACATACTTGATCTCTGCAATTGCAATTACCGGGAAGTATTTAGCAAACAAGAAGAAGCAAGTGAAGAACAAACCGAATGTTCCAAGATAGAAACCAACTTCCCAAATAGTTGGTCTATAATAAATAGACCATGATGAAGGAAGGTAGTCGCGGTACAATGAAGAAACAATGATCACGAAACGCTCAAACCACATTCCGATGTTCACTACGATACTCATGATGAAAGTGAACAATACACTTCTTCTCAATTTTCTGAACCAGAATAACTGCGGAGAAATAACGTTACAAGTCATCATCAACCAATAGCTCCATCCATAAGGACCAGCAATTCTATACTTGAAGAAAATATCTTGTTCAAATGGCACCTGTGAATACCATGCCATGAATAACTCTGTCAAATACGCACAACCTACAATTGAACCAGTAAGTACAATTACCTTGTTCATTGCTTCAATATGACCAAGTGTGATGTAATCTTGAAGGTTCATCACCTTTCTAAGAATCAACATCAATGTTTGCACCATCGCAAAACCAGAGAAGATCGCACCAGCAACGAAGTATGGAGGGAAGATGGTAGTATGCCAACCTGGTACAACTGAAGTAGCGAAGTCGAACGATACTATCGTGTGAACCGACAATACAAGTGGGGTAGAAAGACCTGCAAGGATAAGCGACAAACTCTCATGACGCTGCCAGTGCTTGGTACTTCCACTCCAACCAAAAGAAGCCAATCCATATAATCTTTTACGCAGTTTTGTTTTTGCACGGTCTCTGATAGTTGCAAAGTCAGGCAACAAACCTGAATACCAGAACAACAACGAAACAGTGAAATAAGTAGAGATTGCAAATACGTCCCACATCAACGGTGAGTTGAAGTTAGGCCATAATGGACCACGTGTATTTGGATATGGTAAAGTGAAGAAAGCCATCCAAACCCTTCCCATGTGGAAGATCGGAAACTGACCAGCACACATTACCGCAAAAATCGTCATCGCCTCAGCAGCACGGTTTACACCAGTCCTCCAACCCTGACGGAACAAGAGAAGAATCGCAGAGATCAAAGTACCAGCATGACCAATACCTACCCACCATACGAAGTTGGTGATATCCCAACCCCATCCAACGGTGCGGTTCAAGTTCCACTGTCCAATACCGTAAACTACCTCACGGTAAACTGAATAGACACCGAACATCAACAATGCAACTGATACATAAAAACCAATATACCACAAACGGGTAGGCTTGGCTTCAATAGTATGCACGATGTCTTGTGTAACCTGACCATAGGTCTTGTTACCCATTACCAATGGTTCCCTTAACTGTGATTCGTACTTTGTAACACTCATGCGTTGGTCGTTTATGAGATTTCTCTGAAACTTTTTTTATTAGTGTGCAGCCTCTGCTTTTTTCTCTTCTTTATGCTCTGCTCCTGCAGCCTCATGATGCGCTTCTTCTGTAACACCTACATGTCTATCTGTATTTCTGATCTTAGCGAGATAGTTAACATTAGGCAATACGTGGATCTGCTCTAGTGAATAGAACACCCTGTTGGTCTGCTCCTCATTTCTGATTTTGCTGATTGGACTGTTCTTGTCATTTGCATTACCAAATACGATAGCATTGGTTGGACAAGCCTGCTGACATGCAGTCTTGATATCCCACTTGCCATCAGCACCTGTTTCCAAAGGCCTATTTTCTTTCTTCGCTTTCAACTTACCCTCTTGTAAACGCTGAACGCAGAATGAACATTTTTCAATCACACCACGTGATCTCACTGTTACATCTGGATTCAATACCATTCTAGTAAGATCATCGTTCATCATCATCACTGTATCATCCAAGATACCTTTTTGGTTATCTTCAAAACTATCAGCACCCATGTAATCAGACCAATTGAAACGCCTTACTTTATAAGGACAGTTGTTGGCACAATAACGTGTACCAATACAACGATTGTAAGTCATTTGGTTCAAACCTTCACTGCTGTGGTTGGTTGCGTTAACCGGACAAACGTTTTCACATGGTGCGTTATCGCAATGCTGACAAAGCATTGGCATGAACACCACATTCAAATCATCCAAATTATCATCACCTGAATCATCACGATAAGTTGCGAAATAACGATCGATTCTTAACCAATGCATTTCATGCGCACGCATTACTTCTGATTTACCAACAACTGCAACGTTGTTCTCAGAAGTACAAGCAACCGTACATGCACCACATCCAATACAAGAGTTGAGGTCGATACTCATTCCCCATTTTGCACCTGGATAAGGATGACTTGGATAAAGTGTTCCTTCTGCTGCAAAATCTCCTGTATTCTTGGCGTAATCTTCTACCAATTTGTGTCTCTCATCTTTCAATACAGTTGGGTTCTTCTTGAAATCAGACAATGCATATTCACGAATCACTTCATCACGACCTTCATACTGGTTGTGTGTTTGTGTATATGCAATCTTGAATGTTTCATTTGTTTTTTCAACACTTGCACCTGCAACAGCGTAAGCAAATGCTTTTCCATCAAAGCTTACCAACGGGAACATGTTTTGTCCCACGTTAGCTGCAGCGCGTCCTGTTTTTTCTGAACGACCATAACCAACCGCAACTGCAATTACATCTTTATGCATACCTGGTATAACCAAGACTGGTAAAGACATTTCTTTATTACCCACCTTCAACTTAATGACAGGCTTGCTTAATTCTACTTCATAATTATCATCTACAACAATGCCTAATTCTTTAGCTGTAGCAAAAGAAATAACCGCGTAGTTGTCCCATGTTGCTTTCGTAATTGGATCAGGCATTTCCTGTAACCAAGGATTGTTTGCTTCTTTACCTGCACCCAATGCTACTTTAGGATAAACAACAACCTCTTTTCCTGTTCCGACTTTCATTGCAGCTAATGCAGCAACAGCACCTGCTGCAGCAGCACCATTATAAGCACCTCCAGTAACTGGAGCTGGTGTTTCATAAACACCATCCTGCAAAGCTTTATCCCAAGCAGCTTGCGAACCAAACTTCGTTAACCAGTATTGTTTGAAATAATCACCATAAGCCATCGCTTCACCACTCCACTTCATCAATGAAGTTTGGAAAGCTCTTGTCTTAAACAAAGGAGCAATGGTTGGCTGAATGAAACTTACATACCCTGCTTTCATTTCAGCATCTCCCCAACTTTCCAAGAAATGGTTGTCAGGTAATTGATACTTACACAAAACAGAAGTCTCATCTTCTCTATCATTAAATGAAACAGATACAGCTACCTTAGCCAATCCGCTTTCAAATTTCTTCGCATCAAAATAATCGTAAACAGGATTTACACCATGAACAAGCAAGGCACCAATTTTACCATCGTTCATTTCCTGAACCAATTGTACCATTGCTGCATCATCACCCTGACGTGTATTCAATGAAGTACTCCAATCAATTGTAGTGCCATATGCACCTAGCAATTGATTGATAGCATTCACCACCAACTGTACATTGCTATCGTTACTTCCAGCAACTACCAATGAAGCAGCACCAGAAGATTTCAATGCAGCTGCAGCTTGCTTGATTCCTTTTTTCAAACGATCATCAGCAAGAGCAGGAGCAGCAACTGCACCACCCAAAGCTGCATAAAGATTTAATACAACTGCAGCAGTTTCAGAAGGACGATGAACATAACGATCATCAGCATTTGCACCAGTTAGACTCAACATGCTCTCAAACTGAATATGCTTGCTCATTTCAAGATTAGACTGGTTGATCTTTCTGCCTGCAGCATACTGACGGGCATATTCAACCGGACTTAACCATGTACCAAGAAAATCAGCACCAAGACTTACAATAGTTTTAGCCTTATCAAATTGATAAGAAGGTATTGCACGCTTACCAAATGAAGTTGCATTGGCGTTCAAGATTCCGCTTGAAGACAAAGCATCATATTGTACGTGACGTGAACCAGGATATTTTGTAAGAAATCCTGCAATTACATTTTTTGTAGTTATTGAGGTAATGGTTGAAGTCAACAACACAACCGACTTACCACCAATCCCCGCCATTGCATCACCAACCATTTTATCAAATGCATCAAGTGTACTCACCTCTTTCCCATTAGCAAGAGGGAAACGCAAACGTGCAGTATCATACAAACCTAAAACCGAAGCTTGCACACGTGCAGAGGTACCGCCATTAGTTAAAGAAGAAAGTTCATTTCCTTCTATTTTAATTGGTCGGCCATCACGCACTTTGGCAACAACGGGAATGGCATCACCATCCATCACGTATGTTGTAGCATAATAATTGGCTACACCTGGTATAATGGTATCAGGTTTATTTAAGTAAGGAATGCTCTTTTTTACAGGCATCTCACAACTTGCAGCCGCTGCAGCAGCAGCAGTGCTGAATCCAAGATACTTGAGGAAGTCCCTACGTGGTGCCTTGGCATCCATCAGTCCATTCTCTTGCTCGAGGGTTGGAAGATCTTCTGTGAACTCATCCTGAATTCTCTCCTCAAAATTTTCACTGCTCTTCAGTTCACCAAAACTCTGCCAGTATTTTTTTTGCTTCATAACAGTTGTTAGGTTGTCTTATATATGAGATGTTTCTGCTAATCTATTAATAGTGACATTTTTGACATTCAGTTCCACCAATCTTCTCAACAGTCACGCTGTCAAGCTTCTTGTTTTTCATGTCCTCATGGAACTGCTCATAAATGCTGTAAAATTTGTTGTCGGTAAACTGCACTTTTGTTTCTCTGTGACAGTTTACACACCAACCCATGCTTAAATCAGAAAATTGATACACTTCATCCATCTTCTGAATTTCACCATGACAAGTCTGACAGTTTTGCTTACCAGCAGTTACGTGTTGTGCATGGTTGAAATATACGTGGTCAGGTAAGTTGTGAATGCGAATCCACTCGATAGGTTCACCCTTACCAGTGTATTGCTTCTTGGCTGGATCCCAACCTGCATACTTATATAGTTTATTAATCTCTGCTGTTCCATCCACTTCTGTTCCATCTTCACGGTAAATCTTCGGACCTTTTGCATATTCATTGATACCCATGTGGCAATTCATACACACATTCACAGATGGAATGTTAGCATGCTTGCTCTCTTGTGCTCCACCATGGCAATACAAACAATTGATTTGGTTGATGCCAGCATGTACAGTATGTGAGTAATAAATAGGTTGCTCAGGTTGATAGTTTTGTGATCTGCCCAATCCTTGAGCACCCTGGAAAGTCATGTAACCACCACCAAGAAACAACAAGATGGAGAATATCGCGATGTAAGCTTTATTGCGGTAGAAAGGAATTGGTTCTGCTACATGAGCACCTTCTGCCTCATCAGACATCTTGCGAAGATTGCTATTCACTTGCAACAAGATCATAGCAATAACAGCAAGAATTAATGTAAGAATTCCATATAATAAATTTGAATCACTCTCTGCTGCATCATCAGCTGGAGTACCACCGACTGACGCATCTGCTGCTGCAGCTGCTTTAGCTCCACCAGTGTTGATGTATCCTAAGATAGCATCAATGTCTTCGTTCTTCAATTCAGGGAAAGCAGTCATCTGCACTTTGTTGTACTCATTGTACACAGCAACTGCACGAGGATATCCTTTCTTGATTACAGCGGCACTATTACGTACCCACTCATACAACATCGCCTTGTCATCCCAACGATCTTCAACACCTTTAAGAGCTGGACCTACAAGGTTCTTATCAATTGCATGACAAGACGCACACTTCTGGTTAAATAAGGCCTTGCCATCTTGTGCTTGCACAAGAGAGGTTAGTGACAAGGATACCATTAAAACAAATGCTGAAAGTAAATGACGTAAGGCTTTTCTTTTATGCTTCATACCTTCGGTATAATATTGTAGTTGGAGTAGAATGGGTCCACTAATTCGCGTGCAAATTTAAGTCAGGATTTCAACATTATATCAACATTGTAAAAAAAAATTTAACCGTTTTTTCTGCTGAATTTCAATAGGTTGAATTTTGTTGAAGAGTTGATTGTCATAATTACGTAAGTCTTCTTACCATTCAAAGAAATAGCAGCCTCAAATAGAGGATGAATCCCTTTTTTTCTTCTCTTTGCATCATGTTAAACAAACTGCAGCAAAAGTGGAATGTATCTTCTCTTCAATTACTACTCATTCTATGCACTTTTGCCGTAACAGGTACAACTACAGCTGTTATTTCGAGATATATCACTGGATGGGTTGGCTTTAACGAATCTACCTTCTGGCTCTGGAAATTGCTTCTTCGTATTTTTATGCTTGTATTTGGCTACCAGGTCATATTGATGATAGTAGCTTTCTTTTTCGGGCAATTTCCTTTTTTCTGGAATTACGAGAAGAAAATACTCAGGAGAATGGGTATTATGAAACCGCGACAAGCGAAATTGGCCATTTTTGCCTCTGGTAAAGGTAGTAATGCTGAAAAAATCATTCAACATTTTATAAATCATAATAATATACACATATCATTAATTGTATCTAATAAACAACAAGCAGGCGTATTAGACATTGCCCAACGCAACAAGATCCCAACCATGTTGCTTGATAAGAAAAAATTCATGGAAACCGATGAGTATGTGCAATATATTATAAATCAAGGTATTACACATATAATACTTGCTGGTTTTCTTTTGAAAGTCCCTGATAACCTCATCAATTCCTATAATAATAAGATAGTCAACATTCATCCTGCACTCCTGCCAGCCTATGGTGGCAAAGGAATGTATGGCGAACATGTCCACCAAGCAGTAATTCAGGCTGGCGAAAAGGAAAGTGGCATCACTATTCACTTGGTGGATGAAGAATATGACCATGGTAAAACCCTTTTCCAAGCAAAAGTTGTGGTTGATCCAAATGAAACATCCACTTCATTAGCTGAAAAAATTCACAAATTAGAACACGAACACTATCCGTCTGTTATTGAAAAATGGGTGCTTCGCACATCGTGAGAATTTTATTTATCATATTGATTATCAATACTTCACAAATAGCTAATTCTCAAATTTGGCTGACAGGTAAAGTATACGACTCCACTAGAATGGTGACCATACCTGCTGTAAAAGTGATGACCAAAAAAGGAGAAATTACATTTACAGACTCAATAGGTAGGTATGGCATCAATGTTGGAAAAGACGATTCAGTTTCTTTCACCTATCGTGGGAAGTCGACCAACTACTTTCCAGTAAAACAAATTAATTACCCTGCTGGATTCGATGTTTCCTTACAAATTGTGGTGCAAGACAGATACCAAACCCTCAGGGAAGTGGTAGTGGTGGGCAGATCGTACCGACAAGACTCGCTCGAAAATAGAGAACGTTACCGCAAGATTTTTGAATTTGAATCAAGTGGACTTCAACTCACCTCTTCAGGAAATTTGGATCCCAATAGTTTAATTGGAGCTTTCAAATTCAGAAAAAATAAAGTGATGCGAAGCTTCCAAAGCCGACTCATCTTAGAAGAACAGGAAAAGTTTGTCGATAGCAGATTCACAAAAGCTTTGGTAAGACAAATCACCGGTTTCAATGATCGTGATCTAGAACGATTCATGAAATTATGGCGACCTCCCTATGAACTTGTAGCCTTCAGCGAAGAATACCAATTCTATCAATACATATTAGATGCATCCCGCTATTTTAAATCGGGTATCCTTCCTAAAGCACGCATAGAAGAAAGAAGTTTTTAATTAACTTCAATCCTCACCTCTTTCAATATGAAAAATTTTCTTTTCTCACTTCTGCTACTAAGTATAGCACCTGTAACTATAGCACAAAATAATAGCAGTAAACCAAATTCAGCTTCCTCTACTATTAAAGGAATTGAACAAAAAATAAAAGATGTAGTTTCTAAACCATCTTTAAGTGCAACACGACTTACTACAGCTGATAAAAATATCCAAAGTTGGGTCGACAATAATTGGATCAATGGTGGAGTAGGACTGCTAATGAGAAATGGGAAAATTGAATACTTCAAAGCATTTGGCTATGACGATATTGAAAAGAAAACACCAATGCGCACTGATCATATTTTCCGTATCGCTTCGCAATCAAAAGCAATCACCAGTACTGCTGTAATGATCTTGTTCGAAGAAGGAAAATTTCTGTTGGATGAACCAGTATCAAATTACCTGCCTGTTTTTAAAAACATGAAGGTGATTGAAAAATATAATGAAGCGGATACTACTTACACAACAGTATCGGCAAAAAAAGATTTCACTATTCGTGAGCTACTTACACATACTGCAGGATTTGGCTACCCTCAAATAGGAACACCAATCGCAACTGCCATCTATGCAAAAGCAGGAGTAACAAGTGGTATTGCAAATGAAAAACAAACATTGGAAGAAAACATGCAACTGCTATCGAAAACTCCCCTTTTTCATCAACCAGGTGAAGAATATTTATATGGCATGAATGTTGATGTTCTTGGTTACTTAGTTGAAAAAATATCAGGACAATCACTGGATGTTTTCTTTCGCCAAAGAATATTTGAACCATTAGGGATGAAGGATACCTATTTTAATATCCCAAAAGAAAAACAAGATCGTCTCGTGATGCTTCATACACAAGTGAATGGAAAATTTTATCGTTCCCCTGAGAGTAGCAGCTTACATGGAACAAAAATATATCGGGATTACCCCAATTTAAATTTTCCAATGCTTAGTGGTGGTGGTGGATTATCATCAACCATCATGGACTATGCTATTTTTATGCAAATGATGTTGAACGAAGGAGAATACAACGGTGTTCGAATAATCAGCCGCAACAGTGTTCGCATGATGACGCAAAACCAAATTGGTGAATTAAATCAAGGTGTAAATAAATTTGGATTAGGATTTGGTATTACAACCGAAAAAGGGAGTGCACTCTTACCCCTAAATGAAGGTAGCTTTCAATGGGGCGGTATGTTCTCTACATCCTACTGGGCAGATCCTAAAGAAAAAATAGTTGGCCTCTTTTTTACCAATATTTATCCAAGAGTGCATGGCGATGTACATGATCGATTCAAAGTATTGATGTACCAAGCTATCAATGATTAAATATGAAAAATAAATTATTGTGTTCTATATTATTGCTTGCAAGCTATTTGAACAGCCAAGCTCAACTCTTTCAACGTCTGCATAAAAATGCAATTGTAATTGATACACACAATGATTTCTTGTCGACTGGCATTGAAAAGAACAAAAGCTTTGATATGCAACTCAAAGGAGTTACACACTCCGATTTGAATAGAACAAAAACGGGTGGTATCGATATACAAGTATTTTCAATTTTTTGTGATGAAAATTATGGCAACGGAACCGCCTACGCATTTGCCAATCGCGAAATCGATTCATTGTATGCAGTCGTAGGACGTAATCCCACAAAAATGATGCTTGTCAAAACGCCAGCTGAACTTGCAACTGCTGTTCAATCAGGAAAGCTTGGTGCAATGATGGGTGTTGAAGGGGGTCATATGATTGAAGATAAAATAGAATACCTCGAAGCACTTTATAACAGAGGCGCACGCTACATGACCCTTACTTGGAACAACTCCACTTCTTGGGCAAGTTCTGCAGCAGATGAAAGAGCAAAAAATAATTTAGGCAGACCATACGGACTAACAACTTTCGGAAAAGAGATTGTGAAAAAAATGAATGCGCTTGGCATGATTGTCGACATCTCGCATGTTGGCGAACAAACTTTTTATGATGCCATTGCTACTAGCACTAAACCTGTAATCGCCTCTCACAGTTGTACCTACGCACTTTGCCCTGTGCCAAGAAACATGACAGATGATCAAATCAAAGCATTAGGCAAAAATGGGGGAGTGATTCACCTTAATTTTTATTCGGGATTTGTCGACAGCACCTTCAAACAAAAGAATGATGCTTTCCTCAAAAAACATGAAGCTGAAAAAAATGAATTGCTGAAAAATAATCCAAGCGACTTCTACGCTAACCTTGTGCTGCATGAAAAATACAAAGATGAAATTGATGGTGTTAGACCATCACTCACCTTATTAATTGATCACCTTGATCATATTGTAAAACTGATTGGTGTTGATCATGTAGGATTAGGTTCTGATTTTGATGGTATCAATTCATCACCTCGTGAATTAAATGATGTTACAGACATGCCTCTGATCACAAAGGAACTTTTAAAACGTGGTTACGCTAAAAAAGATATTCAAAAAATACTTGGTGGAAATTTTATTCGTGTATTCAAAGCAAATCAACAATGAAAAAATTCTTCTTCCTTTTTTTTCTTCCACTCTTCGGCATCGCTCAACAGCAAACTGACATAACACGTTGGGAAGAAACTGCAAAAAGAGTAAACATCATACGTGATAAATGGGGTATCCCTCATATTTATGGTAAGTCTGATGCTGATTGTGTATTTGGATTACTGTATGCACAATGTGAGGATGATTTTCAACGCGTGGAAATGAACTATATCACCATGCTGGGGAAAAGCAGTCAAGTAAATGGAGAAAAAGATCTTTACGAAGATTTACTCGTAAGAATGGTGATTGATACAACAGAAGCAATTAAAGATTATGAAAGAAGTCCGGAGTGGCTTAAAAAACTACTTAATGCTTTTGCAGATGGTGTGAATTATTATCTCTATAAAAATCCTAGAGTGAGGCCAGCTGTATTAAATAACTTCAAACCATGGTTCCCACTTACCTACACTGATGGAAGTATCTCTGCTATTCAAACAAGTGATTTAACAGCCAACGACATTAAAAAATTCTATGAAGGTCTTTCAACCAATCTTGCAAAAAGAACAAAAAAAGATCCTGAACATTTAATTGGCTCCAATGGATTTGCCATCGCACCATCAAAAACTAGTTCTGGTAATGCTATGCTGTATATCAATCCACATGTTACTTTTTATTTCAGACCAGAAGTACATATGGTGAGTGAAGAGGGATTGAATGCCTATGGAGCAGTAACATGGGGACAATTCTTTATCTACCAAGGATTCAATGAACATTGCGGATGGATGCATACATCTAGTCAGGCTGATGTAGCAGACCTCTACGAAGAAACCATCATCAAAAATGATCAAGGCATTTTTTACATGCACGATAAAAAATTAATGCCTGTAAAAACCAGAAATACATCAATTGCGTATAAATCAGCAACTGGATACACCATTAAAGAATTCAAGATTTATGAAACGCATCATGGTCCAATTATGGCCATGCAAGACGATAAGTGGATCAGCATGCAATCCAATAACCGTTCACTAGACGGACTTATCCAATCATGGAGCAGGACCAAAGCAAAAACTTTTGCAGATTTTAAAGCGACAATGGATCTGCGATCAAACGTATCTAACAATACCGTTTATGCTGATGATCAAGGCAACATCGCATACTGGCATGGCAACTTCATGCCAAAACGTGATCCTAATTATGACTGGAGTGGTATTGTAGATGGAAGCACTTCTGCAACAGATTGGAAAGGTCTGCATAGTGTTTCGGAAACTGTTCATCTAATTAACCCTGCTGCGGGTTGGTTGCAAAACTGTAATGCGACACCTTTTACAGTTGCAGGAGTCGGCAGTATCAACAAAAAGAAATATCCAAGTTATATGGCTCCTGATCCTGAAAACTTCAGAGGGATTAATGCAGTTAAAGTACTTGCTAGGACAAATAAATACGATATCAACTCTTTAATCGCTGCAGGCTATGATACTTACCTTGCTGCCTTCGATGTGTTGATTCCTTCATTAATTAGTGCAAGCAGAACGCCAGTAGCAGATGATATGAAAGCTGATGTTAGCAAAGCAATTCAACTGCTTAGTGCATGGGATAGAAAATCTGCTGCTACATCTGTGCCAACAACAATTGCCATCATGTGGGCTGAAAGAATTCTTCCATATCTCACTAAGGGACAATTAGGCGATATGGACTTAACACTTGAATTACCGCGTTTATTGAAGGAAGCGTCTGATGCTACCAAAATGAGTTTCCTAGTTGATGTATTGAAAAAATTAAAAACAGATTTTGGAACATGGGAAGTAGCATGGGGAGAAATCAACCGCTTCCAAAGAATCGACAATACCCTTCAAGCCAAATACGACGATAACCAACCGAGTATTCCTTCACCATTTGCTTCTTCCACTTGGGGAAGTTTACCTTCTTTTAACTCCAGACACTACCAAGGAAGTAAAAAAAGATACGGCTATGGTGGCAACAGCTTTATTTGCGCTGTTGAATTTGGTAAAAAAATTAAAGCCAAATCACTTTTGGCAGGCGGTGAAAGTGGAGACCCAACTTCTAAGCATTTTAAAGACCAAGCTGAAATGTACACCAAAGGACAGTTTAAAGATGTTCTTTTCTACAAGGAAGATATTTTACTCAACAAAGAATCAGAATATCATCCTGGTGAAGGAATTCCAACTGGCGTAAAAGCATCTGGTAGAGTAAGAAAATAAAATGAATTATATTAAATCAATAATTCATTAATTTCTGCATTGCATCATGCAGTCTTGATTTAGCAAGATATTGTTGCTCTAATTCTGGTGAAAACGGAATAGGTGTATCCAGACTTGCACACCTCATTACAGGTGCATCTAAATATTGGAAACAATGTTCTGAAATCCATGCTGTAATTTCTGCACCAATACCACCAGTAAGGTTGTCTTCATGTAATACCAAGACGCGATTTGTTTTACGGACTGTTTGCTCAATAGCTTGGTAATCCAAAGGCATTAAAGACCTGAGATCTAATATTTCTATTGATAATTCAGGATGTTGTTTTGCATACTCCAAAGCCCAATGTACTCCTGCACCATAAGTAATGACACTCACATCATCTCCTTGCTGTGTTAGTGACGCTTTCCCAATTTCAACAACATAAGGTGATGTATCAACTTCTCCTGAAATACTTCTGTACAATACTTTATGTTCAAAATACATTACAGGATTAGGATCTTGAATGGCGGCCATTAATAACCCTTTAGCATCAGCCGGATTAGATGGGTAAACTATTTTTAAACCTGGAACATGAAAGAACCATGCCTCATTGCTTTGAGAATGAAATGGACCTGCTCCAACTCCTGCACCTGTAGGCATCCTGATGACCACATCAGCGTTTTGCCCCCAACGATAATAAATCTTTGCAAGGTTATTGACAATTTGGTTGAAACCCACAGAAACAAAATCTGCAAACTGCATCTCAACCACACTCTTGTATCCCTCTAGTGAAAGTCCGAGTGCCGCTCCAACAATTGCACTTTCACAAAGCGGCGTATTTCTGATACGCGACTTCCCATATTTTTGAACCAAGCCCTCTGTTACTTTAAATGCTCCACCATACTCGGCAATGTCTTGTCCCATTACCACTAAATTTTCATGTAATGCAAGCGATTGATCCAATGCTTCTGAAATAGCATTAATCATGCGTATGGGTTCATTGCGCTGGGGGAGATCTGATGAAGGCAACTGAAGTTGAATTCCATTTGTAGGATTAGGAGCGTAAACATCATTGAGCTCCTCTTGTAAGTCAACATCATTTTTTTGAAAAGCCAAACCCGCTTTTAGCGCTTCTTCTATTTTTAATCTGAGCTCATCGTTAATCGCACACAACTGATCCACGTCCATGATGTCTGCTGATAACAACCACTCTTCGTAAGTCCTAACGGGATCTTTCTTTTCCCACTCTTCAAATAATTCTTTAGGTATATATTTTACGCCACTCGCTTCTTCATGACCACGCATCCTGAAGGTCATGCACTCAATTAAGTATGGCTTCTGCTCATCAATACAATAATTTCTAACACCTCTTATAGTATCATAGACTTCCAAGATATTATTACCGTCAATCTTGATACCTTCTATGCCATAGCCAAAAGCTTTATCGACCAACGACTCACAACGGTACTGTTCATTGGTTGGCGTACTTAAGCCATAACCATTGTTTTCAATAATAAAGATTACCGGCAAATCCCATACGGCGGCAACATTCAAAGCTTCATGAAAATCACCTTCAGATGTTCCGCCATCGCCTGTAAAAGCTAGTGCAACTTTTCGGTCACCCTTCAATTTATAAGCCAGCGCAGCTCCATCGGCCAATGCCAGTTGTGGCCCTAAATGGGAAATCATCCCAGCAATATGATGTTCATGAGAACCAAAATGAAAACTTCTTTCCCTTCCTTTACTAAAACCGTCTTTACTTCCTTGCCACTGTAAAAATAATTGTTCTAGCGAAGCCCCTCTTACGGTAAACACACCAAGGTTGCGGTGCAAAGGCATGATCCATTCGTCGTGTTGCATAGCCATGGTAGCACCAACTGAAATCGCTTCTTGTCCAATACCACTAAACCATTTAGAAACCTTCCCCTGACGCAACAAAACAATCATCTTCTCTTCGATCATTCTCGAATACAACAATTCCCTATAAAAGGAAATTAATTCAGCATTAGAAAGTTTCTTACGATCGAATTGCATACAATTAAATTGTCATCCAGCTAGACTACTACAAGTTCATAAAAGTCTTCGGGATGAAGGTACTTATTGGCTAATTCCTTCAATTCAGCTGCGCTGATATTTTTGATGGTATCAACCGAGTGATAAAAGAACGAATCATCGAGGTCGTTTAGTATGAGGTTCTTCCATCTTCCAATAATATGGAAAGGACCATCCAAATCACCCAATAGCGTACCAATCAAATAATTCTTCACTAACATCAATTCTTCCTCATCAATATCGCCCTCACGGAGCTGCTTCATTTCATGATAGACTTCGTTTATAGTCGCTTCACAAACAGTTCTGCCTGCTTCAGTACTGATCATCCAGGCACTCGACTGTATATGGTTGACCAGAAAACTGTAAATACCATAGGTATAGCCTTTGTCTTCTCTAATATTGGTCATCAACCTAGAACCAAAAAAGCCGCCGAACAAAGTATTGAGTACCTGGACTTTCGGAAAGTCTGGATGTTTTCTGGTTGGAAACAAACGAGCAATTCTTATAGCTCCTTGCACCCCTTCTTCATCATTGATGATATTCCATTTTTTCTGATTGTCAGAAACAATAGGATGTTCAATATTTTCTAATGGCTTTTGATTAAATGGAAGATCACCAAAAAACTGATTCATCAATTGCTGATAGTCCTTTGGCAGGATACCCGCAGAGAAAACGGTACAATGTCCTTTCTGATAATATTGCGCATAAAACTTTTTCAAGTCTTCGACTTGAATTTCATCATAGTCGGTTTCAAAACTATACACACCATAAGGATGTTTGAAACCAAACAACAATTCATCAATTTTTCTACCAGCAACAAAATCACATTTTCTTAAATTGACTGCCAACTTTTGCTTCATATTTTGTCGGTAGATCAACAATTCCTCTTCAGGAAATATGGCATCTGTAAATATTTCTCTTACCAATGGAAGCAACTGCGCTAACTGTCGCGTTAAACAATGTAGGGTTACTACAGCAGTCTCGTTGAAACAATTACGATTCAAATAAGCACCGTAGAAATCAACAAACTCATTGATTTCATAAGCCGACTTTTTCGATGTACCATTCTTGATGAGAAAATTAGCAGCAGAGGAGACATTCTTTTTACTATCAAACCAATTACCTGCTTTAAAAACCCATTCAATTTGAACAACCTCTTCTGTACCCGCTTGCACATTGTACACCTTTACTCCATTATCTAGACTAAAAGTATCGGGTCTTTTTAATTCTATTTTATACTCAACAGCATCTTTAATCTCTGGTGCTAAACTTCTATCTGGCATGAAATGATTTAAAATTGTTCTTATTTATTGTCTGATAAATACCAAAGCGTATTGGAATTATTTGCGGTCAATACTTCATTGGCTATGCGATGCAGGTCCTCCGACTTCACATGCTGGTACTTCTGAAACTCACTATTCATGAGCTCCCCATCGCCCAACAATTCATAAAAAGCTAAACTTCCTGCACGATTCATGACACTCATGTCCTCAAACGCCATCACACTTTCAGTCTTATTTTTTACTTTCTGCAACTCTCTGTCGTCTAGCAATTCTTTTCTCACTTTATCCAATTCCAACTCAATGGCGTCTTCCGCTTTTTGCATATCAACACCCTTGATCAACTGACCTTCAATGGTGAGTAGCCCTTTATCAAGACTACCAAAATGATAGCAATTGATATTGGCAAACAACTGTTGCTCTTTCACCAAACTCTGATAAAGACGAGATGAAGCTCCACCACCTAAGATATCTGTTAGCAAATCAGTAGCGTAATAATCATCATCTCTCCTCGCACACATGTGCCAAGTCTTGTATATAGCATCCATGGGAACATTCCTATGAACAGTCAATCTTCTTGCTTCAGCTTGTTGAGGTTCTGCAGGAAGATTGCGTTTGTATTGCTCACCTGAAGGAATATCTCCAAACCATTTTTCGGCAAGGGTCTTAACTTGATCAACTGAAACATTTCCTGCTACAACTAATATTGCGTTGATAGGTGTGTAGTGCTTGAAGAAAAAAGCTTTTACATCTTCCAATGTTGCATTTTCAATATGCGATAATTCTTTACCGATAGTCATCCACCTGTACGGATGTTCTTTATAAGCAAGCTCACGCATAGTATGCCATACATCACCATAGGGCTTGTTGATGTAATGTTCTTTGAATTCTTCACAAACAACTTTACGTTGTACATCTAAACTTTTTTTACTGAATGCTAAACTCAACATTCTATCACTTTCCAACCAAAAGGCAGTCTCTAAATTATCTGCTGGTAACTGGCAATAATAATTGGTTAGATCATTGGTAGTGTAAGCATTATTTTCTCCACCAGCAACCTGAAGAGGCTCATCGTAATCTGGTATATTGACAGAACCCCCAAACATGAGGTGTTCGAAAAGATGGGCAAATCCTGTTTTAGCAGGAACCTCATCACGGGCGCCTACATCATAGAGCACATTAACGACCGCCATTGGTGTACTTGGGTCTGGATGAACCAATACCTTGAGTCCATTCCCCAGCACAAACCGTTCAAATTTAATCATGCCACAAAATTAATCATAAAATACTGATGGGCTTCATGGATAATTGAAGTGCTTTGCCCTCACGAAGAATAACAAAATTCATTTTCACGCCAATTTCTTGCATCATGGTCTTGTACACTTGAATATTATTACTGATATCATTGTTCAAGGCGATAACTACATCATCTTTCATGAATCCAGCTTTATCAGCTGGCGATCCAGGCACTACATCATCAACTACTATCTGTTTATCAATATAATAAAGAGATAATCCATGATAGGCATAGTCAAAATCGTCGCGATAATGACTATTGGGAATGATGTGCACTTCTTGCTTCACATAATTAAATGTTGCATTAAATCTCCTCAACAAATCGTTCCCTATTAATCCACCTAGATAGGGATAGTTGGTGATGTTGTTTTCATCTTTAAATAAATATGTGGGCACTTTTCTAAATCTATAGGGACCAAGTTTAACTTCAGTTACAGTCGTAATCCTCATACTTGTTCTTCCCCCTACGCCCTCAGCTTGAGTTAGCTTAGGTTCTTTTTTTCTTCTTTTCAATACATTGCTGTCTAAGGCATATCGATCCGATAAAAGAAAATTCAAGCCTGCACCTGTATCAAGATAGAACTTACTATAAAATTTTCCATTATCAGTAAAACGAAGTGTTTGAATAGGTAAAGCCGTAAACATAGGATTAAGGATATATCCACCTGAAGGATATTTATATTCCCCAATACTATAGACTTTGATGATTAAACTATCATAATTCACATTCACGATGTACCTACTCAAAAAACTATAGCCGATAATACCATCAATCTTGATACCATATACACTGGTAAGCAAACTATAATCGTTCACATGAAAGTTTAATTTATCTACTTGGAGTCCGGGTAGTTTTAAACTCGCATCATAGAGAAACGAAACTTTTCTAATACCTCCAATACCCTTTATTGTCTTATCCGATTGTACAACGGGTATTTTAAACTCCTCCACTGTAATCGAATCCA
>JBEASE010000128.1:0-5447 GCA_041162625.1 Bacteroidota bacterium | reverse complement strand
TTCCGCATAAGCAGAAAAGTGGAAACCAATGATGATGGCCAATAAGGTTATCGATTTAGATAACAGATTCAACTTGCCGTAAACATTTGATGGGGTAGAGTTCTTATCAAATAAGCTGTAGGGATTTTTTGATGAGTGATTCAAGGTTATTGTCTTCTGGGGCGCTATTTTTTGCTTTCTTAAGTGCGTTTTCCGCTACATTTTTTTGTATGCCAAGTGCCATCAATGCATTTAACGCGTCATTGTCTAAACTATTGTATCTGAAGCCTGAAGAGGTGCTTTCTACACCAGATTTCACCATTTTTTCACGAAGTTCAAGCACAATTCTTTCTGCAGATTTTCTTCCAATGCCTTTTATTTTTTCTAATGCACCTGTATTACCCGCTGCAATTGCAGATCTTAATTCTGCTGGTTGCATAGATGATAGCATGATTCTGGCCGTGGACGCACCCACACCATTAACACTGATTAATTGTATAAACAACTCTTTTTCAGCAAGTTCTGAAAAGCCATAGAGGGTATGGGCGTCCTCCTTGATTTGCAGGTGTGTAAAAAGAGTACCCTCTTTGTTATCCTGGATTTTTGAATAGGTATTCAAGCTGATTTGTACTTCATAGCCTACCCCATGTACATCAATATGCACAAAGGAAGGAGTTTTAGTCAAAAAAGTACCTGTTAGGCTTGCTATCATGGAGATCGTAAATTGTATGCGAATTTAATGAATTTAAGGGAGTTAGGGGTCAATTTCCCCCTAGAAGTCCTACTAAAAGTTTCTATAATTCACCCCCTTTCAACCATCTATTCCATAACTTTGACACCCAAACAACCAATATGCAAAAAATTACGGCTGCAATCACTTCTGTAGGGGGATATGTTCCTGATTATGTGCTTACCAATGCTGAACTCGAGAAAATGGTAGATACCAATGATGAATGGATCAAGACAAGAACGGGTATCTCAGAGAGACATATTTTGAAAGGGGAAGGGAAAGCCACCTCAGATTTGGTAGTTCCAGCTGTGATTGACCTATGCAATAAAAGGGGAATTGAACCCAATGATATCGATTGTTTAATTGTAGCGACGGTCACCCCGGATATGTTTTTCCCCAATACTGCCAATATTGCATCTGATAAATTAGGCATCAAAAATGCTTGGGGTTTTGATATTTTGGCTGCTTGCTCTGGTTTTTTATATGCTTTAACCACAGGTGCTTCATTAATAGAAAGTGGAAGATACAAGCGTGTTGCAGTAGTAGGTGCAGACAAGATGAGCGCAATTACAGATTATACAGATCGTACAACTTGTATTCTTTTTGGTGATGGTGCTGGTGCCGTGTTATTGGAACCCAATACAGAAGGATATGGTGTTTTGGACAGCATCTTGAAAAGTGATGGTAGTGGGGGAAAGTATTTGCACATGAAAGGAGGTGGATCACTCAATCCTCCAACACATGCAACAGTAGATAGAAAGGAACATTTTTTGTTTCAGGATGGTCAGCCTGTATTTAAGTTTGCGGTTACAGGGATGGCAGATGTGAGCTATGAACTGATACAAAGAAACAACTTGACTGCCGATGATATTGCCTGGCTGGTTCCTCATCAGGCCAACAAGAGAATTATTGATGCAACAGCAAGAAGAATGGGACTTCCAGACGAGAAGGTATTGTTGAATATTCATCGTTATGGTAATACAACTGCTGCAACCATTCCATTGTGTTTGTGGGATTACCAAGATCAGATCAAAAAAGGTGATAATATAGTACTGGCCGCTTTTGGTGGAGGTTTCACATGGGGTGCAACCTGGGTAAAATGGGCAATATGAGTAAAAAACAATTCAAGGGATTCTCTTCATTAGCCGTACATGGTGGTCACATCAAAGATCCTATGTATGCTCACCTAACACCTATCTATGCTTCTTCAACATATGTATATGATGAAGCAGAACAGGGAATGAGAAGGTTCTCAGGAAAGGAAGAAGGATATATCTATGCGAGATGGGGTAATCCTACCATGAACGAAGCTGAGCTCAAAATTGCTGCAATGGAAACCTTCGGTATAGAAAAAGAAGGGAAACCCTTAGAAGCAAAAGCAATTTTACATGCATCTGGCATGGCAGCCATTAGTTCACTTTTTATTGCAACATTAAAAAGAGGAGATAAGGTTTTGACTCATTTTTCATTGTACAGTGGTACCCAAGATTATTTAAAATCATTGTTGGAGCCATTGGAAGTGGAAGCCATCATTGTTGATTTGCGTGATCTAGCACTTGCGGAAAAATGTTTGAAAGAAGATCCAGCTATTAAGTTGATCTACCTTGAAACTCCCGCCAATCCTACCTTACAGTGTGTTGATTTAGAGGCGCTAAGTAAACTTGCTAAACAATATGGTAAGCTACAACAACCATTTAAATATGGAATTGATTTTGTGTTGCATTCAACAACAAAGTTTTTAAACGGACATGGAACTGCAATCGGTGGAGTGCTTTTAGGTACCGATATCGAGTTCATGAAAACTAGGGCTACAAAAACACATCGTTTGCTAGGTGGAAACAGCAATGCGTTTGACGCCTTCTTACTCATGAATGGGATGCGAACACTTGAAGTAAGAATGCAAAGGCATTGTGAGAATGCAAGTCAGGTAGCAGCTTTTTTAAATCACCATCCAGCAATTGCTAAGGTTAATTACAACGGATTATCAGATCATCCTGACTATGAAGTGTCAAAGCGACAAATGAAACATGCTGGGGCAATGATGAGTTTTGAATTAAAAGGAGGTTTTGATGCTGGTGTTAAATTCATGAATGCACTGCAAATGTGCACGCGAACTGTTTCTTTGGGTACCTGTGATACTTTGTTATCACACCCTGCTTCTATGTCGCACAGCTCAGTCCCGCGTGAGCACAGACTAGAATATGGTATAACTGACGGTCTCATCCGATTGAGTGTGGGAATTGAAAATATTGAAGATATTCTCGAAGATTTTGATCAAGCGTTACAATAATGATGGACTTTCAAATTAGAAGAGCGGAGAAAAGGGATTGCCCTGCAATGTTAGAGCTTATTAGAGAGCTTGCGATTTATGAAAAAGCTCCTGATGAAGTTACTGTAGATCCGCTTCACTTTGAACAAAGTGGATTTGGACCTAACCCAGTTTGGTGGGCTTTTGTAGTTGAAAATCAAGAAAAGAAAGTCGTAGCTTTCGCGCTATATTACATTCGCTATTCAACCTGGAAAGGTCAGGTCATGTACTTGGAAGATATCTTGGTTACAGAAGCTTTACGTGGGAAGGGAATTGGTAAAATGTTGATTGAAAGACTTATCCAAGAGGCAAAAGAAAAAGGCTTCAAGCGCATGACTTGGCAGGTGCTCGACTGGAACGAACCAGCGATCAATTTTTACAAGAAATTCAGCGCCAAATTTGATCCAGAATGGGTCAATGTGACCATTGCAATACCTGACTAGCGACTTCTTTAAAAGGAGCGATTTTATAGAATATTTGCGGGTTTTTATTACCTTTGCACCCAAATTCAGAAACCCATGGCCGGTCAGTTGAAAGAAGTCAGAAACAGGATCAAATCGGTTCAATCCACACAACAAATTACCAAAGCAATGAAGATGGTGAGTGCGGCAAAATTGCGTCGTGCACAAGATGCCATTATTCAGATGCGCCCATATGCTTCTAAGTTGCAGGAGATGTTATCAAACATTGTGAGCAATACAGAAGGGGGTAGCAACATAACACTTGCCGAAGAAAGACAAGTTAAAAAAGTATTGATGGTAGTTATTACCAGTGATCGCGGTTTGTGTGGAGCTTACAATGCCAATATCCAAAAAATGGCATTGGCTACAATCAAAGAAAAATATGCAACGCAGCAAGCTTCTGGAGACCTAACCGTCTGGGCTATTGGCAAGAAGGGTGCAGAGTTTTTCCAAAAGAGAGGATACAATGTTGATCTAAGGTTTAAGGATATCTTTATGAAACTTTCTTTTGAAGCTGTTCAACATTGTGCGCAGGCTGCAGTACAAGCTTTTGCTCAAAAAGAATTTGATGCTGTTGAAATTGTTTACAGTGAATTCAAAAACGCTGCAACCCAAAAATTTGTTTCAGAACCTTTCCTTCCTATTCCCAAAAACAGTGCTAACAAAGGAAAGCAATCTAAAAAGTCTGATTTTATATTCGAGCCTGAAAAGGATCAGTTGATAGCAGAGTTGATGCCAAAGATTCTCAATACTCAATTGTACAAAGCAGTCTTGGATTGCAATGCATCAGAGCATGGTGCAAGGATGACTGCAATGGATAAAGCATCTGAAAACGCAAATGAATTACTCAAGAGTTTGAAGATTTCTTATAACCGTGCTCGCCAGGCTGCCATCACAACAGAACTTACTGAGATTGTAAGTGGTGCAGCAGCTTTGCAGGGTTAAAAATTTTGACTTACATTTAATTGAAATTCAAACGGAGTAATCCGAAAATTTATAGATTCAGCAATGGAAATAGCCAACCTTATCAACCACATTGAAGCATTGATCTTTGCAAGTGAAAAGCCTTTGACGGCCATTGAGCTTACAGAGTTGGTCAATAATGCTTTTGGTTTCTTGGATGATAAAGTAACTATTGACCAAGTGGAGACATCCGTCGAAGGTATTAGGGAAAAATATGCCTCTGAATTCTTTCCTTTTGAATTAAGAGAGAGCGGAGGAGGATTGCAATTCTTAACCAAAAAAGAGTATCACCAGACCATTGTTCAGTTAAATGGTGACAAGTTTCTAAAAAGACTGTCAACTGCAGCGTTAGAAACCTTGGCAATAATTGCTTATAAGCAACCTATCACCAAATCTGAGATTGAAGCTATAAGAGGTGTTAATTGCGATTATTCTATCCAAAAACTTCTTGAAAAAGAATTGATTGTTATTTCTGGAAGAAATGAACAAATGGTTGGTAAGCCATTAATCTATGCTACTTCAAGACATTTCATGGATTATTTTGGTATCAATAGTTCAGATGAGCTACCAAAGATTAGCGAGGTTTTAGCTGAGCAGGTTGTTATGCCAACCTTGGTTAATGCTGATCATTTTGAAATTGAAGGAGAGCAAGCGCAGGAAGATATTGTACAAAATGATTACACAAGTGATGAATCTTCTACTGAGATTGAAGATACTGATGCATCTACTGAATCCTAAACTTGTGTAATGGATTCTATTCTTTCAAACGATTTACTGTTAAAAGCCGCTGAGCAGTTTGGTACACCCTTATATGTGTATGATGCTCAAAGAATTCGTGACCAATACCAAAAGTTAATAAATGCTTTCCATAAAAGTGATGTTCAAGTATTTTACGCTTGCAAAGCACTCACCAATGTAAATGTGTTGAAAGTTTTGAATGGATTGGGTTCCGGTGTTGATTGTGTTAGTATTAATGAAGTAAAACTTGCGCTAAAAGCTGGGGTAA
>JBEASE010000127.1:0-3069 GCA_041162625.1 Bacteroidota bacterium | reverse complement strand
GATTAGCTACAAGAGAACTATCCCTAAAAGCTCCAAGCACATAGGACCCAGTCCAAAATTTAGAAAATATACATGGGGATTATCCATAAAATGGACAATTGAGTATTCCGGGGTAAAGTGAACCACCTATTCCGGAGTAAAGTGAACCACCTATTCCAGAGCAAAGTGAACCACTCATTCCGGAGCAAAGTGAACCACTTTTTTGAGGATGATTTGACATCTATATTCGGTTTTAAAAACCCGATATGGCAAATCAAATTATTCCTATGTCTAAATTGAGAAAGTTTTTAAAATTAAGTCTTGAAGGTAAATCTCTGCGTCAAATTAGTGAGCTGACAGGAATGTCACGCAATACTATTTTTAAATACAATGATTTACTTAAAAAACATCCCTTGTCTCAAAAGGAGCTCGCTAATCTCAGTGATAAGGAGTTATACTCCATTGTTTACCCCCCTGCTGTTGAAAAGCAGGCTCACGAGGTTTTATATGGCTTGTTTCCAGAAATGGATGTAAAATTAAGTAGGGTTGGAGTTACAAAATTTATGCTCTGGGAGCAATATAAACAAAACCACCCAGAAGGCCTGCAATATTCACGGTTTTGTGAACATTACAAAAGATATGAGAAAAGTCAGCAGATTACCTGTGTTTTAGAACACAAAGCAGGAGACAAGATGATGGTAGATTTTGCTGGTAAGAAGCTTTATTTAATTGACAAAGAAACCGGTGAGGCGATACCTGTGGAGTTTTTTGTTGCTATTCTTCCATGCTCCCAATATACCTATGCAGAAGCATGTTTGAGTCAACAGACTCCGGACTTTTTACATTGTCTCCGTAATGCCCTCAGTTGGTTTGGTGGTGTTCCTGAGGCTATTGTGACAGATAATCTCAAACCTTCTGTCAATAAGGCCAGTAGGTATGATCCTGAGATTAATCATAGTATGTCTGATTTTGCTGACCATTACGATACGGTGGTACTGCCAACCCGTGTTAAGAAGCCAAAGGACAAAGCACTGGTTGAATCGGCCGTCAATATACTGTACACAAGGATTTATGCACCTTTACACGATAGGGTCTTTCATACCTTGCAAGAATTAAACGATGCCGTCACCGAGTTGCTGTGTAAGCACAACCAGCAATATTTTCAAGGCAAGACTATAAGCCGCAAACAACAATTTGATACCTTAGAACGCAATGTTCTCAAACCCCTTCCTACTCTTGCTTTTGAACAGAAAACTTATTTACAGGCTAAAGTGCATCCAAATTGCCATGTAATGCTTGGAAAAGACAAGCACCATTATTCTGTTCCCTACCAATATATTGGAAAAAAAGTGGAGATCGGCTATACATCTCAAACAGTAGAGGTATATCTAAAATATGAGAGAATTGCTATTCACCAGCGAACAAGAACGCCATACAGATACACGACTAACGAAGCACATCTTCACCCCAGACATCAATTTTATCAAAACTGGAGCCGGGATCATTTTATAAAACAAGGAATGAAAATAGGCCCCAATACACTTAGGTTAGTCGAACAGATGTTTCTGCAATGTAAGCACCCTGAACAAGCGTTTAAGGGGTGTCAGGGGGTATTACAATTGGCATCAAAACACGGCAACCATCGTATTGAGGCGGCGGCTTCTGTTTGTATTCAGTACGACTTTGTATCTTATAGCAAACTGGACAGAATACTTACTCTAACGGAGAAAGGTCTTTTAGCATCCTCCAATGACGACAACCAGAATGTAAATATTGACCATAAAAACATCCGCGGAGAATCCTATTATAAATAAATTGTAAAAAGATGAATTACCAAAAAACACTGGAGTTAATGCGCTCCTTACGCCTGATAGGCATGGCCGATCGATACAACGCAATTATGGAAACGCCCATCCACCAGCGACCAGATGCTGTGGTGATTTTAGCTCAACTCGTAGAGGCGGAAGAATTATATCGGAATAATCGCAGAATGCTTAGCGCCATAAAAAATGCACGATTTAGATATCAGGCATCTCTCAATGATGTGATATACTCAGATCAAAGAAACATTACCAGAGAGATAATTACCTCACTGGCCGACTGCTCCTTTGTTGACAGGGGAGAAAATATAATCATTACTGGAGCTACTGGCTGTGGAAAAAGTTATTTAGCTTCCGCTCTGGGTTATCAGGCTTGTACAAAAGGTAAAAAAGTGGCTTACTTTTCATTGCCCAAATTACTGAGTAAGCTGAAATCTGATAAGCTTGACGGCAGCTTCCGCAAAGAAATGGATAGAATAGAAAATAAAAATCTACTTATTCTTGATGACTGGGGGCTTACACCCCTGGATACCGCTGCACGCCTTGCACTACTACAGATTATTGAGGATAGACACAGCAGATACTCAACTATTATAACCTCTCAGCTACCTATATCTGCCTGGCATCAGTATATAAATGAAAACACAGTGGCGGATGCTATCTTAGACAGAATTATTCATCAGGCACACAGAATCGAGCTTAAAGGCGAATCATTACGTAAAGCAACAAAAATATATGCCGGATGAGAAGATACGAGAAATACATTCGAGCAAGTGTGGAAAACGAGAATAATTCTATCGAATTATTTCCCGTTTCCCACAACTACAAGGTTATGACGATGATGATTTATTTTAATTATTAGATTAACTTCGCTGATAATATCAGTGAGGAGAACCACACTTTTATCTGAAAAAGTTCAGTTATTTTTTTGATTATTTTTAACCCGTCAAATCATACTCTGAGGTGGCTCAGTTTGACCGGAATGAGTGGCTCAGTTTGCCCCGGAATCACTGGCTCAGTTTGCCCCGGATTTAGTGGCTCAGTTTGACCGGAATATTCAGACAATCCCCGGTAATCAAATAGGTATAAATAATTACTCTACAATCACCATTTTCTTAGTCATTGTGAAATCTGCCACTTTTAGCGTATAAGTTAATACACCTTTAGTGCTTAAATCTCTATCCTTTACGGTAACTTGGTTGTAACCTTTTGCATATTGTCCGTTGATCACTTTCAAGGTGCGACCCGTTACGTCCTGGATAGTTAATAT
>JBEASE010000126.1:0-3093 GCA_041162625.1 Bacteroidota bacterium | reverse complement strand
GGATTACTTGAGCCATTAGGAAATATTTTCTCAAAAGCACCATTCAAAATTGTAGTGGGATCATAGGAGATGATCACCTCACTTACTGTATTTGAAGAACCAGTCAAACTTAAGCTGGTTGAACCATTGGTGATTGGTCTAACTACAGCTCCACATGAACTGGAAGTCTGGCTAAAACCAGGCTGACCTGGATTAAGGTCTAGAGTAGGTGTACCATATAGATTTGTAGTACCCCCCCAATTAGGCCCAGTTCCAAAATCAAGCATAAAATATGCAGCATTTGAACCGTCAGCACCAACCATAATTTCAAAAGTGCTTACTTCATCATATTTCACCGTTACACGATGTTGATCAGCTGTAACAACTGTACTGTTGTAAGTAACAGTAGAACGAAACTTGGTTAAGCCAGATGCTGTGTTATAAGAATAAGAAATACGCGTTACTGGAGAAGCACTTAATGTAACAGAAGAAAATCCTCCAAATTCATTATACTGATTTGAATTTGCACCATCATTTCCATCAATATCGTATGTGTTCAATGTAACATTTTGAATAATTACTGGAGTCCCCTTATGCGTTGTATTGTTGTAGCTATCACCTAAAATGAATTCAAACTTAAACTTTGCACTTCCACCTCCAGAATTAAAAGTAAGCATTGGAGAAAAAAAGCGATCAAGATTTGCAGAAAGACCACTACCAGTTGGTGATGAATAGTCAAAAGCAATTGTACCACCAGATGAACCAGCAGGTAGTGCAAAACTTCCATTAGTCAAACTCATTGTTCTAACAATACAATCAATCCTTTGTCCGGCAATGGTTATAACATTTGTGTACAAAGTAACATTACCAACTGCGGATCCATTCGTACCTACTTTATGGAATTTATTAGCTGCCAAAAAGCTGATGTTGCCATTATTGGCATTGAAAACAGCCTGTGCTCTAACAGAAATGAAGCCTGTTAGTAAAAATAAAATGGTCAGAAAAACGACCGATTTTGGGCCTAAATGATTGGTTCTCATGGTCTTGGATTATAGGATAGATAGCGTTGCGTGCTATCATATAATAATAACGTAAACCAATAACCCCATATTGTAATTCAGTACCGAAATCTTAGAAAAAAAATGATGAAATCATGACGAAAGAAGAGACGACTACTACGTATTAATACGTTTAATCGCCCCTAAATGTGTTAAAAAAATCATTCCCTAATAAAAACCTCCTTCCCCTTAACTACTGTCCTTACCGCCTTCACTTCTTTTATTTTCTCTTGTGGAATTGTCAAAATATCATTTTCAAGTATGGTGAAATCGGCATCAAAGCCTTCTTTCAAAACACCAATTCTACCTTCTAAGAAAGAAGAGTAAGCATTAGAAACTGTATATGATTTTAGTGCCTCTTCTACTGAAATTTTTTCTGATGGATACCAACCGTTTGGATTTTTCCCATCGCCAGTTATTCTTGTTACTGCAGCAAAAATACCATACATAGGGTCGATGGGAGCAACTGGCCAATCAGAACCAAAAGTAACCCTAACACCCTTTTCCTTCATACTCTTAAAAGCATACGTTCCTTTAAGTCGATTAGTATCTAAACGCTTAAAAGCCCAGATGCCATCATCAAATAAGTGATAGGGATGCATTGATGCTATCACATCTTGTTTTGCAAATTGATCAATTGTTTGAGGTGTAACATGTTGTGCATGTTCTACACGAAATCTTCTATCGCGATTACCGTTTACTTTGACAACTTGATCATAGACGGCTAAAATAAAATCATTTGCTTTGTCCCCAATGGCGTGCACACCAATATGCAATCCTGCTTTGTCTGCGCCTAAAACCCACTTGCGAAGCAGGGCTGTATCAGTTATAAATAATCCATTGGAACCAGGATCATCTAAATAAGGCTGATGAAACCAAGCAGTTGTAGAGCCCAATGATCCATCAACATATCCTTTTAATCCCCCCCAATGCAGCATGTCATCGCCTTTCCCATTTTTTTGTACAAAAGTATCTAGTCGCTCCCATGTTGCTAAAGGCACAAATGAATACATACGCAAAATCATTCTATCAGTTTTCCAAGCTCTTTTATAGGTTTCCAAATCACTCCATCCTCCATAAGAATTCATATCATTCACATTTGTTACACCTCTTTCTACAGCATGCTTTGCCGCTGCATCAAAATATTGATCAAGTTGTTCAGCTGTAGGAGGAGGAATTGCTTTGATAATCAAATTCATTGCAGCATCTTTCACAATTCCAGTAGGTTCGCCGTTTTTATCTTTGACCAAGACACCGCCATCAGGCGAAACTGTACTTTTATCTACTCCTGCAAGCTGTAAAGCCTTAGAATTTGCAAACGCCATATGCCCATCATATCTTGAAAGAAATACCGGATGATCCCCACATATAGAATCAATCCATTCTTTGGAAGGCAATTCACCACCCCAGTTTTCATGATCCCAACTACCTTCCATAACCCAGGTATCATCAGGCTTACTTTTACAAAAAGTAGCAATTCGATCTATAAATTCTTGCTTGGTCATTGCATCTTTTAGCTTTACACTCGACAAAGAATAACCTGCTGAAAGAAAATGTGTATGGTTATCAGTAAATCCAGGCAGCATTAATTTACCTTCAACGTCTATTGTTTCATTTGCTGTATACTTTGTTGCATCATTACCAACGTAAATAATTTTTTCACCCTTTACGGCCATTACTGTGGCACTTGGATTTGCAGTATCACCTGTCCATATTTTGGCATTGATATAGAGTTTGTCAACTTTCTGACCACCACATGAAATCAAAAGAAAAGACACCACAAACAGTTTCAAAAAATGATTCATTTCGATTATTTTTTACAAAATTAAACAAGTTATTTACTCATCATTCCTTTTAAGTATCCTACAGATTCTGCCATACCCACCAATGGAGCATCCATATCTTTTTCATACTCTACACTACAAATTCCTTTATAGTTGATCTCTCTTAAAACATCTATGAGTATTGAAAAGTTGATTGCACCCCTTCCTATTTCAATTGTTTTTGCCTCAGGCTTCATAGCCTCTTCATCTTTGATGTGCAAATCAAATAATCT
>JBEASE010000125.1:0-3353 GCA_041162625.1 Bacteroidota bacterium | reverse complement strand
AATTTTTAGTACTACTCTGCTGTCTTCGCTACCATCTTCTTTGTTCCATTTTTCTTCTTGGTAAGCATGGCATAAAGTCAGCAAGAACATGCGGTCTAAGCCAATTGAAGTTTCAATCACATAAGGCACATAGTTCTGATTGATTTCTGGATCAAAATATTGCAGTTTTTTTCCACTATACTGCTGATGACTCTTCAAGTCGAAGTCAGTCCTGCTGTGAAGTCCTGCTGTGAATACCCTCAACTTCTTTCCACCCAATTGGGAATGCAAATTCAATATCTACAGCTGCATCAGCATAATGTGCCAATTTAACGTGATCATGATAGCGATAACTATCTGCAGGAAACCCTAGGGAAGTATGCCACTTCATGCGTTCTTCTTTCCAATAAGTATACCATTCCTGTTGTGTGCCAGGACGAATAAAGAATTGCATTTCCATTTGCTCAAATTCCCTCATGCGAAAAATAAACTGGCGTGCAACTATTTCATTTCTGAATGCTTTTCCTACTTGTGCAATACCAAATGGGATCTTCATCCTTGCCGTCTTTTGCACATTGAGAAAATTCACAAAAATACCCTGCGCTGTTTCAGGTCTCAGGTAAATTTCACTTGCATCTTCAGCAACAGAACCCAACTGGGTAGAAAACATCAAATTAAATTGACGTACGTCAGTCCAATTGCAAGTGCCACTCACACTGCACTTCATCTTATGCTGCTCAATCAATTGCTTCAAACCTGCAAAATCATTGTTGCCAAGCAAAGTATCCATCTCTTTCAGCAATGCTTCAGCTTCCGCCAGCTTTCCTTCTGCATTCAATGCATCAGCTGTTGCTTCAATTAAATGATCAACACGATATCTTTTCTTGGAATCTTTGTTATCGATCATTGGGTCACTAAAATTATCTACGTGACCAGAAGCTTTCCAAGTTGTGGGATGCATAAAAATAGCAGCATCAATACCCACGATATTATCATGCATCCGGGTCATGGCATTCCACCAATATTCCCTGATGTTTTTCTTTAACTCACTTCCCCATGGTCCGTAATCGTATACCGCACTTAAACCATCATAGATCTCACTGGATTGAAAAACAAATCCATATTCTTTAGCATGGGATATTATTGCCTGAAACTTATTTGCGTCATTGATTACCATAGGCCGCAAAGATAATAAATAGAGGTAATGGGTGATTACACTTCTTGCATGAAAGAAAACCGGACTACTTCAGCTTTTCATTCTCTTGATGCCGGTTGGCATCACGATTGGTCTTTTTTTGCATATTTTGCTCAAACGCAGCGGTTAAATCTACCCCGGTCTGATTAGCAAGACAAATCAGTACCCAAAGCACATCAGCCATTTCATCTGCCAATGCATCTGGATTTTCTGTTTTTTTAAAGGATTGGTCGCCATACTTCCTGGCCATTATCCTTGCCAACTCTCCAACCTCTTCTGTAAGTATTGCCATGTTGGTGAGCTCGCTGAAATAGCGAACACCAACATTCTTGATCCAAAGATCAACCTGATTTTGTGCCTCTTGCAGGGTCATTATTCTTTGTTTTTTGTGTCGATGATGATGGTAACAGGACCATCATTGATTAAACTTACTTTCATATCTGCACCAAATATACCTGAAGCCACGCTTCTACCTAAATCATCCTCCAATTGCCGTTTGAATTGTTCATAAATAGGAACGGCTGTTTCAGGCTTTGATGCTTTGATATACGAAGGTCTATTTCCTTTTTTTGTAGACGCATGCAAGGTAAACTGACTCACCAATAAAAGCTCGCCTTCAATATCCTTAAGAGATACATTCATCACCCCAGCCTCATCATTGAAAATCCGCAACTGAATTAGTTTTGAAGATAACCATTGAATATCTTCCAAAGAATCAGCATCCTCAACTCCTACCAAAACCATCATCCCTTTTCCTATAGCACCAACTATTGAACCATCAACCTCTACTGAGGCACTTGAAACTCTTTGTATTACTGCCCTCATGAATCATTTATAAGTTCCTGTAAAAATAGGAAATGGAGACATACTTACACAAAGACATTACATAAGCCTTATTTTTGATGAAAGAATTAACATTGGCAGGAATAAGACAATTGGCAAATCAAACCATTTGGTATGGACTCAGCAACATTGTTGGGCGATTCATTAATTATTTGCTCACGCCAATTCTCACCTATATATACGGTTCTGCGGATTATGGTGATATTTCCATTCTATTCGCCTCAGCAGCTTTCCTTAACATCATCTTTACCTATGGGATGGAGACATCATTTTTTAGGTTCGCTCAAATTGAAGAACCAAAAAAAGTGTTCAATACTTCCTTGAGCATGCTCCTCATGACTACCGTCCTTTTTTCGTTGATGCTTATTTTACCTATTCAGTTTCTTGCTGATACAATGAGATTAGGCAACCATCCAGATTGGCTGATTTATGTTATTTTGATTGTAGCGCTTGATACGATTGCAGTATTACCCTTCTCAAAACTGCGACAGGATGGTAAACCTAGAAAATTTGCCTTGATAAAACTATTGAACATACTTACCAACATGTTCTTTGTCATTTTCTTTCTGTACTTCTGTAAATCAGATTTCGAAGCAGGAAAACAAACTTTATTCGCTTCTCTTTATAACCCAACTATTGGCATTGGCTATGTCTTTATCGCTAACCTGATAGCATCTTCAGTCACGCTAATCCTATTGATTACTGAATTTTCAGGATTCCAATTTCAGATTGATAAAAAACTAGTGCGTGATATTTTCATTTATTCAACTCCTTTGATTATTGTTGGGTTTGGTGGCATTATTAATGAGACAATCGATAGGTTCATGATTGTCTATCATTATAATGGCACCATAGATGAAGCAAGATCAGCTAATGGTATTTATAGCGCAAACTATAAATTAGCTGTACTGATTGTTCTATTTATCCAAACCTTCAGAATGGGTGCAGAACCCTTCTTTTTTAAACAATCAACCAAAGAAAATGCGAGGGAAACCTATGCAAGAGTGATGCACTTTTTCATCATTGTCTGCAGCCTTTGTTTTCTTGGCGTTGTGATGTACTTAGACATTTGGAAGCACTTCATGGGCATCAAAAAAAATCCAGAATATCTTCAAGGCTTATTTATCGTACCAATTCTTATGTTGGCAAAAATTTTTCTTGGTATCTACTATAATATGTCGGTCTGGTACAAACTCACCAATAAAACCATGATTGGTGCAACTATTACACTCATTGGTGCTGCATTGACTATTTTGGTCAACTACCTTTTAATTCCATATCTCGGCTACCTCGCTTGTGCAATAGCTACAGTCGTTTGTTATGGCAGCATGATGAT
>JBEASE010000124.1:0-3163 GCA_041162625.1 Bacteroidota bacterium | reverse complement strand
AGCATAACCACCGCATAAACCACTGCAGTCTTGGCTCTTGTAGCAAACACTTTTTTATCAAGCGCCATACGAGAATTGTTTTTGAAACCTTTTATACAAGAAAACAAAAGCTACTAGTGCAAGTACACCCCACCAAATTGGAAATTTATCGCCAACACCATCAGCAATAGATTGATTGGTACTTCTCAAATAAAATACTTCTCCTACACCAATAGCATTGTTGATAAAATGGGCTAGAATGGGCATCCATAAATTACGGGTTTCAGCATAGAGCAGACCCAGTACAATACTCAATGTTAACCTTGTGAGAAAACCATAAAATGAAAAATGTATAGCACTAAACAACAAAGACGTGACAATTACTGCTACCCAAAAATTACCTGTTGACCTGTGCATCAAATTTTGAAAACCACCTCTGAAAAATACTTCTTCTACAATAGCTGGAACAAGTGCCATGACTACCAAAGCAACAAAAAAATCACCCCATCCACTCATTTGCGACATCACTTCAATTTGCTTCATATAATCCTCTTCCATACTCTTGAAATACAATTCCATTTGTGTGGTAAGCGGTATCATTTCATTGAGTGTAGCCATTGAACCGCCAATGACGATGGTAAGCAACATCAATAAGATAGTCAACGCATATGAAAATACACTTGAACGCTGGCGCAAGCCAATATAGGTTAGTGGTTGTTTGTCCATCATTCTTGCTACAATAATAGAAGGAAGAAAAAAGATACAGATGGATAGGATTGTCTGACTCACCCTGACAGGATTAGCAAATTGTGGATCAGACATAGACAATTGCATTTGGGCCATATCTTGTCCGGTCATCAACTGCCAAATGCTGATCGAAAAGAAACCTCCAATCACAAATCCAACACCCATGAGTCCTATTAAAATAAATAAGCCTGATTTCTCATTCAATCCTAACTTATTTTGTTGTTGCTGTTCCATATTTCTTCTTTGTAACTTTGCACGAATAGCATGATAAAGATAGGCAACATAAACTTACCTGAGTTTCCTCTTCTACTAGCACCCATGGAAGATGTAAGCGATCCTCCATTTCGAGCCGTATGTAAAAAGAATGGTGCAGATCTGATGTACACAGAATTCATCAGTACAGAAGGATTGATCAGGGATGCATTGAAAAGCAGGCAGAAATTGGACATCTTCGATGATGAGCGTCCGGTTGGAATTCAAATATTTGGTGGAGACGAAGAGGCAATGGCCATCAGTGCTGGCATTGTAGAAACTGTAAACCCAGATTTACTCGATATCAATTTTGGTTGTCCCGTTAAAAAAGTAGTCTGCAAAGGAGCAGGCGCAGCTGTTTTGAAGGATATTGATTTAATGGTGCGACTCACTAAAGCCGTCATCAGATCAACAACCATTCCTGTGACTGTTAAAACAAGATTGGGATGGGATTTTGACAGCATCAACATACTTGAAGTTGCAGAGCGTTTACAAGATATTGGGGTGCAAGCATTGGCTATTCATGGTAGAACAAGAAGTCAGCTCTATAAGGGCGAAGCCGATTGGAGTTGGATTGCAAAAGTGAAAAATAATCCCAGAATACATATTCCAATTTTTGGAAATGGTGATATTGATTCACCTGAAAAAGCATTGGAATATAAAAATCGTTATGGTGTTGATGGTATTATGATTGGAAGAGCAGCAATTGGTTATCCTTGGTTCTTTCGAGAAGTGAAACACTATTTCGCAACTGGTGAACACCTAGACCCGCCATCTTTTGAGGAGCGATTAGAAGTCATAAGACAACACCTGCACGCATCAATTAAATGGAAAGGAACTAAGCTAGGTATTTTCGAGATGAGAAGACATTATGCCAATTATTTAAAAGGCATTCCTAATATTAAACCACTGAGAACCCAACTCGTCACATTGAATACAGTTGAAGAAATTGAAGAAGCGCTTGATAGTTTTGTTCTGGTATAACTATCAAAAAATATATATTGCCTTATCTTTTTAATTGTCAACATGAATTTTGATCAAATCGACTCCCCTTCTCTAGTTGTTTATCCATCTTTGGTGCGCGAGAACATTGCTGAAATGATCAGGATGGCTGGGAGCGTGAACCGACTTCGTCCGCATATCAAAACACATAAAACAGCTGAAGGAATTCAATTGATGCAAGAGCAAGGCATAAACAAATTCAAATGTGCCACCATTGCAGAAGCTGAATTATTAGCAATCAATAAAGCAAAAGATGTTTTGCTCGCTCATCAACCTGTTGGTGTAAAGATAGATCGGTTGATTAAACTCATTATAACCTATCCTGATACAGCATTCTCTACCATCGTAGATGATCTTGAACAAGCAAAAGCAATAAACCTAAAATTATCTATCGCAGCAATAAATGTAAACGTATTCATTGATATTAACGTAGGTATGAATAGAACAGGAATTGCACCAAATGATGCTGCAATACTCCTTTGTGAATATCTACAGTCGGCTACACATTTGCATTTTTCGGGTTTACATGTGTATGATGGACAGCATAGACAAGCCGATCCAGTTGAAAGAGAAAAGGCCTGTGATAAAGCATTTGAGCTAGTATACCAATGGATTGAAAAGCTGGAGCAAAAAGGATTTAAACGTCCAATGATCATTGCAGGAGGCTCTCCAAGTTTTTCCATTCATGCAAAGAAACTGGACCGTGAATGTAGTCCGGGTACCAATATTTTCTGGGACCACGGCTATGCTACAATTTGCCCGGAACAACATTTCACACCAGCTGTTCATATTGTTACTAGAGTAATTTCCAAACCTAGTCACAATAGAATTTGTCTTGACCTCGGACATAAAGCTATTGCATCAGAAAATGAAATTACCAAAAGAGTTTACTTCCCTTCAAATACTGATCTTAAGCCAGTCGGACAAAGTGAAGAACATCTGGTAATGGAATCTGAATATGCAGAAAAATACAATGTTGGAGACATACTCATCGGCATTCCTTATCATATTTGTCCCACTGTAGCCCTCCACGAAACTTTGACTGCCATCGAAAACGACCAAATTGTTGGCGAATGGCAAGTTGCTGCAAGAAAAAGGAGGATCAATATTTGATGCCACACAGATTGCTTAACTTTACAACTTAACCCTTTATAATGACCATACATAAAGAAGGATACAAGAC